>NZ_JAGGOK010000039.1 GCF_018614615.1 Streptomyces sp. ISL-100 | reverse complement strand
AAGTACTGCTGGAGTACTAGCTCGATAGTAGGAGTCTGCTACCCGCCTTGCTCGTGGTTCCCTGGGTACGACGCCCGCTGGATTCGTGAGGATGCTCAGTAAGGCGAGCTGCACGGTGAGCGGCCTGGTGCCGGTGCCGTGTGTGCCCGCGATGCCCGCAGCGTGCGCGGCGTCGACGAAGGCGAAGCTGAAGCAGACGAAGGTGGCCAGGAAGAGCGCCGCGCCGAGTGCCCGGCCACCCAGGTCAGGACGGGGCAGTTCTCTGTCCTGGAGGGTCAGTGCTGCCAGCTCTGGCTCGATCATGGTGCCGCCCCGTGTTGGCTGTCCGGGTTCGAGATGTGGGGGATGGATGTGGGGACGGTACAGGTCTCCCGCCTACGTCCCTCCCACAGCGTGGTGAGACTCGGGACGCTGCTTGGATGGGGCGCGCACATGATCACAGAAACTGCGAAGCTCACGGGGATCTCATGAACAACACACGTGTCCTGTCCGTCCGGCGCACCGCCAGCGCCCTTGTCTGCGCTGTCGCACTCGTGCCGCTGGCCGCCTGTCAGGAGAACGGCGGGGCTGCGCCTGCCGGTGACACCAAGCCGTCGCAGAGTGCCGATGCCGGGACTGATGCCAAGCCGAACGGCGTCGAGAAGTTGTCCGCCAAGGAGATCTACAGCAAGGCCACGCAGGCCAACGCCGACGCGGGCTCGTTCCGGCAGCGGGCGACCAGCGAGGCATCCAAGACCGACTTGCTGGTCTCGGCCACGGAGTGCGTCGGGACGGTCGAAAAGCCGGAGCTGGGCTCCTGGGAGATCATCCGTAAGGGCGATGACGCCTGGGCCAAGGTGGACGCCAAGGTTGCTTCTTGGGCCAAGGCCAATGGCGCTGAAATTCCTGTCGGCAAGTGGATGCACGGCACGCCGACCCAGCCGATGTTGAAAAACTTCATCAGCTACTGCCACCCCGAGCAGTTCACGGCCCCCGACAAGGCCAGCAGCAACCCGGTCAAGGGCCAGGTAGTGGATCTCGACGGGACGTCGGTGGTGCCGATCGTCAACAAGGTCGACGCGAGTAAGTCGATCACGTACTACGTTGCGGCGACAGGCCCGTCGAACCTCCTTAAGCGCGAAATCAAGGGCGGGGATGACAACGCGCAGAACATTGTCTTCTCCGACTTCGGCAAGCCGGTAGGCGCGAAGGCACCGTCCGGTGAGGTCGTGAAGGCGCCGAGCGTCTGATTCGGCGCAGCCGCTGTGCAGTGAAAGGTCCGGTGGGCAGTTGTCCGCCGGACCTTGCTCTTGGAGGAGCTGCTTGCCGCGTTTGTCTGCCCAGGGCCGAAGAGTTCATGAGCCCTGGTCTCGGGTAGCCGAAGTGGCGTGCCTGGCCCGCCGATTGGCGGTCAGCCCGGGATCCGGCCTGTGCAGCCGAACGCGACCAATCACAGTTTCTGCACGAAGTCCTACGGGGCTGGGGCGGCCTTGTGTTAGCGAAGCCCATAAGGTGTTGTGTGACTAACGGGGAGAGTGGTCCGGAGTGTGCGAGCCTCGCTCAACATGAGCCTGCATACGTAACTCCGTCGCGGGTCGGCCGAGATGCTGGCTCGCCTTTGCGTGCGGCCAGGCCGCGTCACGCGCTCCCTCACTAGGTGAATTGTGCGAGAGGGAAGCTATGTCTTATTCGGCGCCGCCCGGAGGTCCGGGCCCTGCGGCTCCGTACGGGGCACCGGGCCAGCAGCCCAGTGGTCCTTATGGGGCACCGCCCCAGCAGCCCGGGTGGTACCCGCCCGTGCCGCCACCGCCCAACGACCCGGGTGGCGGTCAGGGCTTGAAGACGGCCGTCATCGGGCTCTCGGCCCTGGCGCTAGTGGCTGTGCTCGGTGTCGGTGGGTTTGCGGTGTACAAGGCGGTGGGCGGGGGTTCCATGCCCGGCGCCGAAGGTACGGGGGACGACACCGAACAGGTGCTGAGCCAAGAGGACATAGCAACCTTGCTCAATGGGCGCACCCAGGCGCTGAAGAGCGGTGACGAGGACGAGTACCTGGCCCCCTTCGACGGCGAGGCGAAGGAGGAGCAGCGCCAGATATTCCGCAATCTGCGCAAGGTGCCTTTCGCCGAGTCCAAGTACATGGTCCTTCAGCAGACGGGCGACGGTTCGGATGAATACGGCTCCGATGTGAAGCTCGCTCTCGATGTCGCCTTCGTCCACCAGATCGAGGGCGTTGACGTACGTCCGGTCTCCGAGTGGTACCGCTGGGAGGTGGAGCGGGACTCCAAGGAGGCGGAGCCGCGCATCACCGGCGTGGGCGGTTCGCCGTCCGCGTATGGGTTGGGCGCCACCGCGGTCTACTACCCGGCTCCCTGGGACCTTTACGACGACATGTACGTGAAGCGGCAAGGGCACACGGTCACGATCGCGGCGAAGAAGAACGCCGCCGCTGCGAGTCGCTACGCGCCGATCATCGAGCAGAGCGCGAAGACCGATCTGGACCTGTGGAAGTCAAAGGCCCCGTCGGTTCCCAACACTCCCAAGGGCTTCCTCGTCGTCGTCGAACCGGACCGGAAGACGTACACGAAGCTCTACAACAATGGTGGCCTGGACGTTGGCTGGGATGCCGGGCAGAGCGTGCCGATGCCGACCTTCAATGAGGGATACGGCGGCAAGGAGGACCGGCTCGAATTCGGCGGCGCGCGCATCAAGATGGATGCCTCGTCAGAGCGCTTCACTTCGTCTGCGTGGAGGCGCGGCGTTGCGGATATCTCGCGGCATGAAATCGCGCATGCTCTCGTGCAGCCACAAGACAGCGGCTCCTACTCCTTCGACGACGAGAAGAGTCTCCGTTCTTGGGTTGTCGAAGGGTTCGCGGAATACGTCACGAACCGATTCGACCGGGAGCTGGGGGATCAGGGCGTTCGAAACGCCCTGGCAGGCCAGGAATTCGACGGTGAGTTGCCCAGCAGCGACTTCGACAGTGACGCCAACCCGGTCAGCATGAACTACGCCCTCAGCTACCTCGCCATCCGGTTCATCGCCGAGGAGGGCGGCGAGGAGGCGGTCTTCAAGTTCGTGGTCGACCACTACAAGAAGCCCACGGAACTCGACCAGCAGCTGCAGAGTGCCGTGGGTATGGGCGAGAGCGAATTCCAGGCCGCGTGGGCCCAGTACGTCAGGAGCAACAGCCGATGAGCACCAACGGACCCGTGCCGGGCACCAGCCCTTATGGGCAGCAGCCGCCCATGCCGCCGCAGGCTCCCGTGCCGCCTCAGCAGCAGCCGTCTATGCCGCCTCAGCAGGCTCCCGTGCCACAGCCCGGATACGGCTACCCGCAGCAACAGCCCACGCCCGCACCGCAGCAGGGATACGGCTATCAGCGGCAGCCGATGGCGCCCCAGCCCCAGCAGGGCTATGGCTATCAGCAGCAGTTCCCCGGGGCTCCCGTTCCGGCAGCGCCGCCGCGTAAGAAGAAGACCGGCCTGATCGTGCTGCTGGTTCTCGCGTTGATCGTGCTCGGTGGGGCGGGCGGCGCCGCGTGGTACGTGCTGGCGAGTGGCGCCGTCGAGCCGTTGTGGACTGTGGAGGCGAAGTCGGGAGAGGGCTCGAGCGAGTTGGACGGAGCCGGCACCTGGTTCACCGACAAGGCCGTGATCCAGACCGCGCCCGGTGGGGTGAAGGCCTACGCTCGCGACACAGGAAAGAAACTGTGGGCCACACCGCTGCCCGGCGCGGGTAACACAGCATGCGTCGCTCCTTCTGCTTCTGATGGCGGAATCGGGATCGTTGCGTATGGCGCCTCGGGAGGTGTGGAGGGAGGCGAGGGCGAATGCAACAACGTCGCCGCGTTCGACCTCAAGTCCGGCAAGGAGTTGTGGCATCGAGGCTTCTCCGGCAAGGGGCTGAGCGTGGCCCGCACCGGTGAGACCGTGGTGCTCGGCGGGAAGGTACTGAAGGCGGCGGACGGCTCCGTGGCCTGGGACTTGAAGAAGACGGCTACGCCCTACTGCGGAACAGGCCAATTCACCGGCGGCAAGAACCTGATACGCCGGGCATCGTGCAGCAAGGGCGATCCACTTGAGGGCAACGAGAAGAAGTGGACCGAGGTATCGCTGATCGATCCCGCCACCGGTGAGCCTGAGTGGACGAAGAAATTTGGTGAGGATGCGGTCTCGGGCATCCTCACCACCTCGCCGCTTGTCATCAGCGGATACGAAGGTGCCTTCGCGCTCGATGAGAAGACCGGTGAAATGCGTGGGAAGTTGCCGGAGTTGGAGGAGAAGTACTACGTCCACTTCGGGGACGGCGGTGACCCGACGCATGAGGCGGCTGGGTTCGGCAATATCTTCGTCATGGAGGTTTCCCCGCGGAACAACCCCAAGGGTGAGCAGAATGTGCTGATTGCCTACGACCTGGACAGCGGGAAGGAATTGTGGAAGACGGATCCTGTGGACACGATTCACTACATTCCGCTGACGGACACCGGTAGCGAGCGACCGCTGGTGTACGTCACCCAGGCCTCGCATGAGCCGAAGCTGGTGGAGTTCGCCCCCAAGGACGGCGCGATGGAGACAGTCGCCGAGTACCCCGAAGAGGTCGACAAGGGCAGCAGCGTCTTCGGGCGGCCGTATTGGAACAAGGGCACGCTCTACCTGTCCGACAACGGCGGAGCCTCCGGCCTCGCAGGTAGTTCGTCGTACTCACTTATCGCGTTGCCGACGACGGATTCCTAGCGATCTCCGGCGAGGCGAGGCAGCCATCGCTGTCTGCCTCGCCTCGTGCCGTGGGACATCGTTCGTTCGTCGTAACTTTCCTGCTGGCGAGTGCACTTGGCCCGATGGGCCCCGGTAGCCCTCCCGGGGAACGCTTGCCCGGGCGTCAGCTAGGGTCGTAGAACACGATCAACGTCCAGTCCGGAGCGGGAGATTGCGCTGCCCCATGGCGCGCCGCGGTTTCTTCCGTCACGCAGCTCCCGAGCCAAAGAGCTCGTAACACGATCACGAGGCGTGTCTCTTGAGGCGTCGCCAGCAGATGAGGCTGCAGGCGAGTCGGCATCGTCGGTCTCCTCGCTGCGCTCTCGAATATTCCAGTTGCCATTGTCGTCAGAGCCAGCACCAACAGCTTGCCGCTGTGGCTGCGACAGCTGCTCAGAATCCAGTGACGCCGACGACAGCCAACGCGCGCCGTTCATCACACGCATGGCGACGCCGAAGCCCGGCAGGCAAGCCGCTGCAAGGCCACCCAGGGCCACCATCGCGCTGAGGATGCCGGCGAACAACGCCGCGTTCCACCAGGGCCGAGAGGTTAGTCTCTCCCGGGTGTTGTATCCATGCCATTCAGCAGCATGTGCCGCAGGCGCTGTGCCTGCGGCACAGCCGAAGCCCGGTCAGGCCGAGACTTCGCATGATCCCGGGCGGCGAGTCGCTTGTGAGTGACGTGCTCACCGTCCTCGCGGAGTCCGGGTTGCGATCCGGGAGGTGCCGTCCGATACCGGTGAACCTTGCATAAAGCGGGAGATGCCGAGGGCAGTGTGCGCAGTCGTCTGACGCAGAAGGGGCGCCCAGTGGCCGGCGGCGAACCGGAGCTGGTTCACCAGTTCGTCTCCCCGGGTGCCTCCGGTAGCGGCGACCAGCCTGATCGCCGCTCCGGCCGTGACCGTACAGCGCGCCGCATCTCCTTGAGCTGGGGCGGATAGAGGTTTATGACCACCGGAGTGACGTCCGTTGTCCTGAAGCTTCACGATCCAACTGTTCGCCGTGTGAGCGGTGCCTGCCTGTCTACTACCCGACGTCCGCCCTGACCTGGTCGGAGGTACGGGCTCTCCTTTCACCGCCGTTCTCCGGGCCAGAGGCAGGCGGCGGCTCCACGCCGCTGGAGATCGTGAGGTCGTGGGCCGACTTCGACAACAGTGAGACGTAGAACGGAAGATCCGGCAGCGACGGAGTGGTCAGGCTCATGACGAGGAGCCGACGCATGCGGGGGAGGGGGAGGTAGACATCGGCCCGCGCGCGGGGCAGGGACGGCGCCGTGTCATCGTCCGGGTCGGACTGCCATTCCAGGCCGCACAGCACGAGCACGCCCGGCCCTGCTGGAACGCGGATGTCCTCGACCGTGTTTGTTCTCGTTCGCGGAGAGCGCCTCGAAAAGGCCGTGCGCGGACAACTCGGCATCGGCCTCGTCCAGAGGGTCGAGGCGGGCCAGCAGCGAGGCGGTGGTGAGGCGGCCGTTCGGTGCCTCGTCCAGGCAGAAGCCCGCGTAGAAGGAGTCCTCTGTGAGGGCGTGATCGCCAATCTCACGGTAAGTGTGGAAGGTGACTTCGCGTTGGAAGCCGGTGCCGTGCGGCCAGACTTCCTCCGCGATGGACCAGAGTTGCTCGAGACGCCCCTCTTCGTCCAAGTCCAGGCCCAGGGAGTGGAATCCACCAGGTATGTCCAAGTGTACCGATCTGGGCGAACTCGCAAGGGGCATCCGGCTGTGAACGACCTTTTCGATATCGCGGCTGTTGAGCAGAAGTCGGCCTTCTGGTACGGACTTCCCCTCGGCTACCGCCAGGTGGATCTCCAACCGTCACCCGCCGGACTCGCAGAGGTGGCGCGGCAGATCAACGACCTTCCCAGCGAGGTCCGCGACCGCGCAGACCAGGTGTTCCGGCTGTACGCCATCGTTGTGATGATGCTGCAGAAGCAGCAGGTGCAGGGATGTGCGCTGGGTATGCATCCCGACGACAGCGGCGGTTCCGCGCTTTCTGTCCTCACGGTTTTCAGCGTTCCGACGCCAGGAATGAACCCCAAACGCGTACTCACCAAGATGCTGGCCGGCGGAGCGGGGAGCGGTTCCGGCGACGGTATGCGACCCGTCGAACTGCCCATTGGTACTGGGTTCTTGTCGGAGTCGGTGCAGACCACGGTGGCCCCGGGCGTACCTCCTGAGGGCCAAGAGGAGCCCAGACAGGAAGAGGTCTGGCAGGGGATGGTGGCGATTCCGGACACGCGATCCTCGTCAGTCATCGCAGTACAGATGGTGACCGCGTCGGTGGAGTTCGCCGATGACTACCGCGGCGTCCTGCTCGGCACCGCCCGTACAGTGACGTTCACCGATCCGGCGCGGGCTGAAGGGGAACACGCCTTCGAGTCGGTAGCTTCGGGCTCCGTCGCAGAAGCGATGAAGAGCGATTTCGGATGAACGCAGAAGAGCAAGAGGACAATGCCATGCTGGAGACTTCCCAAGTTCCGTACGCAACCGATGGAACCGACTTCAAGTCAGCGGTGAAGTATCACTACGTCACGGCCCTGAAGCGGTTCGCGAAGTACTTCGTCATTTTCGCGCCCATGTTCATTCTGGTTTTCGTGACGGGGATTGATTATCTGTTGCCGCTGGCCATCGTGGGGTTCGTCGGTCTGTTGATCGCGTTGATATTCTTTTGAGCGGCTCTGTCCTGGACCTGGAGGTGCTCGCGGGCCCTCCGTAGGTACCCCCTTGAATTCCGCGGTCCGGTCGAGACGCTGCAAATGAAGGGGAACAGGGTGCGGGTTCTGACCATCGGAGAGAAGGGCGCCGACCGCTCGCCGGTGCTGGCGGCCGTGGACCCCCTTTCGCGTCCGGGCTGGCTGAAGGGCATGGAGGGCGGCGTTTGGTTCGCCGGTGACGAGGTCTTCGGGGGTGCGGCGCTAGTACCGGGGTCCGGTCAGCTGTTGTTCATGCAGCCCCGCGATTGGGAGCTGATGTCCGGGCAGCGAGAGGAAGCCGGAGCGGAGCGCCTCAAGAGGGCGATGCAGGCCGGCCTCAAGCGGCGGGCGCCGATCCGGTAGGTCACCGGGCCGCGCCCCTGGAGGTCCCGGATCAGGTTCGCTCGCCCGGTAGGCGCGCCTGCTCTGCGTATGGGCACGCCTACGTGTCGCCGCCCGCTATCTCAGAGGCACCCATGGAGCAGGGCACTTCTCCGGGAGGCCGTCCCTTTCACTGGCCAGGGCACGCTCGCCTGAGGCGGGCAAACGATCAAGGAGAGGTTGGAATGAGCGGGAAGCTCCGAGCGGTGTCGGCCTGGCTGGCAGTCGGAGGCCTCGGGCTGCTTGCGGCAGTGGTGCGACTGCTGCTGAAGCCGTCCTTGCCGCCACCCCGGTGGGACGCTCTCGCCTGCCTTGTGGTGGCAGCAGTTGACGTCGCCGGCTGCCTCACGGTTGTTCGGCGAGGGCCCTCGCCGGAGCCGGGCGGAGTGGCTACGCGTCGACGCTGGTGGCCTGAAGGGCGCAGAGCCTGAAAGTCGGCCGCAGCGTGGAGGATCGTCGATGCGGGCCACGTAATCGCCAGGTGGAAGTCCACAAGGTGCTGTCATCGGAGTTCGTCGAGAAGCTCAAGGGGTCCGACTACTACCGTACCGGGGTCCAAGTTGCCGTGCCCTTCGACGGCGGGAGCCAATCGGAGGAAGGTACCGTCTCCTCAAAGACACCCGCTGAACCTGGTGACCACGTCTGGTCTCTCTACGCTCCGTCCTCGCCGCACGTCGGTGTATTCCTCGACGCTGGCAGGGATTCCCTGGAGCGTAAGGTCGGCGGCCCAGCGTGGGGGCTGTTGCTCTTTGTGCCGGTCTGGACGACAGGGTGTCTGTTCTTCGCTGTGGTGGGCGGCAGGTCGGTTGGCACGCCCGGTTCGCGGGCGGGACGCTCCCGCTCTCTGGTGGTCACCCCGGTCGGCGGAAGAGTGGCCGTGCCCAGGAGAACGCCGAAGGGAGTGGCTGCGAGGGAGCCGAAACCTTGCCTGGGGCTTGAAGGAATCGGCGGGGAGCGGCTCGGCCTCTTCATGGACGCGGCATTCGAGCCCGATACTCTCGCCCGGCACGTCAGCGGCAGTCCGGCGAAGCTCTATTGGGGGGGAAGGAGCCAGAGCAGAACCTCAGGGCGCCCCGGCCGCCCAAGCGGTGCTCGTCGTGGACGGCGAGCATTACGTCCGGGGCTGGGTGGAGGCCAGTGATGGCTCGGATCTGCCCGAAGGCTCGCCGGTCCCGGCGGCCAAGCGCCTTGTCGAGGGACGCGAGTTGCGTGCGATCTGTCCGTACCCAGTCTGGGACCCGGCGCTGCACGCCGGCGGTTTCTGGGCCCTGCTGCTCAGCCTGCTGGCCTTGGGGATTGCCATGATCGGCGTAGGCACCGTCATGACCATCATCCTGGCCGTCGTGGCGTTCCTGTCACCCGGTCTCGCGTGGGTCAACGCTGCGGGCGTCCGTAAGGAGTACCTGGACAGCCTCCTCCTGACGTCCGTCGCCACTCCGGCGGGATCCGCTGCAGAGGAAGGGCTGGACGACGGCGATGGAGCAGGGTGCCAGGTTCGCCGGTGATGGGGAATTTGAGTGCGGGTCTCCGCAGGTGATCATCTTTGCTGAACCCCATGACGAGGAGTCGTACACGTGAAGTCCAGTCTCTCTGTCCCCCTTCCCTTGGCCGAGTGCGCCTTCGACGACCCCGCCACTCGGCAGGCCTTTGAGAAGGTCCGACGCAGGGCTCGCATCAGCCTCCTGATCAGGGTCGCGGTGTGGCTGGGCCTGCTCATCGTGGCAACGGCGTTCAAGGAAGAGGAGACGCAGCTCGTCTCGGGCGCCGCATCCTTCCTGCTGATACCGACTGCGTTCCTGCTGCCGGCTCCGGGCAGGGCGCTGTTGTGGCTGCGTGCCGTCGAGAAAGTTCTGAAGTCCCACCCCTGGAGGTACTGCTCCGCGGTCCGCAGGCCGGACGCCAAAGTCAGTGCAGGCACGGCCGTACAGCTCAGGTTCGGTGACGGCGGTGACGGCGGTGACGCGGGTGACGGGCGTAACGGGGTTGGCGACGAGGGCTGGACGCCGGTGCTGGCCGCGGGTACATGGCGTCTGCGTAAGCGCTGGTCGAAAGAGCTGGAGTACGGGGCCTGGTTCGCGGGCAACCCTGGCCGCGGTGGCGTACTTGCTCTGCCGGGCGGGCACCGACTCATGACCCTGCACCTGAATCGACCGTGACGAAGGGTCGCGAAACGTAATGAATCGGAATTGCGAATGTATGGAGCCGGCAACATGACGCCAGACGCCCAAATCCCGCCGGACCAGCGGGCCTTCGACCATGCCCCGACACGGCAGGCGTGGCGGCGGGCGCGACTGCGCGTGGCCGGTGGACTTGTCGTCCTCATCATGGTGACCTTGGTGGCGTTTGGCCTTGTGGGCACGTACGAGACACAGATCCGCCTGGCCGGTGCGGGTCTTCTGCCCGCTCTCTTCTTCGGCATCGTCCTTCCCGCCGGCCTGTACGCCTACATCGGGTCGCTTCGCCGCCTTGGCCGCATGCGCAAGGTTCTGCAGTCCAACCCATGGAAGTTCCGGGCAGCTGCCCGCAAGCACCCGCACGCCAGGGAAGCCAAGGGCGTTGCCGTGCAGCTCAAGGCCAAGGAAGGGGAGGAGTGGGGGCAAGTCATGGCTGCCCGTAACCCGCTGCGGTGGTATCGCTGGGACCCGGCGATGGAGCAGGGCATCTGGCTGGCCGGTGTTGCCACCACTGGGGCAGTCATCGCGCTGCCGGGAGGTCGTGGGCTGATGACCCTGGAGCGGGACTACTGGGGCTCGGCGTCCGGTCGCCGTCGGAGCGAGCACGATCGCAGCCGGGATCGCTTGAGCAAGGAGCCCGGCCGGGGCCGAGCGTGACGCTCCGGCGCCGCTCGCCCGCTGCCCTGGCTCCGCACGGCAGTACGCTCGCGGGCAAGGCCCTGACCAGCGCCCTGAGCCGCGACATCACGGTCGGCAAGGCCGACCGTGATGTCGCGGTGACGGGTGCCTGCCCCAACTCTCGGAACCCGAACAGGAGCCAGCCAGATGTACCCCACAGCCCAAGTCCCCCCGTACAAGTGCGCCTTCGATCATCCGCAGACGCGGCGGAATTGGCAGCGAGCACGACTGCGCGCGGTGGCGGTTTTGCCGGTGACCATAATTCTGCTGCTGGCGACCTTGGCGGTGACGGGAATACTGGCGGATCAGCCCAGAACCCAGCCGATGTGGATGCGCATCGCGGCCGTCCTGTGTCTGATCGCGGCACCGTTCGCCTTCGCCATGGCTCTGTACTCGTGGGGGCCGGTCCTCCGCCTGCGCAAGATCCGGAAGGTGCTCCGCGAGTATCCCTGGGAGCACCGCGCTTCCGTGCGTCCGTGCAATGACGTCAAGGATGTCATGGCACTGCCTGTGCGGCTCAAGGCCGACGCGGACGGCGCCTGGTCCAAGACCATGCGCGCGGTCAACCCGCTGCGGAGGAAGCGCTGGACGGGGGAGATGGAGGAGAGTGCCTGGTTCGCCGGTGACCCCGAATTCGGTGGAGTGATCGCCGTGCCGGGCGGCAGTGAGTTCATGACCCTGGAGCGTGGCAGCCGGACGCCCCTGGAGGAGTACCGGGAGATCGTACGTGACAAGAACCGTATGGCGCGGGCCAGGAGGGCCGGTGTCGGGGCCCTGAGTCTCGGCCCTCCCACCTGATCGGCGGTGCGGCGACACCCCCGTATCCGCTCGACAGGAGCCGTGGGCGCCGAGCAGGGCACCTCATGATGCGAACGAGAGTCCCTCGGAAGAAGAGGCTGACCAGGTACGAAAGCCCAAGCCCGGCCCCCACGATCCCCGCGCCGATCATCCCGACCACGGCCGCCCGCGTCACGTTCCGTCCCGCCGCTTCCCATGCCTCGTTGTACGAGATCCGGCTCCGGCCGGAGGGTGCGTAGCCCGTGGCGACGCAGAAGACGCCGAGGCCGATGAGGACCCAACCCGTGAAGAAGCCGGCGACGAGGTAGTTCACCTCGCATCCCTCCACCTTCACGGTGCACTGCGTGCCGACCCACCCTGCTGCGTACGCCCCTTGGTACGCGCCGACGCACTTCCCGCGAGCCGGGACAGTGAGCGGTTCGTTCCCTGCGCGCTGCTGCGATCGAGCCATGGCGATTCTGGCCTTCTGCTTCGTTCGTCTGTGCGGATCATTGCTGACTCAGGGCGTCTGCACGTCAGTTCAAGCGCCATTCGAATGACTTTTCTATCACTTCAGTGCGCTAGGTTTTTGACTGCATCAAGTTGCTCGTGCGTGCGAAGCGCAAGGTAATCGGGGGAGTGGGCATGGCTGTTGGCGGTTTCGACGTCGATCACCGGACGCTGAAGATCCAAGGCGAGGAATTCAGGGAGATCGGTAGAGAATTTGTGACCGCGACTGGTGAGCTCAAGAAGACCCTGGAAGGCATCGGGACGCCCTGGGGTGAGGATGTCATCGGCGGACCGTTCGATGTCGTCTACCAGCCGGTGAAGGACGGGATGCTCGACTCCATGGAGAGCCTCGGTGGCCGGCTCAAGAAGATGGGCACGAACCTGCGGCACATGGGTGATGCGTACGGGGGCGTCGAAAAGCGTACGTACGAGGCGTACAAGGCCATCTGAGGGCGGGCCCCATGTGCGGGGCCTGTGGAACGACGACACGGGGGTTGTGACCCACATGGCACTGATGCTGCCTCGCGAGGTCGACTGGGTTCTCGGGCTGCTCGGTTACGAGTGGCCCGATGCGAACGAAGACGAGATTCACAGTGCCGCCACGGCGTGGCGGCAGTTTGCCTTGACGGCCGCCCAGTTGGGATCGCGTGGAGTTGCTGCGGCATCCGCGATTCGGTCGTCGAATGCGGGTGAAGCTGTTGAAGCTTTCGAGGAGAAATGGCGCAAGTTCGAATCCGGCGGGGACGGCTATCTGAACGACGCAGTCGAGGCCGCCAACGCCATTGCCTTTGCTCTCGACACGGTCGCCATGTGCGTACTCACAAGCAAACTCGCCGTCATTGCCCAACTCATCGCGCTGGCCTTTGAGATCGCCGCAGCACAGGCAGCGGCTCCGCTTACCTTCGGGCTCTCGGAGCTGGGCGCGGTGGGCGCCGTTCAGATCACCCGTGTCGTCGTACGAAGGCTGCTCGACGAGCTCAAGCAGGTCATCGTCACAACGATCGCGGACACCCTGAAGGAAGCATCAGTCCGGGCGCTCAGGGACATGGTTCAGGAAGTCGTCACCGCAGCGGCAAAGGAAGGCGCGACGGCGATGGGGCAGGACCTTATCGAGCAGGGGGTCAAGGCCAACTTCGGCGCGCAGGACGGTATCGACCTCAAGGACGCCGCGGGAAAGGGCCTCGGCGCCTTCAAGGAGTCGGCCACGAAGGGGCTCAAGGACGGTCTCATGGGTGTCAAGGACAACATCGTCGGGCTCGCCGACCCCGGTACGTACGTGGATGCCGTAACGCAACGGGCTGCCCAGCGCGCGGAGGCAGCCGCGGACCAGGGCCTGAACCATGCCACCGGACGAGGGTCGGCGGCGGCGGAAGCGGTCGGAGAGAACGGAGAGCCGGGAGCGGCGGCAGTGCCCGCGGCAGCGGACTCGCAGCCGGCCGCACCAGCCGACAGCCGGGCCGCGACCGCCCCGGACACGCCGCCCGCCGCCCCCAGGGCCTCCGCATCCGAGCCCGCGCCCGCGAGAGGGGCGTTGCCCGGACAACCGTCAACAGCCGACCGAATCCGTACCGACTTCGGGTGACGAGAGATACGACGAGAGATACTTCGGGTGACGAGAGGTGAGGAGAAGCGAGATGGCTCAGCAGCAACCCCGTAACCCCCAGGGGCCTTCCCCCGACCGCGGCGTGTGGGACGAAGCGCTCGAACCGGAGCAGGTCCGCTCACTGAACTCCGCGCTGCGCAAACTCGCCGACGGCGGCGGCGCCAGCAAAGAACTCCAGGACGCCGCAAAGAAGTTGCTCTCGGGCCGCGTCACCCTGCGCGACGCCATGGACGCCCCTTCGACGGCACGAGCCCTCGGTGGCGGCATGGCATCGCTGCGCGGCGAGTGGGAGGCGCTCTCCGACGAGGAGCGCGAGCAGATCAGGCAGGGTGAGGTACCGGCGAGCAGCGACCCGTCCTCGGACCCGTCCGAGCCGAGGCGCTCCCAGGGCGAGCCCTCGCCGACTCCGAAAAAGAGCCAGGGGCGCCACAGCGGCGGATTCTCGCTCTACTGAGCCACCCGCTCACCTGCCATTTTCAGGCCGTACGCCGGCGGGCCCCCGCGGCGTACGGCCCGATCGCGTTGTCGTGCCCTTCTAAACCGAGGGCCCGCCCGCCATCGAGCAGCGCTTTCCGGACGTTCACGGCTGCTGGTTCTCGTCGGGCTCACGCTTCGCTGACCGCTCTATCGCTCGGTAGTACGGGAAGTGGACCGGGCGGCGTAGGACTCTCTGAGTTCACTGGCCTTCACTCAGAACAGCCCGTGCCACATCTGCTCGACGATCAACGACCACCACGAGCCCGGATCTGCCAGCGCCGAGGCGTCGATGGCAAGCAACTGAGCCTGGAACGCCGCCACCGCCGTACCGGCCGCAACCGGGTCCATGCCCTGCATCTGCTGCCGTGTGGTGACCAGGAGCGCGAGGGCGCGCGCGAAGGCGGCGGCTGAGACGTTGACGTAGCAGGTCGCCGCGTTGACGGGGTCGATCGCCCAGAGGGCGCCGAGGCCGTTGGGCTCCGTCGTGCCGGGCAGGCACTGCACCGCGATGACGGCTACCCCGTCCCAGCCGATACGGACCAGATGCGCCAGCGCGCTGATCTTCTCTTCGCCGGCCGGGCTGCGGCGCTCGCGCAGGTTCGTGGCTATGTCGCTGAACAGGCCGCCGGCGGGCGGGCTGTCGGGCCGGTCGGCGGTGAAGAAGAGGGGGATGTCGGCGGGGACTCCAGCCCAGGTGAGCGTCGAGCCGGTGGTCTCGGGCAGTTGGCTGCCGGCGACGTCGTCGGCGTCGTAGCGGCGTACGCCGTCCTGACCGAAGATCTCGACGAGGTGCCGGCCCAGGGCTACGTCGCGCATCGGCTCGGCGGGAGTCACGTTCGCGGGGACCGGGGTCCGGTAGGGGCGCGGCGGCGGCTGCTGGCCGGCGATCTGGTGCATCATCTCGACGTGCTGAAGCAGCGAGGCGATGCCTTCTTCGCGCGTTTCCGGTCGGGCGCCGTAGCTGTGGGCGCAGGACAGCTTGGCGTTGGGGAACGCGTTGAGGAGCTCGGCGGTGTAGCCGCCGGGGAGCAGGCTGGGGCGCAGGTCGGTGTGGACTGCCACGACGTTGTCGATGGGTACGTTCATACGCTGCAGCTCGGCCCACGCCTGGTACTCGACCGGAGGCAGGCCGGGGCCCGAGTTGCGGAAGAGGGTCGTCTCCTCGCCGCTGGCCGGGTCGACGTACGTGAAGACGGCGGTGTTGCCGGGCCCGGTGACCGGACGACCACTTTCCGACGAACCGCCGCCGTGCTTCTGCTTGTACATCCGTACGGCCTCGTCGACCGGAACCGAAGGCCAGACCGTCAGCTCACCGGTACGCCGGTCCACGACCCCGCACGCGTCCCCGATCTCCGCGGGCGGCCGCCGCTCCCCGGTCTCCGGGTCGCGCTCCATCGGCGCGGGTGCGGCCCACACGACCCACCCGAGGTCGAACTCCCGCATGCGGACCTCGCGCCGCGGAGCCCCTGAACCGTCGGGGTTGAGCCACCGGTCGGCGGTGGCGAATGCCCGCTCCTGGCTGATCACGCGGGGCTCCTTCGAGGGCGTCGGGGGCATGGTGCTACGAGGCTATCGGTGTGGTCGGCGCCGGGATCCGCAGGGTCTTCGCGCCGCGCTCGTCGGCGAGGAAGAGGACTCCCTGCGGGAAAGATCTGCACCGGGGGATCGAGGGACCCGCTGGACCAGGCCGTGGACGAGCAGCACGGACGCGCCGCCGTCGCCGACCAGGTACGCGCCAGGTGTGTCCCCTGGGACAGCGAGTGCTGCGACGGGGCCCGGCTGTTCCTCGCCGGACGCCGGGATGCTGCCCACGGTCACGGCGTGGATGCCAGGGACCGGCAGGCTCCACAGGGTCTGCCACGGGAGGTCTCGGTCGTTGCGCGGGCCGATACGAAGAGCGCCTGGCCAATCTGCATCGCGTGACACAGGCCGGCTACCAGGTACGGCTGCCGTGCGTAGTCGTTCGTTGCGCCGGTCATGGTCCCTTGTCGTCCACCCTTGCGGATGGTGCGTCAGTCGTTGTGCAGTGCGTAGGTCCACGCCTCTGCGCGGGAGCCATCCGCGTCGATATCCCAGATGGCGTCTTCGATGTGCTGCCGGAGCAGATGGTCCTCGTCCTGGTTCTCCAGCGTCCCGAGAATGCGACGCCCAGCGAGCCACTGGGTGACCATGGCCAGGAAGCGGTCGAGGGACGTTGCGACGAGGAGGCCGTCCAGTCCGCTCTCCTCGGCGGTACGCGGCATGCGCAGGACGTGCCCGGAGGGTCCGTCGATCACGATCTCGGCGCCCATCCACAAGCCGATCTGGAAGAACGGTCCGTCCTCTGCGGGCTGCTCGACCTCCTTCGGCCAGGGCACTTCCCACAGGAATCTCTCGTACTCGGGCTCCAGCCTGATTGCCTTTTCATCCATGACGGGAAGGCCGGTATCGGTGAGTACACGGCGGGCGGTTTTATCGGTCAGGCCGGCCGGCAGACGGTCCGGGCCGGTGCGCAGAACGGGGGCGCGGGGGAAGAGCGTTCCCAGGTCGGCCGCAGTGGTGGTCGAGGCATTGACGGGCCGTGTGAGGCCTGCTGCGGTCCTGGTGCCGAGCAGCGGTGCCCCGCGCAGTGGCGTGAGCACGTGCTCCGCTTCCGCGTGGGCGGCTTCCACGGCGAAGACACCTCCGGGGCCGGCGAACACCGTGAGGTTGCCAAGACGCACTGAAACAGGAAGGAACTCGTCGTCGATACCCTCGTCGAGGTCCTCGTGCGCAAGGAGTTCGCTGCGACGGGTCGGGCCGGTTTCCCCAGTTCCCTGCGGCCAAGCCAGCGCATCCGCTGCCTCGTCCGGAAAGTTCTCGTCGAACCACGGGCCCGCCACGAGCTCCGAGGTCTCGGCGTCCCACACGCGTACGCCGCCGTCCTCAGCGCTCGCGGCCACGGCCAGGCGATCTCGCCAGCACACCCGGAACAGCTGGTAGACCGGACCGGGTTCGAGGTAGCCCGGGTCGAATCCACCCGGTGGGCGCCAGTGTGTCCACCGGGCCTTCCAGGGAAGACGTACGCCGGAGTGCTCGATGGCGGCGCACAGCTCGGTGTCCTTTCGCGCCATGGCCATCAAGTGCAGCCATGAAGCCCATTCGCCCTGATCTGGCGGGGCCACCCCGTACATCCACAAGTACACAGCATCGGCGGCCGCGTTCGAGCCGGGCAGCGAACCGCTGTGCGCGCAGTGGGCAGCGTCCAGGAGCGCGTTCTGGGGAAGATTGGCAAGGACACTGCCGTCCCGCAGCAGCTCGTCGAACTTTCCCGCCTGCGCCGCGTGCATGGCCAGACCATGGGCGGCGTAACGGCCCAGGGGACCGGAGGCGGCCCAGCCGTCAGGATGCCGCAGCTGGGGGGCGACTCCTCGCAGCCACTGGACCATGTGGTCATTGACATGCGTGCTCAACTCGGCAGATGTCTCACGACGCAGGGCGTCGGCCACGGAATCGTCGGCGAATGCGACCTCCGCGTCGGACACCGTGATGAGGCCGGAGAAACGGTCGGCAAGCTGGTGCAGGGCTGCCACGTCGGAATCTGCCACACCGACAGCCCGAGCCAACTCTCTCCATGCCTCCCACGGCACGCGCCGCGGCTCGGACAGGGCCAGTGCGCGCAGTTGCGGCGACTGCGAGGCAGCCGCGACGGCGGCCCCGAGTGCGTTCTGCGGGTTGTCGAGCGATGTGTCGTCCAGCCAGAGTGAGGGCGTACCGCGCCGCGCCGTCCCAGGATCCGGGGGCGGCGTATCGACCACAACGCTTGGTCCGGCGAGGGAGAGGCACTCCGCCGCCTGGTTACCAACAAGAGCGGGCTGGGCGGACCTGCGGGTGAGCCCGGCCCGTCCCGCGTGCGTGATCAGAACCAGCTTGCCACCGCCTTGCTGGCGGGCAGCCCTGCGCCAGGTGTAGGGACTCGCCTTGTCATCGGGCACCCCGATGAGCCTCAAAGCCCTTCGGAAAACGTCCTCCGCATCCGCTTCCGTGGCATCGAGCAGGACACTTTGGGGGATGTGCCGGTGCACCTCTTCGAGGACGCCCGAGGTGCCGGTGAGGCTGATGACGTCCAGGTTCTTCTTCTTGGGGGAGCCGTCGCCCCACCAGTCACGTACCTGTGCGACTGCCTGGGCAGGAGCGAAGCGTTGGGGGTCGGGAGAGGACTCGGACATGGGGACTCCCTACTTCGACGGAACGACGTTGCAGCGTAGCCTTCGCAAAGGCCGAGCCGATGGCCGTGAGGTGGTTATCCATGTCCTTGTGCTCGTGCTCGTGCTGGTCGTCGCTTGGGTAGTTGCGCACCGCCTGTTGCGGCGAGTCCGGAGAGAGGTCAATGTGCTCCTCCGCCGGGTCTTCCGGCTTGGGCGGCGGCCGTGGGCCTGCCTGCGTACGGGGCCACCATGGAGAGGGCCACGTCGACACAGTTGTTGTTGCCGGGGGAATTGGGTCCATCGCCGTTGATGTTCTGGCCCCAGGGGCCCTTCGTGGGGTCGGCCTGCCGAGTCGGGTCGCCGTTCTCGTCTCGGGGACCGAGTTGTCCAGGCCGTCCTGCTCGGCGCGGGTGGGGTTGGTGACGCGCCGGGAGGTGTGGCGTTGCGGGTCGCGGACGCCGGTGGTGGGGGTGGGCTTGGTGTTGTTGTCCTGGCCCTGCTGCTGGGGCGGCGGGGTGGCGTGGGGGCTGGTGGCGTTCGGGCCGGACGGGGAGTCGCTCGGGGTGGTCCGATGCGGAAGCGGCGGCGGTGATCAACCCTGCGTACCTTGCCGGGAATCACACACAGAGCGGAGCCGAACACAGTCGGAAGGCACCCTGTGACGGGTACTCGCACGGTCATTCCTGCGCTGTGATGTTCGCGGAGCTACGAGGTGGCCGACGCCGATTGCCGGATCCGCAGCGCCTTCGCCCCATGCTCGGTCGCGGCGACCAGGATGCCGTCGGGGGAGAGGTCGGCGCCGGTGAAGGGGGAGTCCGAGATCAGGGAAGCCACGACTGTCTGGCGTGACTGGTCCCATACACGGAGCTGATCTGTGCCTCGGAGGAGCGTGAGCTGGGCGGCTGCCCGGTCCTGTTCGGACAGCCGCAGCAGCTGTTCCGGTCCGGGCTCGTTGAAGAGAGTCGGCTGTACGAGGCTATGCATGAGCAGCGCGGAATCACTGTTCCCGGCCACGGGGAACGCGCCGGGCGTGCCGGTGGGTACCGTGAGAGCGGCGACAGGAGTAGGCGCTTCCGCTGGGCGTGGGAGCGTGCCGATCGTGACTTCGCTGATGTTGCGCAGGCGGACGCTCCACAGGGTCTGCCAAGGCAGGTCGAGGCCGAGCCGGTGCACCGCCGCGGCGAAGTCCGGAAGCTCGTCCTCGACGAACGCGCTCTCCAGCAGCGCAGCGCGGGCCAGGGTGGGTGCCTGCGTACGGGGCAGTAGAGGGGCGATACGCAGGTACGTATGCCCCGGAGCGCCGAGTGCTTGCGCTGGGACGGCCTCGACTGCTGCGCGCAGCGGCACTGGGGCGGCGTACACGAACAAACCGGGGTCGGTGAGGAGTTGGGGCAGCAGCCCGGCCTCCAAGGTGTGAGCTGCGATGTAGTCACGTACGTAGGGATCGGCCTTGCTCCAGTCCTGCCCGGGCACGGATTCCAGGAGTGCCATCGCGATCTGCGATTGTGCGGCCCGGACGTTGGGAAGCCCGGAGCGGATCTCGTCGGCGATGGCCGGGTGAAGTAGCTGAAGCAGCGCGCGCTCGCTGTTCGCGCCCGTCTGGAGGGACTGTACGAATGGTCCGGTCAGCGCTGCGGTGCCCGCTATCGACGTGGTCATGTCCTTGTCGGCCAGGGTGCTGTCGAGCCGTTCCCACAGCTCGACCGGCAGACTGTCCCCCTCGGCAAAGGCCAGGGGCGCGAGCAGTTGGCGCAGCGTCTGCGGATCGGCTCCGAGGCGGCGTGCGTGCAGGTCGAGTGCCTCGCCCGGGGAGGCGGGCAGTTGGCTTTCGTCTCCCGGTATGAAACCTGCTGGACTCGCCAGGATGCTCCGGACGGCGAGCTGCACCGTGAGCGGGCCGGTCCCGGCGCGACGCCCGATCGCCTCGGCGAGGGCCCGTCGGGTGGCAGGGTCGGTGGTGAACGGCAGCTCCGGCGCCCCGTGCTCGGGGCTGAGCAAGGCCTCAGCCTGCAGCGACAGACCCGGCGGGTCGGCCCACTGGGACTCGTCCAAGTCGATCACCTGCGCGGTGCCGGGCGGCAACCCCTCAACCAGACGCGCGGCGAGCTCACGCGGTACGTCGGCCAGAAGCCGGACGTTGGCCGTGGTGGCGAGCGGCTTGAGTACTTCCCGTACGACCCGGGCCGGTTCGCCGGTCGTCCGTACCGGGCCTGCGCGATCGACGTCCGGTACCACGACGGTGACGGTCCGGTCGAGGGCGGCCAGTTCGGCGTACACGTCCTCGATACGCGTGGCCTGCAAGCCGTAATGCTCCGCCAGCAGCCACCCGACCTGTGCAGCGGTCAGCCCTGCCGCACTCGGCACAGCGGGTGCGGGCAGGTCGGGCGGCACGGTCGACGGGTCCAGGTCGTCCAGCGGCAGCCGTTTGCGGAACTCCGGGTCGCACATCATGAGGAACCCGGTGAGCAGGTGCGAACGCCCGCTGCCCGGGTTGCCGGTGAGCACGATGACGCGTGGCGCGCCCGGCCACTCCATCCGCCATGCGGCGAGAGCGCGCAGCACGGTGACGCGGCCGCCTATGTGGGGATGGGGTGCGTAGCCGGTGGTCGGGGCGGTCATGGGTGTAGTCCTCGCGGGTGTGCCGGGGTAGGGGTGAAGGCTGGTCGCCAGGCGTCAGGCACCGGGCTCAGATGTCGGGCGACAGCTAGGCGTTGCGTTCGACGTTCTTGCGGTAGAGCGCGATGGCCTTCGCGGTCGGGTAGTTGGGGACGGTGACGGTTTCGCCGGTCTCCTTGGAGACCACGATCTTGGCGCCGCCTGGCGGGGAGGGCTGTGGGCGGCCGGCTGCGTCGGTGCGGGGCGGGAAGACCGCGTACACCAGGTAGCCGATGTCGAACTCGTGGACCTTGAGTTCGGCGGGAGTGCCGTCGGGAAGCTTGGGCTGGGCGTAGCGGCTGCGGACGATTTCCACGGCTTGGGTGGGGGTTGTGGGTGGGGCCTCGGGGGTCATGCGGGTCCTGTTCGTCGGTTGGAGTGTGCTGGGGGCAGCGCGTTGACTATGTGGGGAACTCGCCCACCCAGCCACCGTCGAGCAGGTACTTGGGTAGGTACTCCGACTCGACTTCCACGCTGAACCCTGAGTCGAGGGCAAGGCACGCGAGGGCCAGGTGGCCGAGGGCGATGATTCCGTCGGAATCGCGCTCCCGCTCCTCGTCGCGGGTCCAGAAGTCCTTGTGCCATTCGACGGTCTTGGCCAGCTTGGTGGTGAACCTGTCCTGGTCACCGCGAACCAGTTGAGTCAAGAGGGTCATGGGGGGATACATGAGGTTGAGTACAGCGCTTCGCAAGGCGGGCCGGACTGCCTCGGGGGCGGTGTCGTCGCGCGGGCCGAGGCGAAGAGGGCGGAACCCACGTGCATCGCGGTGACACAGGCTTCCCAGGTCTCGAGCTTGTCGGCCTTGGGATCCCCCCCCCCCCCCGAGCAGCGACTGGCGAGGAGCGTGGTCCCAGAACTCAGGGCCATGGAGAACCACTCGGGGTTCTCCTCGAGGTCCTCGAGCTCCTCCTCAAGATCTGTCTCCAGCTCTCGAAGTACCTGAGGGAGAGCCCCAGTCAGAAATTCATGACGTGGGATCTTGATCATCTTCGTCCTTCTCCACCTCCGTTCCATCTACCGCCGCCAGCACCAACCAGAAGCTGGTCCGGAGTGGTGGACGGACCTTGTTCTGTTGCTTGGGGTGTCTGGCTGGGGGCTACGTGGGGAATTCGTTGATCCACGCGCCGACGATGAGGTGCTTGGGGAGGTACTCGGACTCGACGCTGATGGTGAACCCGGCCTGGACGGCGAGACAGGTGACGGCCAGCGGGCCCAGGGCGATGAGGCTTTGGGGGTTCAGCTCGCGGTCTTCGTCGCGGGTCCAATAGTCCTTGTGCCACTCCAGGGCCTTGGCCAGTTCGGCGTTGAACTTGTCCTGGTCGCCGCGTGCCAGCTGGGTCAGGAGGTTCATCGGGGGATACATGATCTGGAGGACGCTGTCGCGCGGCGCGTGTCGCAGGACGGCGGGATCGGTCCCGTCCACCGCGGCCACCAGTTTGTCGCCGAACTCTGGGCGCTTGAGCCAGTAGGCCTGCAGCGCTTCCACCCAGTCGTAGATGTACTCGTCGAACTCTCCTTCGGCTTGCCGAAGCCGTGAGACCGGGAACTGGCTCAGTTCGGTCATTCGCTTCTTCTCGCGGCAGACACAGGCGAGCCAGAAGGCGTTGAGCCAGTTGCCGGCATGAGCGCGGGGCAGGGCGCCGGCGCGGATGGCGTGCATCGTGTGACCGATGCGGCACTCGATGCTGTCGGTCGTGGCCTGAGCCGACGCGAAGAGGGCGGAGCCGACCTGCATGGCGGTGACGCAGACCTCCCACGTCTCGAGCTTGTCGGCGTCCGGGTCCACGACGCAGCGCAGGCCGAGGAGCTTGATGGCGTCAGCCAGAACGTTCGAGAACCATGAGGGTTCGGTCTGGAGGTCGTCGACGTCGTCCCAGAAGTCCTTGGTATAAGACTCGAGGATCCTCGGGACATTTCGCGTTGGGAAATCATGTCGCGGAATCTGCATCGTTTTGCTTCTCTGCTTCCGTTCTGATGTCGAACTGCTGCATCTCGTAGCCCTGGTGCTGCCCCCCGGAAGACTTTCCCTTGACGAGTATGTACGTGACTCGTGACGGGTTCGCGTTCAGGGCCTTTCTGAGGTCGCGTGCTAGTTGCCGTTCCGCCTCGGCGGCCTCCCGCTCGGCGTCGGTCTCGGCCTTGAGGTCGTTCCGGCGTGCGCGCTCCTCCATCTCATGGAGGATCGTCTCAAAGTACGCGCGAGTGCCCTGCCGTACTTTCGGGACGCCTGGGGTCGGTGCGTCCTGCCCGCTCTCGCCGGTCTGGTCGTTCTGATCGCTGTCGACCTGATCCTGGCGGGAGCCGTTGTCCGGCTCGGCAGAGGGGCCGGAACCGTTGTGCTCGGGGAGTCCACGCCGCTCGCCGAGTCCGGCCTTCAGTGAACCCTTGGCCTCTACGACGACGAATTCGGGCGGGTCGGTGCTCGGGTCCACCCATATCTGGTCGAACCGGTTGTTTCCTGTTGCCCGGTCGTCGATCCGCGTGTAGTCGGGGAAGTGTCGGGGCATGGCGTGGAACTCGGCGACCTGCTCGCCGTAGTCCTCGCTGGCCCTGGTCATTTTTCCGTGCAGCGGGCTGTGCTTCTCGTCTGCTTCCTGGAACTTCTTCAGGTTCTCGTCGGTTTTGTTCTTCTCGTAGGCTTCCTTGGCCGCCTGCCGGTCTTTATGCGGCTGGTCGTCGGCGTCGATCGCGTCCTGGCGGGCCTTTGCGGCCTCGTCGAGCCGCTTGAGGTTCTCCTCGGAGATCTCTTCGTCCCGTTTGCCCTTACCTTCGCCCTCGTCGATGTACGACTCCCGTTCGGCGTCCGGTGCGTCGTTGGCCAGCATCCACGGCGCATTGGGGTCGTTCGTGGGATGCAACTGAGGGACGGGGCGGCCGTCTTCTGCGGGGTTTGTCACGCTCCGGCGGTAGCCGCTCTTCGGGTGGTAGTACTTCTCGAACCAGGCCCTGTCCTTCGGGTCCTTTGAATTGGCGCGCGCGAGCATGTCCAGGTCACGCTGCCGAAGGCTTGCCTGGTCGTTTGCGTTTGGGGTATTGCCCGCAGGCTCCGCAGGACCGGAGGGGCGCTCAGGGTTCGTCGACCGGGAGGTCTGCGCCGGGTTCTCGGGTGCGATGTCGCCGTAGAGCGGTTTCTTGCCGTTGACGGAGTCCTTGACGTAATTGGCCGCATCGGCGTTCTTGCCCTCGGGGAGGTTCTCCCGCTTCGGAACGGCCGAGTCGTTGTTCATGCTGCTCGAACGGTCGGGCTGGTCGTCGGCTGGCGACTGGTCCGGGACTTCGGGCCGGTTCTTGTCCGGGTCCTCCGGCCGTGATTCCTCGATGTGGTCCGGGCGCGTGTTGTCCGGGCGTGACTCGTCCGCTTGCGGCGGCGTGTTCGGCCGCTGACCGTCGGGCCGGTCGCTGGTCTCCTCCGGCTTCGCCTCCGTGGGGTTCTCCCGACGCGGGTCGGTCGTACGGGGGTCCGAGGTTTGCGGTTCCGTGGTTCGCGGGTCGGGGATGCGAGGGTCCGAGGGCGGGGTGGTGGTCTGCTGGGGCGTGGGGTCGCTCGGAGCGTCGCGTTCAGGGCTGGGGGCCGGGGTGTCGGTCGCAGTCCGGGTAGGCGCCGGTTCGTTGTCCGACGTGGATTTGTCGGTGCCGTCGGGAGTAGTGGTGTGCGCCGTGGATGGCGAGGACTCCCCGTCGCGCGGCCCGTCCTGTGCGTCGGGACGTGTCTGCTGGTCCTTGGTGTCGGGAGTCTCAGGGGTCTCGGCGGCCTCGGCGGTCTCGGACGTCTCGGACGTATCGGCCGGGGACGGATGGTTCTGTTCGGCGGACGACTCCGGTGTCTCCGAGGGCCCGGGTTGCGTCGAGTCGCCGGTTTCGGGGGACGCCTGCTGGTCCTCGGGCGTGGCGTCGTTCTGCGTGTTGTTGTCCGGTTGCCCGTTGCTGTCGGAGTTCTCCGCGTTCTCGGAGTTCTCGGAGTTTTCCGACTGAGACTCGTCGTTCGGATCCTGGGAGTCGTCGGTGTCCTCCGTCTCCACGGGGTGGAGCGGATTCCCGTCCGGGTCCATCGGGATGTGCCAGACGTGCTCGGCATCGGCGATGTGCAGCGGGTCGTGGCTGACCTCGCCGCTCTGGGTGTCGATCCAGACGACTTTGCCGTTGTGGTTGACGGCATTGAAGGCGTGGCCGCCGCCGCCGGGCCAGTCGACCTGGACGATGGCGTGCGCGCCGTGCCCTGCCTGCAGGAGGTCGTCCGCGATGCGCTGGGCGGTGTCCGGGTCGCTGCCTTCACCGGCGTACGAGTGCGGAGCACCCGACCAGCGGATCTGGTTCTCGTTCGCGTCGTTCTCCGGCGACCAGGGGTCCGGGTTCCCGTCCTCGTCGGTGTCAAGGGTGCGGGGGGCCGAGACCTGCGGGTTACCGCGCCAGGTCTCGAGGAAGGACCGGGAGCAGTCGGCGCAGTTGTTGCTGCGCCCGGGCACTTCGTTGCCGCCGTCGTTCTGGAGCTGGCTCCAGGGGCCGAAGGGATCGGGGAACCGCTGGGGGGTGCCGTCGGGATTCCACGGCACGGCGTTCGCCAGCAGCTGCTGGTCCTGGGGGTCGGGCTCCGTCAGCCCTCCCGGGTATTGATCCAGGTCGTCGCGGATGTCGTCGAGACTGTCCGTCTGCGGCTGCGTCTGCGGCTCCGGCTTGTCGGACGTGTCGGGGTCTGCCTGTGGCGAGCCCGGTGCCTGCGGGCCGGACCGGCTGGGGTTCGACGCCTGGGATGGGGCGTTAGGGCCGGGGACCGGGGTGTGGATCGGTACCGCGGTCAGAGGCTGTTGTTGCTGCTGGTTCGGGGTGCTCGACGGCGTGCCGGGGTTGCTGCTGGGCTGCTGGGGAGCGTTGGGCGTACTGCCCGACGGCTGGTGAGGCCGTGTGGGGGAGTTGCCCGCGCCCGGTTGCGACGTATGCGGTTTGTTGCCGGCCGGAGTCGGTGCCGTATCGGGTGTACGCCCGGGGGCGCCGGAGCCGGGTGTGCCGGAGTTGGGCGTACTGGGCGTGCTCGGCGTCGGCGTTGGAGTACTGGCGGGCGACGGTGTGTTCCTGGGCGGGGCCGGCTGCCGCGGGTCCTGGTTCGGGGTAGTCGGGCTTGGGCTCTGGTTCGTGTGGGGGCTGCGGCCGTCCGACGCGCTCTGGCCGGTGGGGCCTTGGCCGGGAGACCGACCGCCGGTTGAGCCTGGGGTGTTCTGGTTCGGGGTGCGGCTGTCACTCGTGCCGGGTGTGTTCTGGTGGGGTCCTGGACTACGGGTGCTTGCCCCGCCCGGCGTGCTTTGGTTCGGGCTGGATACGTGTCCGGGCACCGCCCCGGGGGTGCGGCCGTCCGTCGATGGTGTCGGCGTACTGCGTGGTGGCGTCGACGGTGTCGGGCCAGGGGTTGAGGCCGGGCCCGTTCCGGTGGGGTTGGGGGTGCCTGGGGTGGTGGAGGGGGTCCTGGGCGGGCCCTGTGAGGGGTTGGGGCTGGTGGGGCTCGTGCCGGACGGGGAGCCGCTTGGGGTGGTGTTTGTGCCTGTACGGGCGCCTGCCGCACCGTCCGCTGCCGTTGAGGGCGGCGTGGGCGAGGTCGGCATCGAGGAGTTGCCGTCCGGGCGCGGGGCCGCGGTTGAGGGGTCGGCCGTGGTCGGTGTCGGGGCGGCGTTGGACTGGGTGGGGATGCTGGCGGCGAGGCTGTCGATCGACGTACTGATCCCGCCGCCGCTGTTCGTGGAGGACGGTGTTGCGCCGGCTGTCGGTGTGGGAGCCGATTGCGGGGAGGGTGAGGAGAGGCCGCCGGGGGAGGAACCACTGCGGTTGTCGCCGGCACTGGGTGTGTTGCTGCTGGTGTCCGGGGCGGGGGATGGGGACGGCGACGTATTGCTGGGTGCGGGGTCGTCGAAGTCCGACAGCGTCGGCCGGGAGGGCGAATTGGAGGAGGAAGGATTCTGCCCGGAGTCAGGGGTGCTGGGCGTCGAGTCCGGGGTGCCGCTTGGCGTGTCGGTACTGGGTAGCCCTCCGAGGTCGGGGGCGTTGTAGCTCGCGGGTTCGTCGCCGTCGGCGGATATGTTGCCGCCGATGTTGGTGTTGCCCGTGTTGGCGTTCGCACGTGAGGTCGTCGACGAGTCCGAGCTGGAGGAGTCCGAGGTGTTTGACGAGTCCGAGGTGTTCGACGAGTCAGTGTCCCCCGAACTGTCGTCTCCGTCGCCGCTGTTGCTATTGGTGCCGTCACCGCTGTTGTTGCCCGCCGCAGGGCTGTTGCGGTTGTTGTAGGCATCCATGCTGCTGTTGTAGCCGCTGTCAATGCCGTCGCGGACGCTGCTGCCGGCCTTCCTGCCCAGGCCGTCGCGCACGCCCTCGGCGAACGTCTGCGGGCTTTGCTTGATGGCCTCCCACCCGCCCTTGGCGCCGGCCGAGACGGTCTTGCTGAGGTCGAAGCCTTCCTGGGTGCCGAAGCCGACGTTGACCGACTGCGTGACCAGGTCGGTGACCATGGCCTGGACCGCCGATACGGCGGGTTCCTTCATCATCTCGATGATGGCCTGCATCAGCGCGTCTTTGAGTGCGTCGAGGATGCGGCGTACAGCCACGCGGGTCAGCTGCGTGGCGGCCATGCCGGCGGCAGCGGAGAGGCCGAAGGTGACGACGGACGCGGCAGCGGCGGCGGCGATCTGGATGGCCAGCGCGATGAGTTGGACGATGACCGCCCACTTCGCGAACTCCACCAGAAACGCCGCGGCCTCAAAGGTGGCCGCGATGACGTACGCGGCTTCCGCGGCGTTGGCGAGGTAGCCGTCCGAGCCGCCGTCGGAGAACTTCTTGTAGTGCGTGGTGAACGCGTCGATGGACTCGCCCGCGTTGTGCGCGACCACGGTCTGAGCGCTGGTATTCGCCCGTATGTGCAGCTTCTGGGCGTCGTCACCGAACTGGCGCCACAACGCGGCGGAGTCTCTGAGCAAGTCCTCATTCGCTGTCGGCCACCTGTAGCCGAGCATCTCCAGGACCCACTCGACCTCGTCCGGCAACATCATCGCCACAGCGCGCCACACCCCCGATAGGCAACCGCCGCACAACGCCCCCCAACGACAAGGGGAATCACACGCAGTGCAGCCGTCCCCAGAGCTTACTGACCATCACCGGAGCAACTCGAGAGGGTTCCTGTTACAACCCTGTCGCAGGGGTGCCTAAAGGCCGCAACGTCGTCAGACCGACTTGAAGTTGTTCACCTTCGCGCCGCCGTCGGCATCGTGCTGCGCGGTGAGCGCCGCGTACTTCGCGTCTTCTTCGATCTCGTGCTTCTCGTGCCGCACGCCCATCGCGGTGAACTTCAGGCCCATACCAGCGATCCGCTTCGCGAGGCTGGGCATCGAGTCCTTCATGCCGTCGCGCAGACCTTCGTAGACGACGCCGAAGTGCTCGCCCAACTCGTCGTCGCCCCACGGCGGAGTCTTGCCCGACTTGCCCTCGATGGCGTTCAGTCCCTCGAACAGTGCCTTCGCAGCCTTGGCATAGTCCTGGCCCACCTCGAACATGTGGAAGCCCTCGCTCTTGAGCACCGACGCATCGGTCCTCATCGTGTCGTCCCCCACCTGCAACTACCCCCCACGCTCGCACGTCTGTCGCAGCGTCAGCCTAGCGCCCGCGCCACACCCCTTCCAAGAAAAACGCGAGAGGGGCGGCGCCCACCAGGCGCCGCCCCTCACACACATGCGTACAACCGAACAGGTCAGAACCGCGGCGGCAGCCAACCCGTCTGCACCATCTGCCCACTGCGCCGCCGCGTGTGGAAGTACCCACGCCCCGGCGGCAGCTGCGACGGCGAGATGTTGCCGAGCAGCGCACCCTCCGACCGGTCGCCGGACATCACCAGACCCTGCGCCCCGAGCTCCCGCAGACGCTGCATCACCGGCTCGTACAGCGACCGGCTCGCGCCGCCCGCCGAGCGCGCGATGATGACGTGCAGGCCGACGTCACGGGCGTACGGCAGGTACTCCACCAGCGGCGACAGCGGGTTCATGCCGGTCGCCACCAGGTCGTAGTCGTCGATGATGACGAACGCGTCCGGGCTGTTGTACCAGCTGCGGTTCCTCAGCTGCTCCGGCGTGACGTCCGGCCCCGGCATACGGCGGCTGAGCGACCCGGCCAGCCCCTCCAGCGTCTCCGTCAGCGCGGGCGCCGACGCGCAGTAGCGCGACAGGTGCGAGTCCGGTACGGCCTCCAGATGCGCGCGCCGGTAGTCACCCATGACGATCTTCGCCTGGTCGGGCGTGTACCGCTCGGTGATCTGCTTGATGAGCAGCCGCAGCACCGACGACTTACCGGACTCGCTCTCACCGAACACGATGAAGTGCGGGTCCGTCTCGAAGTCGATGAAGACGGGCGCGAGCGCCGACTCGTCGATACCGAAGGCGACACCGCGATCCGGGTGCTCGAAGCCCTTCGGCAGCCGGTCCGCCTCCATGATCCTCGGCAGCAGCCGGACGGCCGGAGCCGGGTTGCCCTGCCAGTTCTCGTTGATGCCCCGGATGAGTACGGCCGTGGCCTCCGCCAGGTCCTCCGTCTCCGAAGAGCCGTCGACCCGCGGCAGCGCGGTCATGAAGTGCAGCTTGTCCGTGGTCAGACCACGACCGGGGACGGACGCGGGCACGTTCTGCGCCACCTTGCGGTCGATCTCCGACTCGGTCGGGTCACCGAGCCGCAGCTCGATGCGGTTCTGCAGCATGTCCTTGAGCGCGGGCCGCACCTCGGTGTAGCGGCTCGCCGTCAGGATCACGTGTACGCCGAAGCCGAGACCGCGCATCGCCATGTCGGTGATGCTCGCCTCGAGCATCTCGTAGTCCGTCTTGAAGGTCGCCCAGCCGTCGATGACGAGGAAGACGTCACCCCACGGCTGGTCGGGCAGCTGCCCGGCCGCCCTGCGCTGCCGGTAGGTCTGGATCGAGTCGACGTTGTTCGCGCGGAAGTACTCCTCGCGCGCGTTCAGAATGCCCTCGACCTCGCTGACCGTACGGCGGACCTTCTCGCCGTCGAGCCGGTTCGCGACCCCGCCGACGTGCGCCAGGTCCTCCATCGCGATCAGACCGCCACCGCCGAAGTCCAGGCAGTAGAACTGCACTTCGCTCGGCGTGTGCGTGAAGGCGAACGACGAGATGAGCGTACGCAGCAGAGTCGACTTGCCGGACTGCGGACCACCGATGAACAGGCCGTGACCCGCACCGCCCGCGAAGTCCCGGTACAGCACGTCACGCCGCTGCTCGAACGGCTTGTCCACCAGACCGACCGGCACATTGAGCCGGCCGAGCGCCGTGTACTCCGGCGCGGTCAGACCGCGCTCCGCCGTGACCGCCAGCGCCGGCAGCAGCTGCTCCAGCGAGGGCGCCTCCTCCAGCGGCGGCAGCCACACCTGGTGGGCCGGCGGCCCCTGGTTCTCCATCTTGGCGACGATGACGTCCAGAACGGTGTCGGCAAGCGCGTCGTCGACCCGGTTGTCGGCCTCCGGCTCCTCGATCACCGGCTGCGGCGGCAGTGCCACATGCTGCGCCGTGAAGAGCGCGGGCCGCAGCTGCGTGGAGCGGTGCACCCGCGAAGGACCCTCACCGTGGTACGCGCCCGACACGTACGCCGCCTTGAAGCGGACCATGGTGTCGGTGTCGTACCGCAGATAACCGGACCCGGGAATCGACGGCAGGTGGTACGCGTCCGGGACACCGATCGCCGTACGCGACTCGGCGGCGGAGAACGTACGCAGACCGATCCGGTACGACAGATACGTGTCCAGCCCGCGCAGCTTGCCCTCCTCCAGGCGCTGCGAGGCGAGCAGCAGATGCACACCCAGCGAACGGCCGATGCGGCCGATCTGGATGAACATGTCGATGAAGTCGGGCTTCGCCGTGAGCAGTTCGGAGAACTCGTCGAGCACGATCACCAGAGAAGCCAGCGGTTCGAGCGCGGCGCCGGCCGCCCGCGCCTTCTCGTAGTCGTGGATGTTGGCGTAATTGCCTGCCGTACGCAGCAGCTCCTGGCGGCGCTGCATCTCACCCATGATCGAGTCACGCATACGGTCGACGAGCGTGAGGTCGTCCGCGAGGTTGGTGATGACGGCCGCGGTGTGCGGCATGTCCACCATTCCGGCGAACGTCGCACCGCCCTTGAAGTCCGCGAGGATGAAGTTCAGCGTCTCCGAGGAGTGCGTCACGGCGAGACCGAGTACGAGCGTACGCAGCACCTCGGACTTGCCGGAACCGGTTGCTCCGACACACAGGCCGTGCGGGCCCATGCCCTCCTGCGAGGCCTCCTTGAGGTCGAGCATGACCGGCTCGCCGTTCTCACCGACACCGATCGGTACGCGCAGCCGCTCGTGCAGCGTGCGCGGACGCCAGGTGCGCGAGACGTCGACCGAGCCGGCGTCGCCGATGCCCATGAGGTCCGTGAAGTCGAGGTTGGACAGCAGAGGTTCGCCCTCTTCCGCCGTACCGACCCGGAACGCGGCGAGCTGTCGCGCCAGCGATTCGGCCTGCGGCAGGCTCAGCACATCCGGCTTGCCGCTGTACGCCGAGTCGTGTCCGACGTACAGCTGAAGCTTGTTCGGCTTCAGATACGCCGTCAGGTTCCCCCGCAGCTCGTCCTCCAGCTCCCCGGGGGAGATCTCCAGGAACGTGACGCCCTGAAGCCCTTCCGAGCCGGCGAGTCCGGAGTCCGGCGGAACGGTGCCGCCGTCGAGCACCACGATCAGGTGCGGCTGGTCGTAAACGGGGTTCGCGTCCCGGTTCCAGCGCGGCCGGTCGGCCAGCTGGTCCTCCAGCGCCTCCTCCAGCTCACCGAGGTCGTCGAACAGGAGCCGGGCCGAGCCCGCCCCGTCCTTGGCCTTCGGATGCTGGCTGTGCGGCAGCCACTTGATCCAGTCCCAGTCCGCCGCGGCGGAGGGATGCGCGACCACGGCGACCATCAGGTCCTCGGGCGAGTGCAGCGTCGCGAGCTGGGCAATGGCCGCGCGGGCGTTGCCGTAGACGGTGTCACTGTCGCCGGCCAGCATCACGTGGTAGAAGGCGCGCAGCGAAACCGACACCGGCAGGTCGGCCAGACTTCCGTGCGCGTCGAGGAACGCTTTCATGGCCGCCGCAGTCAGCGGCTCCAGCTCCTCCTTGGGAGCGGTCTCCGGAGCGGCGAGCGGAGTTGCCAGCTGCTGGCTGCCGAGACCCATGCGTACGGACGCGAAGTCGGCGTCGGTCGGCCGCCGTTCCCACAGCCGTTTGCCGTCCGCGGCCACCGCCCAGAGCTGGTCCGGGGCCGGGTGCTGGAAGAGCTGCGTACGCCGCTGGAGTTCAGCGGTCTTGTGCACGTCCTTGCGGACCTGCTCGAGATAGCGGAAGTAGTCACGCCGGTCCTGCGCCATCCCCGCGCCGCCGCCCTGCCGGGACTTGGCGAACTGAGCGATGCCCATGGCGAGGGTCGAGGCGAGCATCAGCCCACCCACCACCCGCATATAGGACGGCAGGTTCGGCATGAAGAAGAAGCCGACAGAACCCAGCATGCCCATCATCGGCAGCAGGCTCATCAGCACACCGTCGTCGCCCTCCCGCGGAATTTCGGGAGGCGTCTCCAGCTTCACCTCGCCGTCCGGGACAGCAGGCGGCTGTATCCGCGGCTGCCGTTTGATGATGACGACGCTCACCGATGCACTCATCCTTCGCGATTGCTGTGTCTTCCCGGGTGCAACCCCCGGACCCCCGGCCCGAAGAGCAGGCACGCGTAGGCGCTGATCCTACTGTTACGCCAGAGCGCGCAGGGCGTCAGGAGGGAGGCGAGAGCGTGGAGATGCGGGGGAGTCCGAGGAGGAATGAGGGAGGCGGGACCTGTGCCCCCGCGCGTGGGCGATAAGGTGGCGCTCCGCGTCGTACGAGCGGCGTAAAGAAGCTTGTCTAGCAGGGGGAACTACCAGGTGAGCACGGGCACATCGACGGGTTTCTGCCGAGTCACCGTCGCAGCGCCGGACAGTCGTATTGATGTGGCGCTGCCGGAGGACCTGCCGATCCAGGACATCTATCCGGAGATCATCAGGCTCTCGGGCATGGCCCAGCCGGACGGCAGTCTCGCCGGCTACCACCTCGTACGCCGCGACGGCCATGTGCTCGACGCGAGCCGTTCGTTGCTGGAGCACCGGGTCAGGGACGGCGAGGTGCTGTTGCTGCGCACGTTCGCCGATTCGCTGCCGCCGGCTGTCCATGACGACGTGGTCGACGCGGTCGCCACCGCCGTCAAGCAGGATCTGCGCGGCTGGAACGACAACTTGATGCGGGTCGCGGGCCTCGTCTCCGGCGTACTGCTGCTGACGATGCTCGGCTTCGTGTTCTGGTTCGCCGACCCGCTGCGGCACGACATGCACGGACTCCAGGGCATCGTCGCCGGTGTGGTCGCGCTGGCGCTGACGGCACTCGCGGGCGTACGTGGCCGGGTGTACGACGACCGGGCATCCGCCGTCGCGCTGGGCATCGCGGCGCTGCCGCACGCGCTCATCGCGGGCTCCGGTGTCATTCCGCAGGACGCGGGCGAGGGTCCGGGCAGGCTGCAGTTCCTGGTCGGCTGTGTCGCCGTCCTTCTCTTCTCCGTCGTACTGATCATGCTGCTGCCGCAGGGAGACGCCCCGTTCGTCGCCGCGGCGCTGGCAGCGGCCATCGGTACGTTCGCCGCGTTCGGCGGAGTACTCACCGAGGCACAGCCCCGTGAGATCGCGGCCGCCACCTCGGTCGTCGCACTGGCGGTCGTCGGCTTCCTGCCGGGCTGGTCGGCCCGCTTCGCCAAGTTGCCGATCGGCTTCCGCAACCCGGAGGACCTGGCCAGGGCCCGCCGCGAGGGCCAGGAGGGCAACCTCGAGGCCGTCGACGTACAGCGCATCGTCGCCCAGACCAGCCGCGGCCACGAACTGCTGCTCGGCCTCGTCGGCGGCTGCGCCGTCGTCATCCTCGGCGCGGGCGGCGCGGTGCTCGGCTTCAGCGACAGCGGCTGGGCCCAGCTGATGGCCCTCGTCACCGCGCTGGCCGCGATGCTGCGGGCACGCCTGTTCCGCTACACCGCTCAGGTCACCTGCCTGCTGGTGGCCGGCGTCATGACGACCGGCCTGCTGATCCTCGGCCTCGCGATCTCGCCCCCGCTCGAGATCATCATGGACCTGGCCCAGGGCAACTCCGCGGGCGTCGACGTACGCACCCTGTGGCTCGGCGCCTCGGTCGCGGTCGGCGCGATGCTGCTGATCGCGATCGCCCTGATCGTTCCGAACAAGGGCCTGTCCCCCTTCTGGGGCCGGATGCTCGACCTCGCCGACTCGCTGGTCCTGCTCTCCCTGATCCCGATCTGCCTGGCGGTCCTCGATGTGTACGCGAAGGTCAAGGGCGGCGTCTGAGCCGGTGACGTACGCCGTCAGCGGCACTCGCATCTGCTGGTAAGCTGCATGACGGCCGCTTGTGTATGCGCCCCCGGACCTCCGGAGGCTGCGCCCCGCGGATCCCCGCCTCCCGAGTAACGGAAGCTCCCCAGAGAATTCGACCTGGGGCACTCGATGGCAATACGAAGACCAAGAGGAGTACGCGTGCCGCTCGACGCCGCTACGAAGAAGCAGATCATGACCGAGTTCGCTCAGAAGGAAGGCGACACCGGCTCCCCCGAGGTCCAGGTCGCCATGCTTTCGCGCCGGATCTCGGACCTGACCGAGCACCTGAAGACGCACAAGCACGACCACCACTCCCGTCGTGGTCTGCTGATCCTGGTCGGCCAGCGTCGCCGCCTGCTGCAGTACCTGGCCAAGAAGGACATCCAGCGCTTCCGTGCCCTGGTCGACCGCCTCGGCATCCGCCGTGGCGCGGCCGGCGGCGCCAAGTAAGACGGACGTCGTGAAGGGAGCGGTACCCCACTTCTAGGGGACCGCTCCCTTTGCTGTACGTACGAGAAGTGCGCGACGTACCGGACGCTCAGTAGTCTGGTCGTACAACGCAACACAGAACACGAGCGAGAGGCGGCTTCCCCGCCGCCGGTCCTCGGTAGTGGCCCCCGGAGCACATCGACCCCGGGGTCTTCGATCGAAGACCGGCCCGCAGCCGGAAGCGCTTCTCCGCCACCGTCCCTCCGCCACACGGGCGCATGGGACGAAAGACGAAAAGTATCGGAGATAACGCTAGTGGAGAACGAGACCCACTACGCCGAGGCCGTCATTGACAACGGTTCCTTCGGCACCCGCACCATCCGCTTCGAGACGGGCCGCCTGGCCAAGCAGGCCGCCGGCTCCGCCGTGGCGTACCTGGACGACGACACCATGGTGCTGTCGGCCACCACCGCTTCGAAGAAGCCCAAGGACCAGCTCGACTTCTTCCCCCTGACGGTGGACGTCGAGGAGCGGATGTACGCAGCCGGCAAGATCCCCGGCTCCTTCTTCCGTCGTGAGGGCCGGCCCTCCGAGGACGCGATCCTCACCTGCCGCCTGATCGACCGCCCGCTGCGCCCCTCCTTCAAGAAGGGCCTGCGCAACGAGATCCAGATCGTCGAGACGATCATGGCGCTCAACCCCGACCACCTGTACGACGTGGTCGCGATCAACGCCGCCTCCTGCTCCACGATCCTGGCGGGCCTGCCCTTCTCCGGCCCGATCGGCGCCACCCGCGTCGCCCTGATCAAGGGCCAGTGGGTCGCCTTCCCGACGCACACCGAGCTCGAGGACGCCGTCTTCGACATGGTCGTCGCGGGCCGCGTCCTGGAGGACGGCGACGTCGCGATCATGATGGTCGAGGCCGAGGCCACCGAGAAGACGATCCAGCTCGTCGCGGACGGCGCCGAGGCTCCGACCGAGGAGATCGTCGCCGCCGGTCTCGAGGCCGCGAAGCCGTTCGTCAAGGTCCTCTGCAAGGCCCAGTCGGACCTCGCCGCCAAGGCTGCCAAGCCCACCGGCGAGTTCCCGGTCTTCCTCGAGTACCAGGACGACGTGCTGGAGGCGCTGACCGCCGCCGTCAAGTCCGAGCTCACGCAGGCGCTCACCATCGCCGGCAAGCAGGACCGCGAGAGCGAGCTCGACCGCATCAAGGAGATCGCCGCCGAGAAGCTGCTCCCGCAGTTCGAGGGTCGCGAGAAGGAGATCTCCGGTGCGTACCGCGCGCTGACCAAGCACCTGGTCCGCGAGCGCGTCATCAAGGACAAGGTCCGCATCGACGGCCGTGGCGTCACGGACATCCGTACGCTCGCCGCCGAGGTCGAGGCCATCCCGCGCGTGCACGGCTCGGCGCTGTTCGAGCGTGGCGAGACCCAGATCCTGGGCGTCACCACCCTCAACATGCTCCGGATGGAGCAGCAGCTGGACACTCTTTCCCCGGTGACCCGCAAGCGCTACATGCACAACTACAACTTCCCGCCGTACTCCGTCGGTGAGACCGGCCGCGTGGGCTCGCCCAAGCGCCGCGAGATCGGCCACGGCGCGCTCGCCGAGCGCGCAATGGTGCCGGTGCTGCCGACGCGCGAGGAGTTCCCGTACGCGATCCGTCAGGTGTCCGAGGCTCTCGGCTCCAACGGCTCGACGTCCATGGGTTCGGTCTGCGCCTCCACCATGTCGCTGCTGAACGCCGGTGTGCCGCTCAAGGCCCCCGTCGCCGGTATCGCCATGGGCCTGATCTCGCAGGAGATCGACGGCAAGACGCACTACGTCGCCCTCACCGACATCCTCGGCGCCGAGGACGCGTTCGGTGACATGGACTTCAAGGTCGCCGGTACGAAGGAATTCGTCACCGCCCTCCAGCTCGACACCAAGCTGGACGGCATCCCGGCCTCCGTCCTGGCCGCGGCCCTCAAGCAGGCCCGCGACGCCCGCCTCCACATCCTCGACGTGATGATGGAAGCGATCGACACGCCGGACGAGATGTCCCCCAACGCCCCGCGGATCATCACCGTCAAGATCCCCGTGGACAAGATCGGTGAGGTCATCGGCCCCAAGGGCAAGATGATCAACCAGATCCAGGAGGACACCGGCGCGGACATCTCGATCGAGGACGACGGCACCATCTACATCGGTGCCCAGGTCGGCTCGCAGGCCGAGGCGGCCCGCGCGACGATCAACGCGATCGCGAACCCGACCATGCCGGAGGTCGGCGAGCGCTACCTGGGTACGGTCGTCAAGACCACCACCTTCGGTGCCTTCGTCTCCCTGATGCCCGGCAAGGACGGTCTGCTGCACATCTCGCAGATCCGCAAGCTCGCCGGTGGCAAGCGCGTGGAGAACGTCGAGGACGTCCTCGGTGTGGGCGCGAAGGTCCAGGTCGAGATCGCCGAGATCGACTCCCGCGGCAAGCTCTCCCTCGTCCCCGTGATCGAGGGCGAAGAGGGCACCGACGCCGACCAGAAGGCCGACGCCGACCAGTGACATCCCGTAGTTCCGTGACGACGGCCCGCACCTCTTCGGAGGGGCGGGCCGTCGCCCGTACCCAAACACTGCTCAAGGGCCAGAACGGCATCGGCACCGTCCGCAGGACCACCCTCCCCGGCGGCCTGCGCATCGTCACCGAGACCCTGCCCTCCGTACGCTCCGCCACCTTCGGCATCTGGGCGCATGTCGGCTCGCGCGACGAGACGCCCACCCTGAACGGCGCCACGCACTACCTGGAGCACCTCCTCTTCAAGGGCACCGAGAAGCGCAGCGCCCTCGATATCTCCTCCGCGATCGACGCGGTCGGCGGCGAGATGAACGCCTTCACGGCGAAGGAGTACACGTGCTACTACGCACGTGTCCTGGACACCAACCTCCCCCTCGCGATCGACATCGTCTGCGACATGCTGACGGGGTCCCTGATCAGGGCCGAGGACGTCGACGCCGAGCGCGGAGTCATCCTCGAAGAGATCGCGATGACCGAGGACGACCCGGGCGACGTCGTCCACGACCTGTTCGCCAAGACGATGTTCGGCGACACCCCGCTGGGCCGCCCGGTCCTCGGCACCGTCGACACCGTCGAGGCGCTCTCCGCGGACCGCATCCGCCGCTTCTACAAGAAGCACTACGACCCGACGCACCTGGTCGTCGCGGCCGCGGGCAACGTGGATCACGCCACCGTCGTACGCCAGGTCCGCAAGGCCTTCGAGCGGGCCGGCGCCCTGTCCCGTACGGACGCCGTCCCCCTCGACCCGCGCGACGGCTCCCGCATCATCCGCACGGCCGGCCGCGTCGAGCACCTGAACCGCAAGACGGAGCAGGCGCACGTCGTCCTCGGCATGCCGGGCCTGTCCCGCACCGACGACCGCCGCTGGGCGATGGGCGTACTCAACACCGCTCTCGGTGGCGGCATGAGCTCCCGCCTCTTCCAGGAGGTACGGGAGAAGCGCGGCCTGGCCTACAGCGTGTACTCGTACACCTCCAGCTTCGCCGACTGCGGCCTCTTCGGCGTGTACGCCGGCTGCCGGCCCGGCCAGGTCCACGACGTACTCAAGATCTGCCGCGACGAGCTCGAAAAGGTCGCCGCGGACGGTCTGCCCGACGAGGAGATCGACCGCGCCGTCGGCCAGCTCTCCGGCTCCACGGTCCTCGGCCTGGAGGACACCGGCGCGCTCATGAACCGCATCGGCAAGAGTGAGCTGGCGTGGGGCGACCACATCTCGGTGGACGACATGCTCGCCCGGATGGCGGCAGTGACGCCCGACGACGTACGGGAGGTGGCCGCCGAAGTCCTGGGCCACCGTCCCTCGCTGTCGGTCATCGGCCCGCTGAAGGACAAGCAGGCGGACCGCCTGCACGAATCAGTCGCCTAGAGACGCCAGACAGAAAGAAGCAAGCAATGAGCAAGCTGCGCGTGGCCGTTCTCGGTGCCAAGGGCCGAATCGGCTCCGAGGCCGTACGGGCCATTGAGGCCGCGGACGACATGGAGCTGGTGGCGGCGCTGAGCCGGGGCGACAAGCTCGAAGCCCTCGTCGAAGCGGACGCCCAGGTCGTGGTCGAGCTGACCACCCCCGCCTCGGTGATGGGCAACCTCGACTTCTGCGTACGCCATGGCATCCACGCGGTCGTCGGCACCACCGGCTGGTCCGACGAACGCCTCGCGCAGCTGCGCTCCTGGCTCGACACCTCCCCGGAGGCGGGCGTGCTCATCGCGCCCAACTTCTCCATCGGCGCCGTCCTCACCATGAAGTTCGCCCAGCAGGCGGCCCCGTACTTCGAGTCCGTCGAGGTCGTCGAGCTGCACCACCCGAACAAGGCCGACGCCCCCTCCGGCACCGCGACCCGCACCGCCCAGCTCATCGCGGCGGCCCGCGCCGAGGCCGGCAGCGCCCCCCAGCCCGACGCCACGACCACGGCACTCGACGGCGCCCGAGGTGCGAACGTGGACGGCGTACCCGTACACGCCATCCGCCTCCGCGGCCTTCTCGCCCACCAGGAAGTCCTCCTGGGCGGCGAGGGCGAGACCCTGACGATCCGTCATGACTCCCTGCACCACAGCAGCTTCATGCCGGGCATCCTGCTCGGCGTACGCCGTGTGGTCACCACTCCCGGCCTCACCTTCGGCCTGGAAAACTTCCTCGACCTGAACTGACGGCAGCAAAACCCATGCGCGCAAAGATCACGTACTTCGTCCTCGCCGCCGTCCTGGTCGTCTACTTCGTCCTGGCCGGCAGCCGCGGCTACTTCCTCATCCGGGAAGGGACCGTCCTCACCGTCACCTTCGGTGTCGCGGTGCTGATCCTCCCGGCCATCGGCGTCTGGTTCCTCTGGCACACCACGCAGTTCGCCCGCAAGGCGGACGCGCTGTCGGCGAAGCTGGAGGCTGAGGGCGGCCTGCCCGTGGACGAGCTGGTACGTACGCCCGCCGGACGCATCGACCGCGACTCCGCCGACGAGGTCTTCGCCCGGCGCCGCGCGGAGACCGAGGACGCCCCGGACGACTGGCGCTCCTGGTTCCGTCTCGCGATCGCCTATCACGACGCGCGGGACACCCCGCGCGCCCGCAAGGCGATGCAGCGGGCGATCGCGCTGCACGAGGGCAAGTAGACCCACGACCCACGCGAAAGGGGGCGTCCGACGGGACGCCCCCTTTCACATGCGTTGGTGAGTCTCAGACGGGCCGGTACTCGTCGCCCCACGCCTCGACCGTGTCGGCAGCCCGGTCGAAGGCCTCCACCCGCGACAGGAAGTCCGCGTTGTGGTCGGTGAGCAGCTGAAGCCGCTCGCCGCTGTGCCGCACCAGTACGAGCGCCTGGCCCTGCACCGTGCGCGGCAGCCCGAGCCACCGCACCGGCTGCTGAACCGTGCGTACGTCCGTGGCCCGGCCCCACGGCACCGTGGTCGTCGAGAAAAAACCCACGCGCCGCAGCCCGTGCCGGCTGACCCAGGCACCGACGCGCAGCAGCCGAAGGGCGCAGGCGATCATGACCAGGGCGAGGCCCAGACAGATCCCGGCTCCCGGCATCGCACCGGCAAAGGCGATGATCATCGCCGCCAGCAGAACGAAGGACGCCATGAGCAGCAGCAGGGCTGCCGCTCCGACGCGCCAGGGCCCGGGGCGGTAGGGCCTGCGCCATTGATCGTGGTCGTCGAAGGGCAGTGCGACATCGTCGGACGTCTCACCGGCCACTTCGAACGCACGGTCGGCCGTCAGGAAAGGCAGGGGCACGACTGATCCTCACTCACCAGCACGCTCGATTGGGCTGTGCCCGGTGAGGCTACCGAGGAGGTCTTCGCCGGGCTACCTCAGGGGGCCCGGACGAGTCAGCGACCGTCAGCGGCTTCGGACTTCTGTGTCGCACCCGGGCCCTGTGCGGGATCGAGGGCGGGAACCCCGAAGAGCAGCGATCCCACCAGTCCGGCGACGACGGTGAAACCGATGAGCATACGACCCACGACCTGGGACGCACTCGGACGTTCGGGGGGCGGAGGGGTGACGTTACTGCGGAATCGGTCGGCCTCGGCAACGAATGCGAAGGGGACGGACTCTCGCCGGCGCAACATGGGGCGGCACTCCTTTGTTTTTTTTGACCTGGTACTAGGGCTTCTACAGGGACAGACGTACAAAGCTGTCTCTTGGTGCCCGATTTCCCTGAATTGGCCGAACAATGTCCCCCGAGCGCCGACTGAGTCCGACCGAGTACGCGGCTGACCGTCACTGTCACCCCCGGCCCGTAGAGTGTGGGGCGCCCGAGCGATGTACATGGAAGGACCCCGCCGGTGACTGTTACCCCTGATGGCACCCCCACAGAGACCCCGAAGCCCAGCTTCCGCAGCGAAGTGACCGTCGAACTGGTGAAGCACACCGCCAGCGACTCCGACGTCCTGTGGGCCGCCCGTGTCTCGACCGCCGGCGAGCAGTCCCTGGAGGAGCTGAGCAAGGACCCGGAGCGCTCCAAGGGCCTCATCAACTACCTGATGCGGGACCGCCACGGCAGCCCCTTCGAGCACAACTCGATGACGTTCTTCATCAGCGCCCCGATCTTCGTCTTCCGCGAGTTCATGCGCCATCGCGTCGGCTGGTCGTACAACGAGGAATCGGGCCGCTACAGGGAGCTGGAGCCGGTCTTCTACGTCCCCGGTGAGTCCCGCAAGCTCGTCCAGCAGGGTCGCCCCGGCAAGTACGAGTTCGTCGAGGGCACCCCGGAGCAGCAGGAGCTCACGACCCGCGCGATGGAGGACTCCTACCGCCAGGCGTACGACGCCTACCAGGAGATGCTCGCCGCCGGAGTGGCCCGCGAGGTCGCCCGCGCGGTACTTCCCGTAGGCCTGTACTCCTCGATGTACGCGACGTGCAATGCCCGCTCCCTCATGCACTTCCTCGGCCTGCGTACGCAGCATGAGCTCGCGAAGGTGCCGTCCTTCCCGCAGCGCGAGATCGAGATGGTCGGCGAGCAGATGGAGGCCCACTGGGCCAAGCTCATGCCCCTCACCTACGCGGCCTTCAACAACAACGGACGAGTCGCGCCGTAAGGCCTGAACACCGGCCTGAGTACAGATGTACGGGTCGACCGTCCGAAGTGTCCGTATTGCCGCAGTTCGAGAATTTCATCTAGGCTGATCAAACGGACCCGGCACTGCTTGAACCCCCGAGCAGGCAGTGTCGGGTTCTACTCTTCCTGTACGTCTGACCTCCCCCGAGGGGACACCACGCGTTGAGCAGCGAGTAGCGTGTTACCCATGGCTCCGATCTCCACTCCGCAGACCCCCTTCGGGCGGGTCCTCACCGCCATGGTCACGCCGTTCACGGCGGACGGCGCACTTGACCTCGACGGCGCCCAGCGTCTTGCCGCCCACCTGGTGGACGCGGGCAACGACGGGCTGATCGTCAACGGGACCACCGGCGAGTCCCCGACCACCAGCGACGCGGAGAAAAACGACCTGGTACGGGCGGTCCTCGAAGCCGTCGGAGACCGGGCGCACGTAGTGGCCGGAGTCGGCACCAACGACACCAGCCACAGCCTCGAGCTGGCCCGCACCGCCGAGCAGACCGGCGCCCACGGCCTCCTCGCCGTGACGCCGTACTACAACAAGCCCCCGCAAGAGGGCCTGCTCAGGCACTTCACGGCCATCGCCGACGCCACCGAGCTCCCCGTGATGCTCTACGACATCCCGGGCCGCAGCGGTGTGCCGATCAACACCGAAACGCTCGTCCGGCTCGCCGAGCACCCGCGGATCGTCGCGAACAAGGACGCCAAGGGCGACCTCGGCCGCGCCAGCTGGGCCATCGCCCAGAGTGGCCTCGCCTGGTACTCCGGCGACGACATGCTGAACCTTCCCCTCCTGTCCGTCGGCGCGGTCGGTTTCGTCTCGGTCGTCGGCCACGTGGTCACCCCCGAGCTGCGCGCTCTCCTGGAGGCCCACCTCGCCGGCGACGTGCGCAAGGCGACCGAGATCCACCAGCGGCTCCTCCCGGTCTACACCGGCATGTTCCGCACCCAGGGCGTCATCACCACCAAGGCCGCCCTCACCCTCCAGGGCCTGCCCGCAGGCCCGCTGCGCCTTCCCATGATCGAGCTCACGCCGGACGAAGAGGCACAGCTCAAGCGGGACCTGGCAGCCGGCGGAGTCCAGCTCTAGCCGCCACAGACTTCACAACTGAATAAGCAGGAATCCCACAGACAACAGCAAGTGCACGAATGTCATGCGCGCCACGTGCCTCAGCGGTACGTGGCGTGTGTGGTGAGGAGAGTCTTTTGAGTCATCCGCATCCTGAACTCGGTACGCCGCCGAAGCTCCCGAAGGGCGGCCTGCGCGTAACCCCGCTCGGCGGTCTCGGCGAGATCGGCCGCAACATGACAGTCTTCGAGTACGGCGGCCGCCTGCTCATTGTCGACTGCGGCGTGCTCTTCCCCGAGGAGGAGCAGCCCGGCATCGACCTGATCCTGCCGGACTTCACGTCCATCAAGGACCGCCTCGACGACATCGAAGGCATCGTGCTCACGCACGGCCACGAGGACCACATCGGTGGCGTCCCCTTCCTGCTCCGCCTGAAGCAGGACATCCCGCTGATCGGCTCCAAGCTGACCCTCGCCCTGATCGAGGCAAAGCTCCAGGAGCACCGCATCCGCCCGTACACCCTCGAAGTCACGGAAGGCCACCGCGAGCGCGTCGGCCCCTTCGACTGCGAGTTCGTGGCGGTCAACCACTCCATCCCGGACGCGCTGGCCGTCGCCATCCGCACCCCGGCGGGCATGGTCGTCCACACCGGCGACTTCAAGATGGACCAGCTCCCGCTGGACCGCCGCCTCACCGACCTCCCGAAGTTCGCCAAGCTCGGCGAGGAGGGCATCGACCTCCTCCTCTCCGACTCGACGAACGCCGAGGTCCCGGGCTTCGTACCGCCCGAGCGCGACATCTCGAATGTCCTGCGTACGGTCTTCGCGAACGCCCAGAAGCGCATCATCGTGGCGAGCTTCGCCAGCCACGTACACCGCATCCAGCAGATCCTCGACGCGGCCCACGAGTACGGGCGCCGCGTCGCGTTCGTAGGCCGCTCGATGGTCAGGAACATGGGCATCGCCCGGGACCTGGGCTACCTCAGGGTCCCGGCCGGCCTGGTCGTCGACGTGAAAACCCTCGACGACCTCCCCGACCACGAGGTGGTCCTCGTCTGCACCGGCTCCCAGGGCGAGCCGATGGCAGCGCTCTCCCGGATGGCCAACCGCGACCACCAGATCCGCATCGTCCAGGGCGACACCGTCATCCTGGCCTCGTCACTCATTCCGGGTAACGAGAACGCGGTCTACCGGGTGATCAACGGTCTGACCCGCTGGGGCGCCAACGTCATCCACAAGGGCAACGCCAAGGTCCACGTCTCGGGCCACGCCTCGGCCGGCGAGCTGCTGTACTTCTACAACATCTGCAAGCCGAAGAACCTGATGCCGGTCCACGGCGAATGGCGCCACCTGCGCGCCAACGCCGAGCTCGGCGCCCTCACGGGTGTTCCCAAGGACCACATCGTCATCGCCGAGGACGGCGTGGTGGTCGACCTGATCGACGGCCGCGCGAAGATCGTCGGCAAGGTCCAGGCGGGCTATGTGTATGTCGACGGCCTCTCGGTCGGCGATGTCACCGAGACCCACCTCAAGGACCGCCGGATCCTCGGCGAGGAGGGCTTCATCTCGGTCTTCGTCGTGGTCGACACCGCCACCGGCAAGATCGTGGGCGGCCCGAACATCCACGCGCGAGGCTCCGGCATCGAGGACTCGGCCTTCTCGGCCGTCGTCCCGCGCATGGAGGAAGCCATTGCCAAATCGGCCTCCGACGGCGTCCTGGAGACACACCAGATCCAGCAGCTCATCCGCCGTACGGTCGGCAAGTGGGTCTCCGACACCTACCGCCGCCGTCCGATGATCCTGCCGGTCGTCGTCGAGGTCTGACGGGCCCAACTGGGAGCGGGGCGCCTCGATTTGCATCGAGGCGCCCCGCTCCAGTAAGTTTACGACTCCTCCTGAACGGGAAGCCCGGCGCACTGGTGCGCCTGGGGCCACCCGAACGGGGTGGGAATTCCGACTCAGAACTTCTGATAAAGTCGGAATCGCCGGAAAGGGAAACGCGAAAGCGAAGAACTGGAAAGCACCGAGGAAGTCGGACACGAAAAAGTCTGATAGAGTTGGAAACACGAAATACCGA
>NZ_JAGGOK010000038.1 GCF_018614615.1 Streptomyces sp. ISL-100 | reverse complement strand
CCATTGCGTTGGGGGCGTGATGAGCGCCTCCCGCGCCAACTCGGCGTCGGAGTGGAGCCGCACCGGCGGCAGGGTCGGGCGGTCACCGGACATCTGGGGGTTCTCCTTGGCGCATGCGGGTCGGGCGGCCCCCAGCGTAGACGTATTTGCCCCCATGCCACCGGGTTCATGTACCCGTCAGGATTCGTACATCCGGCAACCCTTGACAACCCCCCGGCGCACACAAGAGATTGACGCGCGTAGAACTACGTTTTGAGCCACGTTTCGCACCACGCTCTACCCCTCATCCATCGCACTCGGAGCCACGTGATGACTGCCCGTTCCTCCTCGTCCCTCCCAAGATCCGCCGCCGTCGCGGCCGTAGTGGCCACCGCACTGGCCGGCGGCCTCCTGGCAAGCTCGTCCGCCGCGTCCGCAACCGCGTCCGCGTCCGCAACGGCGGAGACCCGGATCCACGACATCCAGGGCACCACCCGAATATCCCCGCTCGCCGGTCAGCAGGTCACCGACGTCTCCGGCATCGTCACGGGCGTGCGGACGTACGGCTCGAAGGGCTTCTGGTTCCAGGACCCGCAGGCCGACGCCGACGCCGCCACCAGCGAGGGCATCTTCGTCTTCACCAGCTCCGCGCCGACCGTCGCCGTCGGTGACGCCGTCAAGGTGTCGGGCACGGTGGGCGAGTACATCCCCGGCGGTACGTCGTCCGGCAACCAGTCGCTCACCCAGATCTCCAAGCCGACCGTGACCGTGGTCTCCTCGGGCAACGCACTGCCCGCGCCAATCACCGTCTCGGCGAAGTCCGTTCCGTCCGTGTACGCCCTCGAGGGCGACCCGGCGGCGGGCGGCAGCATCAACGCGCTCCCGCTGGACCCGTCGGCGTACGCCCTCGACTACTACGAGTCGCTGGAGGGCACCAACATCCGCATCGGCTCCTCGCGCGTGGTCGGCGCGACCGACCCGCACTCCGAGCTGTGGGTCACGGTCAAGCCCGACGAGAACGACAACCGGCGCGGCGGCGCGGTCTACGGCTCGTACACCTCGCAGAACACCGGCCGCCTCCAGATCCAGCAGCTCGCTCCGATCTCCCAGCAACCCTTCCCGAAGGCGAACGTCGGGGATGTGCTGTCGGGTACGACCGAAGGCCCCCTGGACTTCAACCAGTTCGGCGGTTACACGCTGACCGCCCGCACCCTCGGCACGGTCACCGACCGCGGCCTGGAGCGCGAGTCGACCCGGCCGCAGCGTCGCGGTGAGCTGGCGGTGGCGACGTACAACGTCGAGAACCTGGACCCGAGCGACCCGCAGGCGAAGTTCGACGCGCTGGCGGCAGCGGTCGTGGACAACCTCGCCTCGCCCGACATCCTCGCCCTGGAGGAGATCCAGGACGACAACGGCGCGAAGAACGACGGCACCGTCTCCGCCGAGGAGACGCTGAAGAAGTTCACGGCGGCGATCGCGGCGGCCGGCGGCCCGTCGTACGCCTGGCGCACGGTCGACCCGGTCAACAACAAGGACGGCGGCGAGCCCGGCGGCAACATCCGCCAGGTCTTCCTCTTCAACCCCGAGCGGGTCTCCTTCACCGACCGCGGCGCCGGCGACGCCACCACCGCGACCGGTGTCGTACGGGAGAAGGGCCACGCGGCCCTGACCCTGTCCCCCGGCCGGATCGACCCGGCGAACGCCGCCTGGGAGAACAGCCGCAAGCCGCTGGCCGGCGAGTTCACCTTCCGCGGCCGTACGGTCTTCGTGATCGCCAACCACTTCGGCTCGAAGGGCGGCGACGAGGGCCTGCCTTCGCACCACCAGCCGCCGGTGCGCAAGTCGGAGGTCAAGCGGCTGGAGCAGGCGCAGGCGGTCAACGCCTTCGTCAAGGACATCCTCAAGGAGCAGCGCAACGCGGACGTGCTGGTCCTGGGTGACATCAACGACTTCGAGTTCTCGGCGACGACGAAGGCCCTGACGGCCGACGGCGCGCTCTACCCGGCCGTCAAGTCCCTTCCGCGCTCCGAGCGTTACTCGTACGTCTTCCAGGGCAACAGCCAGGTCCTGGACCAGATCCTGACCAGCCCGTCGATCGACGACTTCAGTTACGACAGCGTGCACATCAACGCGGAGTTCGCCGAGCAGAACAGCGACCACGACCCGCAGGTGCTGCGCTTCCGCCCGTAGCGGCCGCTGCACGCCCGCGCTGAACGAGCTGAACGAGCTGAACCAGCTGGAATGGCTGAACTAGCTGACCGAGCTGAAGCTCAGCGCGGGCGTGTACCACTTCACCCCGCCGCCCGTCACGCCCGGGTAGGAGTGCACCTTCTGCCACTGCGGCGTCGCCGACCCCACTCCGCCTGACCCGCCCAGCGCCTCGATGTGGGCCTCGGCGCTCTCCCACTCGGCGTAATTGAGTACGCGAGTCCCGTCCGTACTGACGTGGAAGTGACCGGAGATCCCGCCGGGGTGGAGGCCGGGGTCTGTCTCCAGCGCCTCGAAGACCGTGTCGACCCAGTCCCGCTGCCGGGCGGCGTCGGGCCCGTCGAACTCGACGTCGACGATCACGACGCAGCCGGGCACTCGCCTCGCCCCGTCTCTCGACGGAGTGCTGCGGTAGAGCTCGTACGAGCGCAGTTGCCGCTCGATGCCCGGCACGGCGGCGTCAATCTCCGCGACCCGCGACACCCGGCCTCCGCGTACGAAGGCGAGATGAGCTTCCTCGCTGACCCACTGCGTGTAATGCAGCAGGGTCTTGCCGTCCTCGCCGACGTAGACGCTGTACGAGAGAAGCCCCTCGTCCGGCCACTCCGGATCTCCCCAGACCTTCCGGATGGCTTCGACGGCGTCACGCTGCCGCTCAGGGGTACCGACGTCCCAGGTCGAGACCTTGACGACACCGACCCCTGAACGGGCCGGGTCCGGCAGGGAATTGATGTGCACAGTCATGGCGGTATCTCCTGGTTCGTCAGTCCGGCGCACCTGTGGGTGGCGCGCCCTCGTGCCCACCATGCTGAAACCTGAAGCTCGGTTGAGGTCAAGCCCGGTTGTCAGGGGCTTGGGCGGCCGGGGTCTCACGCTCCCGCTGCTCGCGCCACTCAGGGGCCAGGACGGCCCAGATCTCCTCGTCATGGCGTACGCCCCGGTACAGGTAGCTCTCGCGCAGCACCCCTTCGCGGACCATGCCGAGACGCTTGGCGGCCTTGAGGCTGGCGGTGTTGTCGGAGCCCGCGATCCACTCCACCCGGTACATGCCGCGCTCCTCGACCGCCCAGTCGACGAGGACCCGGATTGCGCGGGTGATCAGGCCGCGCCCGACCACCGTCTCCTCCAGCCAGCAGCCGACCTCGCAGTTTCGGGTCGCGGTGTCGAAGATCCGGAACATGACGCCGCCGACGAGGGTGGAGTCGGCCCAGATGCCGTAGAGGCGCCCGGAGTCGGCGGCGGCCTTGTCGGCGTACCGCTGCAGGAACGAGGTGGCGGACGCCAGGTCCGTGACGTGGTCCGGGAGTTCGACGAAGCGGCCGATGTGCTCGCGGCCGCGGTCCATGTGGGCCAGGAACTCCTCAGCGTTCCAAGGCTCCAGAGGGCGCAGCTCGGCGCCGTCGTCACCCAGCGGTATCGCGAACATCCTGCTCCTTCTCCTGCGGTTTTCCTCGGGAGGGCAGCCTAGGCTGGCCCGATGACCACTGCCCAGCCGGCACCGCCCGCCACCCGCCTGCTGCGCGCCCGCGCCCAGGGCGTCGGGAGCGGCTGGCGGGGGCGGTCCGTTGCCGAGGTAATGGGGCGGGCCTTCGCCCTGCAGGCGCAGGACGCGGCGGCCGCGGCGCTCGGGATCCGGGCGCGCTCGTCGGGGCTCACCGCCGCGGACGTGGTCCGCGCCACGGACGTCGAGCGCAGCGTCGTACGGAACTGGTTCATGCGCGGCACACTGCACCTGGTGCCGACGGCCGACGTGCGGTGGCTTACGTCGCTTCTCGGGCCGGTGTTCCTGCGGCTGAGCGAGCGGCGGTATCGCGAGCTCGGGCTGGACGAACGGGACCTGCTCCGGGCCGAGCGGGTGATCACCTCCGCGCTGGCCGACGGGTCCTTGTCGCGGGCGAAGTTGAGCGGGGCGCTGCGGCCGGGTTCGGCACCGGGGGTGGGCAGGTGGCGGTTCATCTGCTGCGCCGGTGCGCCCTGTTGGGCCTGATCTGCCACGGTCCGACGGTCGGCGGGGAGCCTTCTTCGTGCTGCTCGACGAGTGGCTGGGGAGCACCGGGACGCCCGCCGTCACGGCGGAGGATGCGGCGGTCGAGCTGGTACGCCGCTATCGCGCCGCGCACGGGCCGGCCGCCCCGGAGGACTTCGCCGCCTGGTCGGGGCTTTCGGTGACGGTGGCGCGGCGGGCCTGGAGCTCGGGGTCGTACGAGGCGGAAGCGGAACCTGCGGAGGCGGTGGGCGACGTACGGCTGTTGCCGGCGTACGACAACTACCTGGTGGGCTACCGCACCCGCGCCCTGTCCGTGCCGCCCGGCTTCGAGCGGCTGGTCCACCCCGGCGGCGGACAGTTGCGCGCCACCGTCATCGTGGACGGTCTGGCCTGCGCGACCTGGAGCCGGCGCGCCGGCCGGCCCGTCTCGGTCACCCCCTTCGAGGAACTGCCGGCGCAGATGCGCACGAGCCTCGCGGCCGAGCAGGCGGACGTCCTGCGCTTTCTCGGCGAGCGGTAGCGGTAGCGGTGGGCCGCGTCGGAATCCTGGTCGTGATCTTCCGTACCGCGACGAAATGCCGGTGCCGGCCGACGAGACCGGCACGACGGTGCTGGGCCGCCTCCAGGCGACGTACATCCCGTGCTGAAGGGAGTGGGAATAGCGCGGCTGGCCGCAGCCGCCCACGCTCTCCCACTCCCCCACCTCGGTGTCACAAAAGGTGCCCGCCACCGTCGACGAGCAGCACTTCACCGGTGATGTACGCGGCGCGAGTGAGGTCGTACACCGCCTCCGCGATGTCCTCCGGCTTGCCGACCCGGCCCAGCGGCACCGCCCCCGCCACCTCCGCCATCGCCTTGTCCGCGCCCTCGAGCCCGTCGAACCACGGGGTGTCGATCATGCCGGGGGCGACGGCGTTGACCCGCACCTGCGGACCCAGGGTCTTGGCCAGCAGCTTCGTCATGTGGTTCACGGCCGCCTTGCTGACGGCGTACGGGATGGAGCTGCCGCCCGGCCGTACGCCCGCCTGCGAGGACACATTGACCACGCAGCCCGCGCCGCCCGGCGCAGCCCGCAGATGCGGGGCCGCGGCCGTGATCGTCTGCCAGACGCCGATGACGTTGACGTCGAAGATGTCCCGCCAGACGTCAGGACTGGCGGCTTCGAGATCGTGGTGCGGGATGAAACGGGTCGTGCCCGCGCTGTTGACCAGGATGTCGAGGCGTCCGTACGCCGCGACCGCCTCCGCCACGAGCCGCTTCGCGTCCTCCTCCACGGCCACATCGGCCTGGACGTAACGGGCGCCGGGCAGTTCACCGGCCAGTGCCTGGCCGGCCTCGACCGAGTGGGCGGAGTTGACGATCACCCGGACTCCCGCTGCGGCGAGCCGTCGGGCGACGGCCGCGCCGATCCCCGACGACGAACCCGTCACCAGCGCCACACGCTCTTCGCTCATCGAGCAGTACCTCCCTTGATACGGCCTGCCGCGCCCGAGCGATCATGCCAGACGACCTGCGTACGCCCCACCCGACTGTTCAGCGCTGCTTGCCCTTCACACCAAGCAAATCTAAGTGGACCTTCAGCGTCCGGCGGCCGAGACTTCCCCGTATGACCGCATCAGGCCCTTTCGGGCGCGCCCTGTGCGCAATGATCACGCCCTTCACCTCCGCGGGCGCGTTGGACCTGGACGGCGCCCAGTCGCTCGCCGACCGCCTGGTCTCCGGAGGCGGCTGCGAGGGCCTCGTACTGAACGGCACCACCGGCGAGTCCCCGACCACCACCGACGCCGAGAAGAGCGCGCTCGTACGGGCCGTGTCCGAGGCGGTCGGTGACCGGGCGACGGTCCTCGCGGGCGTAGGCAGCGCCGACACGCGCCACACGGTCGAGCTGGCACAGGCAGCCGAACAGGCAGGAGCAGACGGCCTCTTGGTGGTCACGCCGTACTACAGCCGACCGCCGCAGGACGCCGTGGAGGCGCACTTCCGGCGGGTCGCGGACGCGGTCGGCGTCCCGCTGATGCTGTACGACATCCCCGGCCGCACCGGCACCCGCATCGAGGTCGAGACCATGCTGCGCCTCGCCGGGCATCCACGTATCACCGCGGTGAAGGACTGCGCGTACGACCTGCTGGCCAGCGCCACGGTCATCTCCCAAACCGCCCTTGCCTACTACTCGGGCAGCGAGGAACTCAACCTTCCGCTCTACTCGCTGGGCGGCGCGGGCTATGTCAGTACGGTTGCCAACTCCGCGCCCCGCGCGATGCGGGCGGTCCTCGACGCGTACGACGCCGGAGACACGGCCGGGGCCGCCCGAGCCCACCGGGCCACCCTGCCCCTCATCACGCTCACCATGGCGTCGGGCCTGCCTGGCACGGTCACCACGAAGGGCCTGCTCGGCGCGCTCGGCCTGTCGGCGGGACGCGTCAGGGAACCGCTGCGGCCCGCCGACCGGGCGACGGTCGACGGGCTGCTCAAGGCGTACGAAAATCTGAACCGGCGGCCGGTTCAGCCCGACATGTAGGTCTTGCCGAGGATCGTGGCGTGCTCCAGGACGTCCTCCATCGGGTCGTCGATCTGGCCCACAGAGAACAGCATCACGCGAGGCGCGTTGTGCGAGTTGTTGTGCGTCTCGTCGGCGTGCGCCGCCCCGGCGGGCAGCCCCACCGCCATGAGAACCGCGCCGCATCCGGTAATCCATCGGGCAAGTGCTCGTGCGTGCTGTGTCGTCATGCGGTTCCCTCGCCGTGCGTCTGGTTGTTCGTCCGATGTGTCGACCTGCTTATCCACCCGAACGGCCCAGAGGTCACGCAAGGTCCACCGTGAGAGTGCGGTTCACGGCCGCCAGTACGGCGAACACGGAAGCGTTCGCTCAGTGCGGGGACGCCCCGTCCTGCCAGTGGCGTGGCCAGTTGCCGGACGGCGGCGTCGGGCACGGAATGCTCAGGTCGCGTCGCGCACAGGCGTAGAACTCATCGCGTGCTTGGCTCATCTGGCTCTCGGCATGGACCCAGTCTTCCTCCGAGTCCGCCTGCCGGCCCCGCGCGTAAAGCTCGTAGTTCCATACCGATTCGTGCCATGCGCGGGCGGCTTTCACCGTGTCTGCGTCCCCTATCAGCAGTACGGATTCCCACTCCGCCGACCGTTTCGACTCGGCGTCCGCGAGCAACCGCATGCCGTCGTCCAAGTCGATCGGATCGAGCACGGTGCGGAAGCCGCGTGCGGCTCCGAGGCGCTGTGCGATGCGTATCTGAGCTTTGAGCGTGTTGGCGTAGGCCGTGTAGATCTCGAACCGCTTCTCGTCCCAGCGCTCCGCCCTGCCGCGACGCCATCGGTTGCGCTCCATGAGAGCCGCCGCGGTGTACGAGCCGACCGAGCCCACCACCACACCGATCAGCGTCGGCATCTGATCCAGAAACGCCACCCGTCTCCCCCTGCACGTCAGGTGCTCAGAAGACGGCTGGTGAAGCCGGCGGCGACGAGAGACTCGTATGCGCCACGCACGTCCTCCGGCACATCCTGCTCGATGGCGAACCCGAGCTTCGGATACTCAATCACCCGCTGAAGCCCCCCGACAAGCATGTCTACGACAAGCCGTTCATCACCGACGCTCTTGAGGTACTCGTCGAAGCTCACCGGCTCCGAGGCGCAGCGCACCTCGACCTCGGGCCACAGCTTGCGGGCGGTGGCGAAGGACCGCCGCTCCATGTACGGCTTCGAGACGAGCAGCACCGTGGAGGGCGTGATCCCGGCGTCGGCCAGTACCTGACGGGAGAAGGCTATGTTCTGCCCCGTGTTCGCCGCCTTCGGCTCCAGCAGGATCGCCGAATGAGGAACACCGAGCTCAAGCGCGCGCTCGCGGAAGTGCACAGCCTCGCCGCGCGGAAAGCGGACTGCGCTGTTGCGGCTGTTGCCGCCGGTGAACACAAGGGTGGGGAACAGCCCGGCGCGATACAGCCCGGCGCAGTAGGAGGCCACACCGAGGTCGTTGCTGCCCAGACCGACAGCGACATCGACCTTCCTCAACGGGTGGCCCATGTGGTGGTAGTCCCAGATCAGCTTCGCATTTCTGAACTGGTCTTCACTGATCACCCGCGTCACTCCTTGCTCACCGTCGCCAGGACTGGCAGCCGGCTACGGCCAGTAAACCGTGCCGGAGCTCAGATCCCGGTCACCGGAATGCGGCATCCACCCCGATTGCCTCCACGGCTTCCAACTCCTCCAGCCGGGCCTGGAGATGCGAGCACGTGAGAATCGGCTCGGGGCACAAATGAGCGCCCTCCCCGGGCCGCCCGGCGGGCCGTGGGAGGGCGCTCAGTGGAGCGTGATCAGTTGTGGCTGTGCAGGATTTCGTTCAGGCCGCCCCAGACCGCGTTGTTCGGGCGGGCCTCGACGGTGCCGGTTACCGAGTTGCGGCGGAAGAGGATGTTGCTGGCGCCGGACAGTTCGCGGGCCTTGACGATCTGGCCGTCGGGCATCGTGACGCGAGTGCCCGCCGTCACGTACAGGCCGGCCTCGACGACGCACTCGTCGCCGAGCGCGATGCCGACGCCCGCCTCGGCGCCGACCAGGCAGCGCTCGCCGATGGTGATGCGTACGTTGCCGCCGCCGGAGAGGGTGCCCATGGTGGACGCGCCGCCGCCGATGTCGGAGCCGTCGCCGATGACGACACCAGCGGAGATGCGGCCCTCGACCATGGAGGTGCCGAGCGTGCCGGCGTTGAAGTTGACGAAGCCCTCGTGCATGACCGTGGTTCCGGAGGCGAGGTGGGCGCCGAGGCGGACCCGGTCCGCGTCGGCGATACGGACGCCCGACGGGGCGACGTAATCCGTCATGCGCGGGAACTTGTCCACCGAGGTCACCTGGAGGTGCAGGCCCTCGGCGCGGGCGTTCAGCCGCACCGTCTCCAGCTGGTCGACGGCGACCGGGCCGAGCGAGGTCCAGGCGACGTTGGCAAGGAGGCCGAAGACGCCGTCCAGGTTCTGGCCGTGCGGCTGGACCAGGCGGTGCGAGAGGAGGTGGAGGCGCAGGTACGCGTCGTGGGCGTCCAGCGGCTTGTCGTCGAGCGAGGCGATGACCGTACGGACGGCGACGACCTCGACGCCGCGGCGGGCGTCGGGGCCGGCGGCCTTCGGCGCGGAGGCGCCGAGCAGCTCGGCGGCGCGCTCGGCGGTGAGGCGCTCGGTGCCGGCGGGGCCGGGCTCGGCGACAAGCTCGGGGGCGGGGAACCAGGTGTCGAGGACGGTGCCGTCCGCGGCGATGGTGGCGAGGCCGGCGGCGACGGCGCCGGTGGTGCGAGTAGCAGTCGTATCGGTCATGTCTGAACGCTAACCGGGACTGGCACACAGAGGCGAACCGGTCCCGGATGCCGGGCGCCGGCCGGCACACCGGACCGGAAATTCAGCCTGTCCGGCGCTTGAGGACCGGGGTCCGGGGCGAAGCTCCGGTTACCGGCCCGTCGGCGGTCGCATCGCGCGCCGCCGCCCGTCCCAGCCGCCCCGCCGCGATCACCGCGCCCCCCGCCGCCACCGCCAGCACCGCGCTCAGCGGCCAGAGCACGCCCGGCGCCGTTTCGTACAGGGCGCCTCCCAGCGGCGGGGCGAGGATGACGCCGCTGACCGAGACACCGGCGTACAGGCTCTGGAAGCGGCCCTGCGCGTGATCGGGTGCCTGATCGGCGACATACGCCGTGGCCGGGGTCTTGTAGAGGATCTCGCCCGCCGTGAGCAGCAGCATCATCGCCACGGCCACCACGATGGAGGCTCCCAGCGTCAGCACGCCGTAGCCCAGGCCGACCAGGACCAGGCCGACGCCGATGATCGTCAGGGGTGCGCGCCTGCGCAGGACGACGGCCGTCGGGAGTTCCAGGCAGAGGATCACCGCTCCGTTGATCGCGATCAGCCAGCCGTACGCGCGGGTGTCCGTCCCGTGGTCACCGAGGAAGACCGGGACGGTGGAGAACAACTGCCGGTAGACGATGTCCGCGAAGAAGATCGACACGAGGAGTACGAGCACGGTGGGGCGCGCCCGCAGTTCCCGCCACACACCCGGCGCGGGCCGGCTCTGGGGGTGCTGAACAGTCGGGCGGGCGCCGCCGGGAAGCACCAGAGCCGCGTACAGCGCGAAGAGGAGCGTGCCGATCCCGTCGGCGACGAAGATCACGGTGTACGAGAACTCCGCCGAGACCAGCGCTCCGAGCGGCGCCCCCACGGTGAAGCCCGCGTTCCCGGCCACCCGCATCACGGCGAAGCCCTGACGGCGCGATCCGTCGGGTACGGAGACCGCGATGAGCGCGGAGTTCGCGGCGCGCACGGCGCCCTGCGCGTACTGGGCCAGCGGCAACGCGGCGTACAGCAGCACGTCCGGCACGGCGGGCAGTACGACCAGCCCTGCCCCCGCTAACACCGACGCCGTCAGCAGTGTGCGCCGGTGGCCGAAGCGGTCACCGAACCAGCCCCCGGTGAAGTTTCCCGCGACCAGGCCGACGCCCCCGATGCCGCTGATGACGCCCGCCTGCGCGACGGCGAGGCCGCGCTCGTCCGTCAGATAGACGAAGAGGTAGATGAAGGTGAAGGCGACGGCGCTGTTGAAGAAGATGCCGAATGCCAGGTGCCATACGGCCTTCGGCACATCCCGAAGTGACCCCAACGTGCCCGCCCCCTGTGTGAGTCAAGGTGAGTTCCCTTTGGGAACGGACTATGCCAGCATGAGCCCCATGGCACAACGCACCCGCCTCGACGACGCCGACTGCGCCATCGCCCAGGCCCTCGACGTCGTAGGCGACTGGTGGACGCTGCTGATCGTGCGCGACGCAGCCCGCGGCGTGCACCGCTTCGACGCCCTCCAGGCGGAGACCGGCATGTCGCGCAAAGTGCTCGCCGAGCGGCTGCGGCTGCTGGTCGACGCGGACGTTCTGACGCGCGAGCCGTACCAGGACCGGCCCGTCCGGTACGAGTACCGCCTCACCCGGCGCGGCCGGGCCCTCCTGCCCGTACTCATCGCGCTCCAGGACTGGGGCGACACCTGGCTGCTCGGGGAAGGAGAGACGACGGCAACAGCGGCACAGGCGTCGAGCGAGGCCGGGCGCGTGCACCGGCTCGTCGGCACGCGGCTGCCGGAACTCCAACTCCTCGACGCCGACGGCGACATGCGCGACCCGGTCGCGGAAGGCACGCCGTACACCGTCCTGTACTGCTTCCCGGGCGCGTACGCCCGCCCCGAGGCCTACCCGCCCGGCTGGGCCGAGATCCCCGGCGCGCCCGGCTGCACGCTCGAATCCTGCACCTACCGCGGCCAGTTGGACCGGTTCACCGCCGCCGGCGCGACCGTGCACGGCGTTTCCGTCCAGCGTCCGGACGAGCAGCGGGCGTTCGCCGACAAGGAGGGGCTGCGCTTCCCGCTCCTGTCGGACGCGGATCTGACGCTGGCGGCCGCGCTGCGCCTGCCGACGTTCCGGGCGGCGGGGGTCGGCCGGCTGAAGCGGCTGACGCTGGTGGTCGAGCGGGACCGTACGATCCGCGAGGTCTTCTATCCGATCACGGACATCGCGGCGAGCGTCGAGGCGGCCATAACCACCGTCCGCAGGCTCAGCCCCGGCCCCGGCCGATGACGCGCGCCAGCGCCTCCCGCGCGTACGCCGCGTCGTACTCCGCGCCCGTCAGCAGCACCTGAAGGCAGATCCCGTCCATCAGCGCGACCAGCGCCCGCGCCGTGACCGGATCGGTGCGCCGCGCCAGCAGGTCGGCCAGGCCCGCGCACCACTCGGCGGCGACGGGACGCAGGGCCGGCCGGCGCAGCGCGGCCAGGTAGAGCTCGTACTCCAGCTCCACTCCGGTACGGTCCCCGGCCATCCACTCCCCCAGCAACTGGGCGAGTTCCTCGGCGAGATCGGAGCGCGGATCCTCCAGGGCGCCGCGTGCGCTCACCGCCTTCGCGAAGCCTTCGCCTGCCTGCCGCAGCGCGGCGACCATCAGCTCGTCGAGGGTCTTGAAGTGGTACGTCGTCGAGCCGAGCGGCACATCGGCCTCGGCCGCGGCGGACCGGTGGCTCAGCCCCGCGATGCCCTTGCTCCCCACGACCCGTATCGCGGCGTCGATGATGCGCTGGCGGCGCTCGGGGTCGTAACGGCGGGCCATCAGTAACAGCCCATCAGTGCGCGCCGCCCAGGTTCAGCAGGACGACTCCGACGATGACCAGGCCGATCCCCGCCAGCTTGACGGCGTTCGCCGACTCCCCCAGGAAGAACATGCCGATCGCGGCGACGGCCGCCGTGCCGACGCCCGCCCAGATCGCGTAGGCGGTGCCGACGGACATCGACTTGAGGGTCTGCGCGAGCAGGCCAAAAGCGAGCAGGTAGCCGACGGCCGTGCCCAGCGAGGGCCACAGTTTGGTGAATCCGTCGCTGTACTTCATGGCCGTGGTCCCGGCCACCTCCGCCGCGATGGCCGCGGTCAGCAGTACGTAGGGCGAGGGCATGCGTACGAGGGTACACATCATTGCGTACGGCCGTACACATCGCCGCGCACCAAACTCCGTTCCGCCGGGCGACAGCCACCGGATACGGTGTACCGCCCGGTCAGGGCCTGAATAAACGTAACGGAGTGAATGTGGCGCACGATTCGGGATGGAACGGCCCCCACGCCGGCGGACCGCACGCAGGGCCCCCGCCGCCCCCACCGCCCGGCTGGCCCGGCAGCGGATGGATGCCGCCTCCCCCGCCGCCCAAGCCGGGCGTCATACCGCTCGCCCCGATGTCCCTCTCGGACATCCTGGGCGGCACGTTCACCACGATGGGCCGTTACTGGAAGCAGCTCTTCGGCATAGCCGTGCTGATATACGGCGGCGCACTCCTGCTGGTGGGCGCGACCGTGGCGATCGCCTACTCCGCGACGAGCGACAGCCTGGACAAGCTGGTCCACAACTCCGGGGAGTACGACGACTCCTTCGGCTCCGACCTCGTCGCGCCGCTGGTCATCGCCTTCGGCGTGGTGTGCGTCGTCGCCGTACTGGCGATGGTGATCGCCAACGCGGCCATCATGGCCGCCTGCCCCGCCGTCCTCCAGGACGCGGTTCTCGGCCGCCGTACGACCATCGGCACCGTGTGGCGCCGCGCCTGGCCGCGGGTGCCCGCCGTGATCGGCGCGATGCTGCTGCCCTGGATCGCCTGGGCACTCATCATGGGTGTCTTCATGGCCAGTTACGTCGCGTTGATCGTTTCCTTCGTCTCCGACGACGCGTCCACAGCCTGGGCGGTCCTGGGCTTTCTCCTGATGATCGCGCTCATTCCCGTGGCCGTCTGGGTGTGGGTGCTGTTCAGCCTGGCCCCGGCCGCCGTGGTCTTCGAGTCCCAGGGCCCGGTCGCCGCGCTGCGCCGCTCGGCCCGGCTGGTGAAGGGCGGCTGGTGGCGGGTCTTCGGCATCAGCATGCTGGCGTGGTTCATAGCCATGATCGCGGGATACATCATCCAGTTCCCGCTCACGATCATCGGCATGATGACGAGCATGCCGGGCATGGCCGAGATGGGACCCGACGCGAGTGTCACGGACACCCTCACGGCGATGGCCTCGTACATGGTGTTCATCATGCTGGGCAGCATCATCAGCCAGATCGTCGCCACCACCTTCCCCCAGGTGGTGACCGGCCTCCTGTACGTCGACCAGCGCATCCGCAAGGAGAACCTGGCCCCGGCCCTCGTCGAGGCGGCGGCAGCCCAATAGCACAGGCACCTGCACAGCGAAGAGGCCCCCGGCACACTGCCGGGGGCCTCTCAACTGCCGTCTGCTGATCTCAGACGTTGAAGCCGAGCGCGCGAAGCTGCTCACGGCCGTCGTCCGTGATCTTGTCCGGACCCCACGGCGGCATCCAGACCCAGTTGATCTTCAGCTCGTTGACGATGCCCTCGGTCGCCGACTTCGCCTGGTCCTCGATGACGTCGGTCAGCGGGCAGGCCGCGGACGTCAGCGTCATGTCGAGCGTGGCGATGTTCGAGTCGTCGATGTGGACGCCGTAAATCAGGCCGAGGTTGACGACGTCGATGCCCAGCTCGGGGTCGACCACGTCGTACAGAGCCTCGCGGACCTCCTCCTCGGTGGCCGGCTTGGTCGTCACGACCTCGGTCTCGCCCTCGGTGGATGTCGCAGCGGTGGGTGTCGCGTTCTCGCTCATGCGGTCTTCCTCTCGGCGCTCTCGCCCAGTGCCTGGGCCGTCGCGTCCTTCCATGCCATCCAGCTCAGCAGAGCACATTTCACCCGCGCCGGATACTTCGAGACACCGGCGAACGCGACCGCGTCCTCCAGTACCTCCTCCATCGCGTCGTCCGGCTCGATCTGGCCCTTGGACTGCATCAGCTCCAGGAAGGTCGCCTGGATCTTCTGCGCCTCGGCCAGCTCCTTGCCGACCAGCAGATCGTTCAGCACGGAGGCGCTGGCCTGGCTGATGGAACAGCCCTGGCCCTCGTACGAGACGTCGGCGATGGTCGCACCGTCGTACTTCACGCGAAGCGTGATCTCGTCGCCGCACGTCGGGTTGACGTGGTGCACCTCGGCGTCGCCGTCCCGCAAGCCCCGCCCGTGCGGGTGCTTGTAGTGATCCAGGATGACTTCCTGGTACATCGAATCAAGCTTCACGATCCCCAGCCCTTAACCGAAGAAGTTCCGGACGTGCTCCAGGCCGTCGACCAGGGCGTCAACCTCGGCCGGCGTGGAGTACAGATAGAACGACGCTCGCGTGGTCGCAGGAATTCCGTACCGCAGGCAGACGGGCCGCGCGCAGTGGTGTCCGACCCGGACCGCGATGCCCAGTTCGTCGAGAACCTGGCCCACATCGTGCGGGTGGATGTCTCCCAGCGTGAACGAGATCGTCGCGCCTCGGTCCTCGGCCGTCGTCGGGCCGATGATCCGCAGACCCTCGACCTCGCTGAGCCGCTTGACCGCGTACTCGGTGATCGCGTGCTCGTGTGCGGCAATCTTGTCCATGCCGATCGCGGTGAGGTAGTCCACGGCCGCGCCGAGGCCGACGGCCTGGGCGATCGGGGGCGTACCCGCCTCGAACTTGTGCGGAGCCGGAGCGTACGTCGACGAGCTCATCGACACGGTCTCGATCATCTCGCCGCCGCCGAGGAACGGCGGAAGGTCCTCCAGCAGCTCCTGGCGTCCCCAGAGCACACCGATGCCGGTCGGGCCGACCATCTTGTGTCCGGTGAAGGCCACGAAGTCGGCCTGCAGCGCCTGTACGTCGAGGGGCATGTGCGGCGCCGCCTGCGAGGCGTCGATGCACACCAGCGCGCCGACCTCCTGGGCCCGGCGGATGATCGCGTCGACCGGGTTGATCGTGCCCATGATGTTCGAGACCAGCGTGAAGGAGACGATCTTCGTCTTCTCGGTGATGATCTCGTCGATGTTGGACAGGTCGAGGCGGCCGTCGTCGGTGATGCCGAACCACTTCAGCTTCGCGCCGGTGCGCTGCGAGAGCAGCTGCCACGGCACGATGTTGGAGTGGTGCTCCATCTCCGTGATGACGATCTCGGTCTCGGCGTCCACGCGGTAGGGCTCGTCGGCCCAGCCCAGCATGTTCGCCACGAGGTTGAGCGACTCGGAGGCGTTCTTCGTGAAGATGACCTCGTCGCGGCTCGGCGCGTTGATGAAGGCGGCGACCTTGTCGCGGGCGCCCTCGTACAGCGCCGTGGCCTCCTCGGCGAGCACGTGAACGCCGCGGTGGACGTTGGCGTTGCTCTGCTCGTAGTACGCGTTCAGCGCGTCGAGGACCTGGCGCGGCTTTTGCGAAGTCGCCGCGTTGTCCAGGTAAACGATCTTCTTCCCGTCGTGGACCACACGATCCAGCAGGGGGAAGTCCTTGCGGATCGCCTCGGTGTCGAGAAGGCCCGGCAGCTGTGTCACGCGGTTACGCCACCCTTCGTGTACTTCTCGTAGCCCTCGGCCTCGAGCTCGTCGGCGAGCTCCGGGCCGCCGGACGCCACGATCCTGCCCTTGGCGAAGACGTGCACGAAGTCCGGCTTGATGTAGCGCAGGATGCGCGTGTAGTGCGTGATCAGCAGCGTGCCGACCTCGCCGCTCGCGTGGACGCGGTTGACGCCCTCGGAGACCTGGCGAAGCGCGTCGACGTCGAGGCCGGAGTCGGTCTCGTCGAGGATCGCGATCTTCGGCTTGAGGAGCTCCAGCTGGAGGATCTCGTGGCGCTTCTTCTCACCGCCGGAGAAGCCCTCGTTGACGTTGCGCTCGGCGAAGGCCGGGTCCATCTGGAGGGTCTCCATGGCCGTCTTGACCTCCTTCACCCAAGTACGCAGCTTGGGGGCCTCGCCGCGGATCGCCGTCGCCGACGTACGCAGGAAGTTGGAGACCGAGACGCCGGGGACCTCGACCGGGTACTGCATGGCGAGGAACATGCCGGCGCGGGCACGCTCGTCGACGGTCATCTCCAGCACGTCCTCGCCGTCGAGGGTGACGGTGCCGCTGGTGATCGTGTACTTGGGGTGACCCGCGATCGAGTACGCGAGGGTGGACTTGCCGGAGCCGTTGGGGCCCATGATGGCGTGGGTCTCGCCCTGCTTCACGGTCAGGTCGACGCCCTTGAGGATCTCCTTCGTGGCGTTGTCGGCCTCGACGGAAACGTGCAGGTCGCGGATTTCAAGCGTTGCCATGGGTGTCTCAGGACTCCTGTGTGACGGAGACGAGAACATCGTCCCCTTCGATCTTGACGGGGTATACGGGGACGGGTCGCGTCGCGGGAAGGCCGGAAGGCTTGCCGGTGCGGAGGTCGAAGCTCGAGCCGTGCAGCCAGCACTCGATCATGCAGTCCTCCACCTCGCCCTCCGAGAGGGAGACGTTGGCGTGCGAGCAGATGTCGTTGATCGCGTACACCTCGCCCTCGGTGCGGACGACGGACACCGGAGTGCCGTCGAGCTCCACCCGTTTCGGGGTGTCGTCCTCCAGCTCACTCAGCGCACAGGCTTTGACGAAGGCCATCAGACGGACGCCTCCAGCTCCGCGTCGATCTTGGCGAGGAGGCGTTCCTCGACGTCGGGCAGACCGATCTGCTGGACGAGCTCCGCGAAGAAGCCGCGGACGACGAGGCGGCGGGCCTCTCCGGCCGGGATGCCGCGCGACATGAGGTAGAAGAGCTGCTCGTCGTCGAAGCGGCCGGTCGCCGAGGCGTGGCCGGCGCCGACGATCTCGCCGGTCTCGATCTCCAGGTTCGGCACCGAGTCGACGCGCGCGCCGTCCGTGAGGACGAGGTTGCGGTTCAGCTCGTACGTGTCCGTACCCTCGGCGGCGGCCCGGATCAGCACGTCGCCGATCCACACGGCGTGCGCGCCGTCACCCTGGAGCGCGCCCTTGTAGGCGACGTTCGACTTGCAGTGCGGGGTGTTGTGGTCGACCAGGAGGCGGTGCTCCTGGTGCTGGCCCGCGTCGGTGAAGTACAGGCCGAAGAGCTCGGCCTCGCCGCCGGTGCCGGCGTACTGCACCTGAGGGCTGAGGCGTACGAGATCGCCGCCGAAGGTCACCACGACCGACTTGAACGAGGCATCGCGGCCGATCAGCGCGTTGTGCTGCGAGACGTGCACGGCCGTGTCGTCCCAGTCCTGGACGGACACGACGGTCAGCTTCGCGCCGTCGCCGACGACGAAGTCGACGTTGGCGGCGAGCACGGCGTCACCGGTGTGGTCGATGACGACGACAGCCTCGGCGAAGGCGCCCAGCTCGATGACCTGGTGGCCGTAGGCGGTGCCGCCCTCGCCGTGCACCGCGATGCGGATCGGCTCGGTCAGTACGGCTTCCTTGGGCACCGAGACGACCGAGGCCTTCTCGAAGGAGCTGTACGCCTGGGCGGCCACGCGGTCCACCGGGGTGCCGGCCTTGCCGAGTCGCGCGTCGGCGCGGTCCACCGTCTCGACGGTGACGCCCTCGGGGGCGGTCACCTCGACAGTGAGTACGCCGCCGGACTGGGCGGTGCCGTCGTGCAGCCCGCGCAGGCGCTCCAGCGGCGTGAACCGCCACTCCTCCTCGCGGCCGTGCGGGACCGGGAAGTCCGTCACGTCGAAGGACGGCGGGGCGCTCATGCGCGTGGCGACGGTGGACTCGGCGGCCACCGCGATGGACCCGGCGGTCGTGGAGCCCACCGGAATGTTCTGAGCCTCAGCCATGGCTGTCGTAGTGCTCTCTCTCTGGGTCAAGGAATCTGTCGCTGCGGGGGTCCGGTGCTAACCGACCGAACCCTCCATCTGCAGCTCGATCAGCCGGTTGAGCTCCAGGGCGTACTCCATCGGCAGCTCCTTGGCGATCGGCTCGACAAAGCCGCGGACGATCATCGCCATGGCCTCGAACTCGGTCATGCCGCGGCTCATCAGGTAGAAGAGCTGGTCGTCGGAGACCTTGGAGACGGTCGCCTCGTGGCCCATGGACACGTCGTCCTCGCGCACGTCGACGTACGGGTACGTGTCCGAGCGGGAGATCGTGTCGACGAGCAGCGCGTCGCAGAGCACGTTGGACTTCGAGCCCGCTGCGCCCTCGCCGATCTCGACGAGACCGCGGTAGGAGGTACGGCCGCCGCCTCGCGCCACCGACTTGGAGACGATGTTGGAGGAGGTGTTCGGCGCCATGTGGACCATCTTGGAGCCGGCGTCCTGGTGCTGGCCCTCGCCCGCGAAGGCGATCGACAGGGTCTCGCCCTTGGCGTGCTCGCCCATCAGGTAGACGGCCGGGTACTTCATCGTCACCTTGGAGCCGATGTTGCCGTCGACCCACTCCATGGTCGCGCCCTCGTACGCCACGGCGCGCTTGGTGACCAGGTTGTAGACGTTGTTCGACCAGTTCTGGATGGTCGTGTAGCGGCAGCGGCCGCCCTTCTTCACGATGATCTCCACGACGGCGCTGTGCAGCGAGTCGGAGGAGTAGATCGGGGCGGTGCAGCCCTCGACGTAGTGAACGTAGGCGTCCTCGTCGACGATGATCAGCGTCCGCTCGAACTGGCCCATGTTCTCCGTGTTGATGCGGAAGTAGGCCTGGAGCGGGATGTCGACGTGCACACCCTTGGGTACGTAGATGAACGATCCGCCGGACCACACGGCCGAGTTCAGCGACGCGAACTTGTTGTCGCCGACCGGGATGACCGTGCCGAAGTACTCCTGGAAGAGCTCCGGGTGCGTCTTCAGCGCGGTGTCCGTGTCGAGGAAGATGACGCCCTGCTCCTCCAGGTCCTCACGGATCTGGTGGTAGACGACCTCGGACTCGTACTGGGCCGCGACACCGGCGACGAGGCGCTGCTTCTCCGCCTCGGGGATGCCGAGCTTGTCGTACGTGTTCTTGATGTCCTCGGGCAGGTCCTCCCAGGACTCCGCCTGCTTCTCCGTGGAGCGCACGAAGTACTTGATGTTGTCGAAGTCGATGCCCGACAGGTCGGCGCCCCAGCTCGGCATGGGCTTCTTGCCGAACAGCTTGAGGCCCTTCAGCCGCAGCTTCAGCATCCACTCGGGCTCGTTCTTCTTCGCCGAGATGTCGCGGACGACTTCCTCGGAGAGGCCACGCTTGGCCGTCGCGCCTGCCGTGTCGGAGTCGGCCCAGCCGAATTCGTACGTACCCAGGCCCTCGAGTTCGGGGTGGGCAGTCTCCGTGGGGAGTGTCATGCGGGGTTCCTCCCGGCCGTACTTGCAGAAGATGCTGAATTTGCGGTTTGTGTGCTCTGTGCTGTGCTGCTGCTGCGCGGAATGAACGTCGTGCACACCCCGTCGCCATGGGCGATGGTGGCCAGACGCTGCACATGCGTCCCGAGCAGCTCGGAGAAGAACTCGGTCTCCGCCTCGCACAGCTGCGGATACTGCTCGGCGACATGGGCGACCGGGCAGTGGTGCTGGCAGAGCTGCTCTCCGACCGGTGCGTTACGCGCCGTAGCAGCGTACCCGTCGGCCGACAAGGCCCTGGCAAGCGCCTCGGTCCGCCCCTCGGGGGCGGCCGCCTCTACCACTTCCCGGTAGGCCCCCGCCTGGGCGGCGAATCGCGCGCGGGCAAACGCGGCGACTGCCGCCTCGCCCTTTTCGCCGCCGCCGGCCGCCTGGGAGATCCAGTGCAGGGCGTCGGCCGCGAGCTTGTCGTAGGACTGGTCGAAGGCGTCCCTGCCGCAGTCGGTGAGCGCGAAAACCTTGGCCGGCCTGCCCCGGGTCCTGGTGCCGTACACGCGCTGCTCGCGGGGCTCGACGACATTCTCGGCGACGAGCGAGTCGAGGTGGCGGCGGACGGCGGCCTGGGTGAGACCGAGGCGCTTCGCGAGATCGGCGGCGGTGGACGGGCCGTGGTCCAGGACTGACCGCGCGATCCGGTTGCGCGTCGAGCGCTCACCGGTCGCGAGCTCCTCCTGGGGAGGCTCAGTCGAACTCACACCGTATTTCACAACGCCATTGTTGCGTAATTCCTCAGAGCGTGACAACCCGCGTCCTGATCAAGCCCCGGTGGGCTGCATCACTTAGGCACACCTAACTTGACCTGCGGAAATGATCAAACCGACGGACGCGGGCGGACCCTCACCGATGACGGACGACGCAGGAACAGAACAGACCTTTCGGTCACTCCGGCCGACTTGACCAGCGGCTTTCCGCCGTTGACCGGAGCCCCCGGCCTACCGGCACCGGCGCCCTCTCTAGACTTCCTGGCATGAGAAGCGAGACCGTCCAGGTCGCCGTCCAGGTCTCAGGACTGGTCAAGCGGTACGGAACCAAAACCGCGGTCGACGGCCTCGACCTGGAGGTCCGTCCGGGCGCGGTCACCGCCGTCCTCGGCCCCAACGGCGCCGGCAAGACCACGACCATTGAGACCTGCGAGGGCTACCGCAGGCCGGACGCCGGGACGGTGCGCGTCCTCGGCCTCGACCCGGTCGCCGACGCGGCCGAGCTGCGCCCCCGGATCGGGGTGATGCTCCAGTCCGGCGGCGTGTACTCGGGGGCCAGGGCCGACGAGATGCTGCGCCACGTGGCGAAACTGCACGCCGACCCCCTGGACGTCGACGCGCTCATAGAACGCCTGGGCCTCGACAGCTGCGGCCGTACGACGTACCGGCGACTGTCGGGCGGGCAGCAGCAGCGGCTCGCGCTGGCGATGGCCGTCGTCGGCCGCCCCGAGCTCGTCTTCCTGGACGAACCGACCGCCGGCCTCGACCCGCAGGCCCGCCGCTCCACCTGGGACCTCGTCGGCGAACTCCGTGAGGACGGCGTCACCGTCGTCCTCACCACCCACTTCATGGACGAGGCCGAACAGCTCGCCGACGACGTCGCGATCATCGACGGGGGCCGGGTCATCGCCCAGGGCAGTCCCGAAGAGCTGTGCCGCGGCGGCGCCGAGAACACGTTGCGCTTCACCGGGCGCCCGGGGCTCGACGTCGCGTCCCTGCTCAAGGCGCTGCCCATGGACACCCTGGCGGCCGAGCTGACGCCGGGGACGTACCGGATCACCGGCAAGGTCGACCCCCAGCTGCTGGCCACCGTCACCTCCTGGTGCGCGCAGCACGGCGTGATGCCGGACGGCATCTCTGTCGAGCGGCACTCCCTGGAGGACGTCTTTCTCGAGCTGACCGGTAAGGACCTCCGTTCATGAGCATCGGTACTTACACGCCCCGGCCCGGAGCCGCCCCGCTCCCCCGGATGATCGCGGCGCAGACGGCCTTCGAAACGAAGATGCTGCTGCGCAATGGTGAGCAGCTGCTGCTGACGGTGATCATCCCGGCGCTGCTGCTGGTGCTGTTCTCGGCGGTCGACATCATCGACACAGGCGCCGGCAAGTCCGTCGATTTCCTCGCGCCCGGCATCCTCGCGCTGGCGGTCATGTCCACCGCCTTCACCGGGCAGGCCATCGCGACCGGCTTCGAGCGCCGGTACGGCGTGCTGAAGCTGCTGGGCACCTCTCCGCTGCCCCGCTGGGCGCTGATGACAGCGAAGACGCTGTCGGTGCTCGTCACCGAGGTTCTCCAGGTGGCCCTTCTCACGGTGATCGCCTTCGGCCTCGGCTGGTCCCCGCACGGCAACCCGTTCGCGGTGTTCCTCCTGCTCGTCCTCGGTACGGCGGCCTTCTCCGGCCTCGGCCTGCTGATGGCCGGCACGCTCAAGGCCGAGGCGACGCTGGCCGCCGCCAACCTGGTCTTCCTGCTGCTGCTGGTGGGCGGCGGCGTAATCGTGCCGCTCGACAAGTACCCGGAGGCTGTGCAGTCCGTCCTCGGCCTGCTCCCGATCTCGGCCCTCTCGGACGGCCTGCGCGAGGTACTCCAGCACGGCGCGGCCATCCCCTGGAGCAATCTCGGAATCCTCGCGGTGTGGGCGGTCCTGGGGCTGGGCGCGGCGGCCCGTTTCTTCCGCTGGGAGTGAGAAACACCCCGTTCCGCCCCCCTCGTGAATTCCTGCACAAGCCCCGTCCTACGATGGTTCCCGTGTTGACCCCCCTCGCCCTCATCGCGCGGCGCTGGACGCCCACCCCCCGTACGCTCCAGCGCGCCGCGCTCTCCGCCGTCGTGATGAGCGTCTTCATCATCGTCACGGGCGGCGCGGTACGGCTGACCAGCTCCGGCCTCGGCTGCGACACCTGGCCCAAGTGCACCGACGACAGCCTCTTCGCGACGCCCGAACAGGGCATCAACGGCGCGATCGAATTCGGCAACCGCATGCTGACGTATGTTCTGTCGGCCGCGGTCGGCTGGGCGATCATCGCGGCCAGGTCCACGAAGCCGTGGCGGCGCAGCCTCACCCGTCTCGGCTGGCTTCAGTTCTGGATCGTGATGGGCAACGCCGTCCTCGGCGGCATCACCGTCTGGGCGGGACTCAACCCGTGGACCGTCGCCGGTCACTTCCTCCTCGCCAACGCCCTGCTCACGGTCGCCGTGGTCACCTGGCAGCGCACCCGTGAGGGCGACACCACCCCCCGGCCGCGCGTCCCGCGCCCCGTCCGCAAGCTGTCCTGGGCGATCGCCATCACCTCGGGGCTCCTGATCGCCCTGGGTACGGCGGTGACCGGCTCGGGCAAGCACGCCGGTGACAGCAGCGACGTACCGCGCATGCCGTGGGACTGGATCGACGCCGCCCACGTGCACGCCGTGGCCGCCTGGGTCGTCTGCGCGCTGGCCATCGCCATGTGGTTCGTGCTTCGCGTGGTGGACGCCCCGGACGACACCCGGGCGCGCGCCCGCGTCCTGCTGATCGTCCTGCTCGCGCAGGGCGGCATCGGTTACGTCCAGTTCTTCACCGGGGTCCCCGAGATCCTGGTCGGCATCCACATGCTCGGCTCCTCCCTGATGTGGATCGCGGTACTGCGCCTGGCGCTCAGCCTGCGCGAGCGCCCGCTCGAAGCCCCGGCTTCGCTTCCCGCCCAGCCAGGCTCAACGGCGGTGTCCGCCACCGTCTGACAGTCACTCGGTCAGTCCGTAGACGCGGCGGGCATTGCCCGCCGCGATCATCCCGGCGACCCGCTCGGCGTCCACCCGCGACCAAGCCCCGTCGCCGACCCACCCGCCGAGCACCCTGCTCAGCGCCTCGCGGAACAGCCGCGCGCCCACCACATGCAGTTCCGGCAGGCCGCGCGCGCCGCTGGAGAAGAGCAGCTTGCCGAAGGGCGCGAGCTCCAGGATCTCCGCGAGTACGGCCGCCGCCCGCGCCCCGGTGTGCGCGAGTGCGGGGCCGAGGTCGGCGTACACGTGCGGGAAGACGCTCGCCAGATGTGCGGCGTGACGGTGGTACGGATAGCCGTGCAGCAGCACCAGATCCGTGCCGAGTCCGGCCGTCGCGGCGGCGAAGTCGGTGAGCAGCATCGGATCCGTACGGTCGATGCGCAGCCCGGGACCCGCAGTCCCGGCCTGGAGTTGCAGGGGCAGCCCGGAGGCGACGGCGATCCACAGCAGATGGCGCAGCACCACGGGGTCGGACAGCTTGCCGCCGGCCCGGCGTCCTCCCAGCCAGCGCCCCACCGCCCCGCGCACCTCGCCGGGTCCCGGCGGATGCGGCGCGAGGGCGAGTCCCTGCCGTACGCCTGCCACGGAGGTGAAGGCCACGGCGGATCCTGCCGCGCTGTGCACGGCCTCGGCGAGATTGGCGAGGAAGCTGTCGACGGTGCCCGAAGTGTCGGCGACCTGCTCGGCGAGCAGTTCCAGCCGTACGATCTCCCGCGCCTGGGCCGCGCCGGCTGCCGCGATCTCACCCGGCCCCGTGAGGTCGCCCGGCAGCCCGGTGTCCACCAGATAGGTGGAAATCCCGCTGCCCCTGAGCAGCCGCCGACCGGTCTCCAGTACGCCCAGTTCCCTGCGGCGCGCGAGATAGCGGGCAGGCGGGCAGTGCGGTTCGAGGCCGAGGAGGGGCGGGCACCAGCGGCGTACGGCGAAGCCCGTCTGGGTGTCGAAGAACGTGGTGCCGGGCGCGGGGGGCGCGGGGGTCCTGGCGAGGTAGGTCTCGAACGTGCCGAGGCCAAGCTCCGTACGGAGGACTCCATGGCAGTACTGGTCCACCAGGGAAGGCGTTTCGATCATCCGGGGCTCCTGTGGTGGACGTACTTCCACAGGCTCTAACGGGTGACCCCCGCGTCAGGTGTTGCTTGAGTGCCGCTAGCCGTTCGACGGACCGCCGATCTGGATACCGGCCATCCGGCTCCACTCGTACGGTCCGGTGCGCACCTTGGCCGCGAAGTCGCCGTCGAAGGACTCGTGGAGCGTGATCCCGGCCTTCTCCGCGGCACTCTGCGCGACGGCGTGCGTGGGGGCCACCAGATCGCCCCAGCCACCGTCCTCACCGACGAGCACGATGCGCGTACCCCTCTGTCCGAGGTAGGCGAGCTGTCCCTCGGCGCCGCCGTGCTGCTTGGCGAAGGCGGTTATCTGCTTGGCGAGCTTCGCCACCTTGCGCTCTGCCTGCTTCGTGTCTGCCATGAGAACGATGCTACCCACCAGTAGAACGGCGGTCCATAGCAGGCGGTCTAGCGCAGGAAGGGGTCCACCGCGACCGCGACGAAGAGCAGCGAGACATAGGTGATCGACCAGTGGAACAGCCGCATCTCCTTGAGCTTGGCGCCGGTCACACCGGACTTCGCCCGGGACTGGAGCCCGTGCGCCTCCTTGAGCCACCAGCCGCCGGCCACGACGGCGACCGTCGTGTAGAACCAGCCGGTGTAACCCAGCGGAGTCAGCAGCAGTGAGACGCCGACCATGACCCAGCTGTACGCGACGATCTGGCGGGCCACGACCGTGTTGGTGGCGATGACGGGAAGCATGGGGACGCCCACGCGCGCGTAGTCCTCCTTCACCTTCATCGACAGCGGCCAGTAGTGCGGCGGCGTCCAGAAGAAGATGACCATGAAGAGGACGACGGCGGCCCAGGACATCGAGTTGGTGACGGCGGACCAGCCGATGAGGACCGGCAGGCAGCCCGCGATGCCGCCCCAGACGATGTTCTGCGCGGTGCGCCGCTTGAGGATCATCGTGTAGACGACGACGTAGAAAAGGAGCGCTCCGAGCGACAGTGCGGCGGACAGCCAGTTGACCAGCAGTCCGAACCAGAGCGTCGAGATCACGGCCAGGCTGATGCCGAAGACGAGGCATTCGGCGGGGCTCACCATGCCGGTGACCAGTGGACGCTGCGACGTACGGTCCATCAGCGCGTCGATGTCGCGGTCGATGTACATGTTCAGCGCGTTGGCGCCGCCGGCCGACAGGTAGCCACCGAGGCAGGTCACCAGGACCAGCCACAAATCGGGCACACCCTGCTCGGCCAGGAACATCACCGGGACAGTGGTGATCAGCAGCAGTTCGATGATCCGAGGCTTGGTCAGTGCCACGAACGCTTTGATCCGGGCTCCGAATGGCCGATGGCCCCCCGGGCTGGGAGTCAAGGCGACCCCTGCGGGTCGGGACTCGACGGCCGTCACGCACACCCCTGACAGAGAAATTCCAGCAAGCATCCGGACGTGAAGGCCCGGTAAAGACTTGCGCGTACCACGCCACTCTAGACGTTGCCCAGACGCCGATCTCCGCCGGGGTCCGGTCGTGTTGAGCACCGCCGGGACGGCGTCCGTACATACGAAGGTGGACACCAGGAGGCGAAGTCCTTCACCCGCCCGCACGCTGGGCTGTGTCCGCTTTTATCCAGGGCCGTCCAAGCCCTGGACTCGAAAAGAAGCGCGTTCTCGCGGGGGTAGGCTCGACTACGCCCGGTGCGCTACCAGTCGCCGGGATTCGACATGTGGAGAGGAGCCCTGACTCAGGGTGAGCACCAAGCCGACCACCACAGATCTCGAGTGGACCGAATTGGACCAGCGGGCTGTCGATACCGTCCGCGTCCTGGCCATGGATTCCGTACAGAAGGTCGGCAACGGCCACCCTGGTACGGCCATGAGCCTCGCCCCGGCCGCGTATGTACTGTTCCAGAAGCTGATGCGGCACGACCCCAGTGACGCCAACTGGACCGGTCGCGACCGTTTCGTCCTCTCTCCCGGTCACTCCAGCCTGACGCTCTACATCCAGCTCTACATGGCCGGCTACGGCCTGGAGCTGGACGACCTGAAGGCGTTCCGCACCTGGGGCAGCCTGACGCCGGGTCACCCCGAGCACGGGCACACGACCGGTGTGGAGACGACGACCGGCCCGCTGGGCCAGGGCATCGCCAACGCCGTGGGCATGGCGATGGCCGCCCGCTACGAGCGTGGTCTGTTCGACCCGGAGGCCGCCCCGGGCACCTCCCCGTTCGACCACACCATCTGGTCCATCGTCTCCGACGGCGACCTGGAGGAGGGCATCTCGGCCGAGGCGTCCTCGCTCGCGGGCCACCAGAAGCTCGGCAGCATCGTCGCTCTGTACGACGACAACCACATCTCGATCGAGGGCGACACCGAGACCGCCTTCTCCGAGGACGTACTGAAGCGGTACGAGGCGTACGGCTGGCACGTCCAGCGCATCGAGCAAACTGCCAACGGCGACTTCGACGTCAAGGCCCTGTACACAGCCCTGAAGGCCGCGCAGGACGAGACCGAGCGCCCGTCGATCATCGCGGCGCGCACGATCATCGCCTGGCCCGCCCCGAACGCCCAGGGCACCGAGGCATCGCACGGCTCGGCGCTCGGTGAGGACGAGATCGCGGCCACCAAGCGCGTGCTGGGCTTCGACCCGGAGCAGCACTTCCAGGTCGACGACGACGTCTTCGCGCACGTGCGCAAGGCGGCCGAGCGCGGCCGTGAGGAGCATGCTGCCTGGGACAAGAAGTTCCAGGAGTGGCGCAACGCCAACGCCGAGCGCGCCGCCACGTTCGACCGCATCGCCGCGGGCGAGCTGCCCGAGGGCTGGGAGAAGTCGCTTCCCGTCTTCGAGGCCGGCAAGGCCGTCGCGACCCGTGCCGCCTCCGGCAAGGTCCTCCAGGCTCTCGGCGCGGTCATCCCCGAGCTGTGGGGCGGCTCCGCCGACCTCGCAGGCTCGAACAACACGACGATCGACAAGACGTCGTCGTTCCTGCCGGCCGACAACCCGCTGCCCGAGGCGAACCCGTACGGCCGTACGGTCCACTTCGGCATCCGCGAGCACGCCATGGGCTCGACGATGAACGGCATCGCGCTGCACGGCAACACCCGCATCTACGGCGGCACCTTCCTGGTGTTCTCCGACTACATGCGCCCCGCCGTCCGCCTCGCCGCGCTGATGAAGCTGCCCGTGACGTACGTCTGGACGCACGACTCCATCGGTCTGGGCGAGGACGGCCCGACGCACCAGCCGGTCGAGCACATGGCCGCCCTGCGTGCCATCCCCGGTCTGAACATGGTCCGCCCGGCCGACGCCAACGAGACGGCGATCGCCTGGCGCGAGATCCTCCGGCGCCACGACGCTCCGCACGGTCTGGCGCTGACCCGCCAGGGCGTGCCGACGTACGAGGCGAACGAGGATGCCGCGCGCGGCGGTTACGTCCTTCTCGAGGCCGAGGGCGGTCAGCCGCAGGTCGTGCTGATCGGCACCGGTTCCGAGGTGCAGCTCGCCGTCGAGGCGCGCGAGCAGCTCCAGGCGGCCGGTATTCCGACCCGTGTGGTGTCGATGCCCTCGATCGAGTGGTTCGAGGAGCAGGACCAGGGGTACCGCGACAGCGTGCTGCCGCCGTCCGTCAAGGCCCGAGTCGCGGTCGAGGCGGGCATTGCCCTGACCTGGTACCGGTACGTCGGCGAGGCCGGCCGCATCGTTTCGCTGGAGCACTTCGGCGCTTCCGCGGACGCCAAGGTCCTCTTCCGGGAGTTCGGTTTCACCGCCGACGCGGTCACCGCAGCGGCCCGGGAATCCCTGGCTGCCGCAGCGCGCTGACGCCGGTATATACGACAAGTAGGAGATGCAACTCTCATGACAGACGCACTCAAGCGCCTCTCCGACGAAGGCGTCGCGATCTGGCTTGACGACCTTTCGCGCCAGCGGATCACGTCCGGCAACCTCGCCGAGCTGATCGACCAGCAGCACGTCGTGGGCGTCACGACCAACCCGTCGATCTTCCAGAAGGCGATCTCGGAGGGCCACGGTTACGACCAGCAGCTCAGCGACCTCGCCGCCCGTGAGGTCACCGTCGAAGAAGCCATCCGCATGATCACGACGGCTGACGTGAGGGACGCCGCCGACATCCTGCGGCCGGTGTACGACGCGACCGGCGGCCAGGACGGCCGCGTGTCGATCGAGGTCGACCCGCGCCTGGCGCACAACACCAAGGCGACGACGGCCGAGGCCCGCCAGCTCGCCTGGCTGGTGGACCGTCCGAACACCCTGATCAAGATCCCGGCCACCAAGGCGGGTCTCCCGGCGATCACCGAGACCATCGGTCTCGGCATCAGCGTCAACGTGACGCTGATCTTCTCGCTGGAGCGCTACCGCGAGGTCATGGACGCCTACCTGGCCGGTCTGGAGAAGGCGAAGGCCGCGGGCCTGGACCTCTCCAAGATCCACTCGGTCGCTTCGTTCTTCGTGTCCCGCGTGGACAGCGAGATCGACAAGCGTCTGAACGCCCTGGGCACGGACGAGGCCAAGGCGCTCAAGGGCAAGGCCGCGCTGGCCAACGCCCGGCTGGCGTACGAGGCGTACGAAGAGGTGTTCAGCAGCGACCGCTGGACCGCCCTCGACAAGGCGCAGGCCAACAAGCAGCGTCCGCTGTGGGCCTCGACCGGCGTCAAGGACCCGTCGTACAAGGACACGCTGTACGTCGAGGACCTCGTGGCCCCCGGCACGGTGAACACCATGCCCGAGGCGACCCTCGAAGCGACCGCCGACCACGGCAAGATCACGGGTAACACCATCGCCGGTACGTACGAGCAGGCGCGCGCCGACCTCGACGCCGTCGAGAAGCTCGGGATCTCGTACAACGACGTGGTGCAGCTCCTCGAGGACGAGGGCGTCGACAAGTTCGAGGCGTCCTGGAACGACCTGCTCAAGTCGACCGAGGCGGAGCTCAAGCGCCTCGCCCCTTCGGAGGCCTAAAAAATTGTCCAGCAGCAATCCGCTGCGTGACGCTCAGGACCGACGGCTCCCGCGTATCGCGGGGCCGTCGGGCCTGGTCATCTTTGGCGTCACGGGCGATTTGTCACGTAAAAAGTTGATGCCTGCCGTCTACGACCTGGCCAATCGCGGCCTGCTGCCGCCGGGCTTCTCGCTCATCGGCTTCGCCCGTCGCGACTGGGAACACGAGGACTTCGCGCAGGTCGTCCATGACGCCGTCAAGGAGCATGCCCGTACGCCCTTCCGTGAGGAAGTCTGGCAGCAGCTGATCCAGGGCATGCGTTTCGTCCAGGGCGACTTCGACGACGACAACGCGTTCGAGACGCTGAAGTCGACGATCGCGGAGCTCGACAAGGCGCAGGGCACCGGCGGCAACTTCGCCTTCTACCTGTCCGTACCGCCGAAGTTCTTCCCCGCGGTCGTCCAGCAGCTCAAGAAGCACGGCCTCGCCGACCAGCGCGAGGGCTCCTGGCGACGGGCCGTCATCGAGAAGCCCTTCGGACACGACCTGGCCTCCGCTCAGGAGCTCAACCGGATCGTCCACGAGGTCTTCCCGGCCAACGAGGTCTTCCGGATCGACCACTATCTGGGGAAGGAGACGGTCCAGAACATCATGGCGCTGCGCTTCGCCAACCAGATGTTCGAGCCGCTCTGGAACCGGTCGTACGTCGACCACGTGCAGATCACGATGGCCGAGGACATCGGCATCGGCGGCCGCGCCGGCTACTACGACGGCATCGGCGCCGCCCGCGACGTCATCCAGAACCACCTCCTCCAGCTGCTGGCGCTGACCGCCATGGAGGAGCCCGCCTCCTTCGAGGCCGACGCGCTGGTCGCCGAGAAGACGAAGGTGCTGGGCGCCGTCAGGCTCCCCAAGGATCTGGGCGCGGAGACCGTGCGTGGTCAGTACGCGGCGGGCTGGCAGGGTGGCCAGAAGGCCGTCGGCTATCTCCAGGAAGACGGCATCGACCCCAAGTCGAAGACCGACACCTACGCCGCGATCAAGCTGGGGATCGACAACCGCCGCTGGGCGGGCGTCCCCTTCTATCTCCGTACGGGCAAGCGCCTCGGCCGCCGCGTCACCGAGATCGCGGTCGTCTTCCAGCGCGCCCCGCACTCCCCCTTCGACCACACGGCCACGGAAGAGCTGGGGCAGAACGCCCTGGTCATCCGCGTCCAGCCGGACGAGGGCGTCACGGTCCGTTTCGGCTCCAAGGTGCCGGGCACCTCGATGGAGGTGCGGGACGTGTCGATGGACTTCGCGTACGGCGAGTCCTTCACCGAGTCCAGCCCCGAGGCGTACGAGCGCCTGATCCTGGACGTCCTGCTCGGCGACGCCAACCTCTTCCCGCGCCTGGAAGAGGTAGAGCAGTCCTGGCGCATCCTCGACCCGATCGAGGAGTACTGGGACAACCACGGCAAGCCCGCGCAGTACCCGGCCGGCACCTGGGGCCCGGTCGAGGCGGACGAAATGCTCGCACGAGACGGACGGAGCTGGCGTCGGCCATGAAAATCGACCTGACGGACACCACGTCCAGCAAGATCAACAAGGCTCTGGTGCAGGGCCGCCGTGCGATCGGCACCCCTGCCGTGGGCATGGTGCTGACGCTGGTCATCGTCACCGACGAGGAGAACGCGTACGACGCGCTCAGGGCGGCCAACGAGGCGTCCCGCGAGCACCCGTCGCGCACCCTGGTCGTCATCAAGCGCGTCTCACGCTCTCCGCGCGACCGTTCCAAGGCACGCCTCGACGCCGAGGTACGCGTCGGAGCGGACGCGGGAACGGGCGAGACGGTCGTACTGCGCCTGTACGGCGAGGTCATCAACCACGCGCAGTCGGTAGTGCTGCCGTTGCTCCTGCCCGACGCACCCGTGGTGGTGTGGTGGGCAGTCAACGCGCCCCTCGACCCGGCGAACGACCCGCTGGGCGCACTCGCGCAGCGCCGCGTCACGGACACGTACGCCGCCGAGCACCCGGTCCAGGAGCTCACCTCGCGCGCCGAGGCGTACACCCCGGGCGACACGGACCTGTCCTGGACGCGCATCACGCCGTGGCGCTCGATGCTCGCGGCCGCGCTGGACCAGGTCGAGTGCGAGGTCACCTCGGTGGAGGTGGAGGGCGAGGAGTTCAACCCGAGCGTCGAGCTGCTGGGCATGTGGCTCGCGGACCGGCTGGGCGTACCGGTGAAGCGTTCTGTTTCGTCCGGACCCGGCCTCACGGGCGTAAAGATGGAGACGAACTGCGGGCCGATCAAGCTCGGCCGGTCGGACGGTTCGCTGGCGTCCCTGTCCATTCAGGGGCAGCCGGACCGCGCGGTGGCGCTGAAGCGGCGCGAGACCGCCGAGCTGATCGCCGAGGAGCTGCGCAGGCTCGATCCGGACGACACGTACGCATCGGCGCTGAAGTTCGGTGTCGAGCGGCTGGGTGAGAAGGCCGGCCAGAAGCAGGAGACGCAGCCCGAGGCGCCCCCAGCAACGAAGAAGTCGGCTTCGGCTTCGGCTTCCAAGAAGGCGGCGTCGAAGTGAGAGCACCTCAGCTTGTCGTCCACCACGACAAAGAGCTGATGGCGCAGGCGGCCGCGGCCCGGCTGATCACGAAGCTCGTGGACGCGCAGGCCACGCGCGGCTCGGCGTCGGTGGTGCTGACGGGCGGCCGCAATGGCAACGGCCTGCTGGCCGCGCTGGCCTCGTCGTCGGCCCGGGACGCGGTCGACTGGTCGCGGCTGGACCTGTGGTGGGGCGACGAGCGCTTCCTCCCGGCCGGTGACCCGGAGCGCAACTACACGCAGGCGTGCGAGGCACTGCTGGACTCGGTGCCGCTCGACCCGGCCCGGGTCCACGCGATGCCGGCTTCGGACGGCCGGTTCGGCGACGACGCGGACGCGGCGGCCGCTGCGTACGCCGAGGAACTGGCCTTGGCTTCGGGATCCGAGGACCACGGTCCCGTCCCGACGTTCGACGTCCTGATGCTGGGCGTGGGCCCCGACACTCACGTCGCGTCCCTGTTCCCGGAGCTGCCGGCGGTCCGCGAAACGGACCGCATGGTGGTGGGCGTTCACGGCGCCCCGAAGCCCCCGCCGACCCGCATCACCCTCACGCTGCCCGCGATCCGCGCGGCACGTGAGGTGTGGCTGCTGGCGGCGGGCGAGGACAAGGCGAAGGCCGCGGCCATAGCCCTGTCGGGCGCGGGGGAGATCCAGGCTCCGGCGGCGGGCGCGTACGGGCGCCGCCGAACGCTGTGGCTCCTGGACGACGCAGCAGCCTCCCAGCTCCCGCGAGCCCTGTACCCCCCGGCTTCGCCCTGACCCGGCTGCTCCGGCACAGCCACGGCCCGGTTCGCCCGCACGGCGACCCGGGCTGTGGCTTTTTCCCCTACCCGCAAACGCCGGAGGAGCTGAATGTGCGGCAGCATCCAGGCGCGCGCGGCAAAATCCAGCCCGTCCGGCGTTTGAGGACACGTCCGAAGGGTGTCTGTGTGGTCCGAGGTCTGGGGCTTGCCCCAGTTCGGGAAGGGGCGGGGTTGGGGAAAGGCCCCGCGCAGCGGACCCGGGGGCCGCCGGGGCCCGAGGTTACTCCCCCTGCTCCAGGAACGGCGCCAGCAGCCCCCGCACCGCCGCGTCCCCGAACTCCAGCGCCTCCGACTCACCCGCGTCACAGACGGAGTACGCCCCCGCCCCAGCCGCAGTAGTCGCCGTCAGCGTAATGAGGCCCGCCCGGCGCTGGAAGTACGACTGCTTCGCGGTCCACCCGATCACCCCGCCCCGCTGCAAAGCGACCGTCGTACGCCGCACAGTCCCCGACCGCGCCACCAGGTAATCCCCACTGATGGCGTGCCCCAGCCCCCGATACGCGTCCAGAGCCAAAAGCACCGCCACCGGCAGCAGCACCACTGCGCACGCCCCGGCGACGTACAGCAGGACATCAGTCACCAGCGAACCGAGCACGACGAGGACGAGCACCGGCACCAGCACCGCGCCCACCGCCCACCGCAGCCGCCGCGTGCGTGCCGCCGGCGGATGCGGCGTAAGCCGGGCCGCACTCGTCGGCGAGACGGCCTCGCGCAGGACGTACGCCGCCACATCCTCCGCCGTGGCCCGCGGCGCGGCCGGCAGCAGCGTCTTGTGATCGGCGTGGCTGCTTTCCTCGTCCGTCGCCAGCCCCGTGGCGACCGCGTCCACCCGCGCCGCCCCCAACGTCCGCACGCCGAGCGGCTCGACAAGCTCCACACCGCGCAGCCGGCGCTCCTCGATGGAGACCGACCTGGTGGTAAACAGCCCACGGCGGACTCGCAACGTGCCCCCCGGCTCCCGCTCCAGCCGGTAGTTCCACCACATCTCGACCCACAGGCCGAGCGCGCCCACGACCCCCGCCGCGCACGCCCCGGCGACCAGCACCGCGATCGTCCAGACGACGGGAGTGTCCCGGAACCGGTCCCGCACCCAGTCGATCAACTCCCCCTGCGCACCGAACCATTCGCTGACCTGCATCAGCCCGCCGGCCGCGGCGCCGCCCAGAGCCGGGGCGACGAAGGACACCGGCGCGTACCGGATCCACGCGGGGTCGAGGACCGCCAGTTCGCCCTCACGGTGGGGCCCCGGCTCAGCGGTGGCCGGCCCCCGGTTCAGCAGTTCCCTGCGAAGCCGTTCGCCCTCCTCCCTCGTGACGGGGTCGAGTTCGAGGGTGGACTCGCCACCTCCGGTGTTCTCTCCCGTACGGATACGGACCTTCACCAGCCCAAGGACCCGCAGCAGCACATTCGCCGTCAGGTCGACGCTGCGGATGCGCTCACGCGCCAGCGACCGGCGCTTGACCAGCAACAGGCCCGTGTGAAGTTCGGCGCGCTCGGCACCGATGCGGTAGCGCGTCCTGCGCCACCGTACGTAGTCGAGTGCGGAGCCGCCCGCGATCAGCAGGACCGCCCCACTCAGCACCCAGACGAGCGCCTGCCACACCGGCCTGCCGCCCGCGAGCCCGATGAAGGCCGGCACGCCCGCGCCCGCCGCGATGCCCGCCATGACGAGCGCGGCGACGAGGACGGTACGCGGGGCAAGCCGCCGCCAGCCGTCACCACTCTCCGGCGCGGACCCACCCCCCGATCCACTCACGTCGCGTCCCCCGGGGTGGCCCGCGTTATCAGGGTCAGCCGCTCCGCAAGCTCCGCGGCGAGCTCATGATCCAGCCCCTCGATCTTCACCGCGCCCTTGGAGGACGCGGTGGTAACGATGACCGTGGCCAGCTTGAACGCCTGCTCCAGCGGTCCCCGCACCGTGTCCACGGTCTGGATCCGCGACATCGGCGCGATCCGCCACTCCTGCCAGAAGAAGCCCGTACGCACGTACACCGCGTCGTCCGTGACCTCCCAGCGGTGCACCCGGAACCACCACAGCGGCAGGAACACCGCGACGACAACGCCCAGCACCGCGACCACTCCGGCGGACAGCAGCAGCCACGGCCGTGCGGGCGCGACGAACGCGCCCAGCACGGCCAGTACGGCCACCGGAACCACGGTCAGCAGCAGCCACTGCGTCCGCCACCAGCCGATGACGCGCCGGTCGAGCGTGTTGTTCGGCGGCCTGAGCCGCACCGCGGCTGCCATGGGGTTCAACGACCGTGCAGCGTGCGGTACTTGGCGGCGAGAGTCGCGGTCGAGCTGTCCAGCAGCTCGCCCCCGGCGCCCTCCGTCAGTACCGGCTCGATCTTCTTGGCGAGGACCTTGCCGAGCTCGACACCCCACTGGTCGAACGAGTCGATGTTCCAGATGGCGCCCTGGACGAACACCTTGTGCTCGTACAGCGCGATCAACTGGCCCAGCACGGAGGGCGTGAGCTCGTCCGCGAGGATCGTCGTCGTCGGATGGTTGCCGCGGAACGTCTTGTGCGGCACCAGCTCCTCGGCCACGCCCTCCGCCCGCACCTCGTCGGGCGTCTTGCCGAAGGCCAGCGCCTGCGTCTGGGCGAAGAAGTTCGCCATCAGCAGGTCGTGCTGGGCCGCCAGACCGGGCATCAGGTCGGCGACCGGCCTGGCGAAGCCGATGAAGTCCGCCGGGATGACCTTCGTTCCCTGGTGCAGCAACTGGTAGTAGGCGTGCTGCCCGTTGGTGCCCGGCGTGCCCCACACCACAGGACCCGTCTGCCAGTCGACCGGGTTGCCGTCGCGGTCCACGGACTTGCCGTTGGACTCCATGTCCAGCTGCTGGAGGTACGCCGTGAACTTCGACAGGTAGTGGCTGTACGGAAGGACCGCGTGCGCCTGCGCGTCGAAGAACCCCCCGTACCAGACACCCAGCAGCCCGAGCAGCAGCGGCGCGTTCTCGGCGGCGGGCGCGGTGCGGAAGTGCTCGTCGACCAGGTGGAACCCGTCGAGCATCTCGCGGAAGCGGTCGGGACCTACGGCGATCATCAGCGACAGACCGATGGCCGAGTCGAACGAGTACCGCCCGCCGACCCAGTCCCAGAACTCGAACATGTTGGCCGTGTCGATGCCGAAGTCCGCGACCTTCTCGGCATTCGTGGACAGCGCCACGAAATGCTTGGCGACGGCGCCGCTGTCCGCCCGCAGGTTCGTCAGCAGCCAGTCGCGCGCGGACGTGGCGTTGGTGATGGTCTCGATCGTGGTGAACGTCTTGGACGCGATGATGAACAGCGTCTCGGCCGCGTCCAAGTCCCGCAGGGCCTCGTGCAGATCTGCCCCGTCGACGTTCGACACGAAGCGCACCGTGAGGTCCCGGTCGGTGAACGAGCGCAGCGCCTCGTACGCCATGGCCGGCCCGAGGTCGGATCCGCCGATTCCGACGTTGACGATGTTCTTGATGCGCTTTCCGGTGTGCCCGGTCCACTCCCCGGACCTGATCCGGTCTGCGAAGGCGCCCATCCTGTCGAGAACGGCATGCACGGCGGGGACAACGTTCTCCCCGTCGACCTCGATCACCGCGTCGCGCGGCGCGCGCAGGGCGGTGTGCAGTACCGCGCGGTCCTCGGTGGTGTTGATCTTCTCGCCGCGGAACATCGCGTCCCGAAGTTCCGCGACCCCGGCCGCGCCTGCCAGTTCGCGCAGCAACCCCAGCGTCTCGTCCGTCACCAGATGCTTTGAATAGTCGAGATAGAGGTCGCCGACCTTGAGCGTGTACCCGGTACCTCGTTCGGCATCGGCGGCGAACAGCTCTCGCAGATGCGTCTGGCCCAGCTGCTCACGGTGCTTTACGAGAGCGGCCCACTCGGGCATCTGGTTGAGCCTGGTACAGCTTTCTGCGTTCATCCGGACATCAGCCCACTTCTTCTTGTACGTGCGTGCATGCCCCCTGGCAGCTCCAACCTAATTGATCAGAGTGGCCAGCGATGCTATGGCCGCCGCGAAGAGCGCCGCCGCCAGTAGCGCGGGTGTGTTGAGTCCCCAAGTGGCCGCCACGGCGCCGCCCAACAGAGCGCCGAGCGGTGCGCCGGCGATCGCGAGCGTGCGGAAGGCCGAACTGATCCTGCCCAGCATGGCTTCCGGGCTGCGCTCCTGCATCAGCGTCACCTGGTTCGTGTTCCACACCAGCCCCATGAGTCCGAACAGGGCCATCGCTGCGATCGTTACCCACAACTCGCGGACCAGACCCATCGCGGCCAGGCAGCCGATCTGCACGGCCCCGGCAGCGAACACACTGCGTATCCGCCCTATCCGCGTGGCCAGCCGGCCGGCCAGCAGCCCGCCCGCCACACTGCCTACGCCGTACGCCGTGATGGCCGCCGCGTAACCCCCGTGCCCGGCGTCGAGCCAGCCGGTGACCTGGAGCACCAGAGTGGCGATGAGTGCGGCCATGCCGATGTTGGACAGCGTGGTGGCGACGCAGAGCCCGCGCAGCACCCGGTCCCGCCACAGCGCCCGCAGCCCCTGCGCGATGTCCCCGCGCAGCGTGCTGCCCGCAGGTCTCGGCGCCCGCTCCGGCGCCGTCACCCGCAGCGAGGCGATCAGGACCGCCCCCAGGACGTACGTCGCGGCGTCCGCGGCGTACGGCACGGCCGCGCCCGCCAGCAGCAGCACCGGGACCAGCGGCGCCGCCAGGAAGCCGCCCGCGATCTGCTGCCCGGTCAGCAGCCTGGCGTTCGCGCTGCCGAGCGCGGCCTTCGGCACCAGCGAGGGCAGCAGGGCCGTAGCCGCGTTGTCGAAGAGGGTCTGGAGCGTGGTGAGTGCGAAGGCGAGCGCGATGAGCAACGCGATCGAGGCATGGCCGAGGGCGACCGCCACCGCGAAGGCGGCCATCAGAGCACCCCGCACCAGGTCCACGGCCCACATCGCCCGTCGCTGGTCCACGCGGTCGGCAACCGCGCCGCCCAGCAGCCCGAACAGCAGCCACGGCAGGTAGCCGCACGCCGTCACCAGCGCCACCAGCACCGGGTCGGACGTCAGCGAGGCGGCCAGCAGCGGCATCGCGGCCGTGCGCAGCGAGTCGCCGAACTTCGAGACGACAGCCGCCGTCCACAGTCGGCCGAACCCCCCGCGCCAGGCCCGAGCCCGGACATCCGTCGCGGCTGCTTTCGCGGCCGCGGCCTCGCTCGTCATCACAACTCCCCCTTTCGGTCCTGTGTTTCAAGAACCTTCAAGAACCGTAGAGGGTGCCACTGACAATCGGCCTCGGAAAGCGGTCCGGCCGGACACCCGAAGGTGTCCGGCCGGACCACAATTCCTAGATTTCGCCCCGCAGTTTCGCGAGCGCCTCGGCAAGAATCGCCTCGCCGTCCGCGTCGCTGCGCCGTTCCCGTACGTACGCGAGATGCGTTTTGTACGGCTCGGTGCGCAGCGGGGCCGGCGGATTGTCCCGGTCCTGTCCGGCCGGGAACCCGCAGCGCGGGCAGTCCCAGTTGTCCGGTACCTGCGCGTCACTGGCGAAGCTCGGCTGCGTCTCGTGCCCGTTCGAGCACCAGAAGGAGATGCGGAGACGGGGGGCGGACTCGCCGCGCTCAGCCTCACCCATCGGCCCCGCTCCGACCCGGCTTCCCCGGATCGCGTTGCCACTTGCCACGGTCGTAACTCCCTGCGTGATGGTGCTGCACTGCATCAATCAGCGGCTACCGCCGCGGAGTCGTCGAACAGCTCAGCTGCGAGCGCCCCAGTCTACGTAGGGCCCAACGCGCGTCCAGTGGCTGGAGTTACACCCCTGCCCAGCAAACGCGAGCCGCCGGCCCTCATGATAGGCCGCGTACCCGCCTCCATACCGGGGCGACGGGTCAGCTGTCCAGCTTCATCAGCAGACCGAGCACGATAATGCAGGCAAACCAGATCAGACCGACCACCACTGTGATGCGGTCAAGGTTCCGCTCGGCCACCGAGGACCCACCGACGGACGACTGCATGCCGCCACCGAACATGTCGGAGAGACCGCCGCCCTTCCCCTTGTGCATCAGAACCAGCAGCATCAGCAGCAGGCTGAAGACGATCAGGGCGATCGAGAACCCCATAACCACGGCTGGACCAACTTCCTCGGACTTCGGACTTCGCGAACGGACGACGGGGGCCGGACGGCTGCGAACAGCCGCCACGGCCCCCGCCAGGGTACGACGGATCGGCCCTACGGCCTACTCACTGGTCGCGGAACCGGACGATCTTGACGAACTCGTCCGCGTCCAGCGCCGCGCCGCCCACCAGGGCGCCGTCGACATCCGGCTGCGCCATGATCGCGGCGACGTTCCCGGACTTGACGGAGCCGCCGTACTGGATGCGGACCTTGTCCGCCAGCTCCTGCGAGTACAGCTCGGCGAGACGGCCACGGATCGCTCCGCAGACCTCCTGCGCGTCCTCGGGGGTGGCGACCTCGCCGGTACCGATGGCCCACACGGGCTCGTACGCGATCACGATGGACTCGGCCTGCTCGGCCGGGATGTCCTTCAGGCCGCCGTCGAGCTGGGCGAGCGTGTACTCGACCTGGTTGCCGGCCTTGCGGATTTCGAGACCCTCGCCGACGCACAGGATCGGGGTCAGGCCGTTCTTGTACGCGGCCTTCACCTTGGCGTTGCAGAGCTCGTCGCTCTCGTTGTGGTACTGCCGGCGCTCGGAGTGCCCGACGGCGACGTACGTGCACTTGAGCTTGGCGAGCATCGCGCCCGAGATCTCTCCGGTGTACGCCCCGGAGTCGTGCGCCGAGAGGTCCTGGGCGCCGTACTTGATCTTGAGCTTGTCGCCGTCGACCAGGGTCTGGACGGACCGCAGGTCGGTGAAGGGCGGCAGGACCGCAACCTCGACGGCGTCGTAGTCCTTGTCGGCCAGCGCGAAGGCGAGCTTCTGGGTGTGGGCGATGGCCTCGAGGTGGTTGAGGTTCATCTTCCAGTTGCCCGCCATCAGCGGGGTGCGGCCTTGGGTGGGAGCAGTCATTAAGGGTCAGTCCTCCAGTGCGGCAAGGCCGGGAAGCGTCTTGCCTTCGAGGTATTCGAGGCTCGCGCCGCCACCGGTCGAGATGTGGCCGAATGCGTTCTCGTCGAAGCCCAGGATGCGGACGGCGGCGGCGGAGTCGCCACCACCGACCACCGTGAAGGCGGGGCTGTCGACGAGGGCCTGGGCGACCGCCTTGGTGCCCTGGGCGTAGTCGGGGTGCTCGAAGACGCCCATCGGACCGTTCCAGAAGACGGTGGCCGCGTCGGCGAGCTTCGATGCGTACAGCTTGCGGGTCTCGGGACCGATGTCCAGACCCTCCTGGTCGGCCGGAATGGCGTCCGCGGCGACCGTCGTCGGGTTGGCCGGGGCCTTCGTCTTGAGGTCCGGGAAGTCGGCCGACACGAGGACGTCGACGGGGAGCACGAACTCCACGCCCTTGTCCTTGGCGCGCTTCAGATACTCCAGGACCGTCGGGACCTGGTCCTCCTGGAGCAGCGAGATGCCGACCTCGTGGCCCTGGGCCTTGAGGAAGGTGTACGCCATGCCGCCGCCGACCAGGATGCGGTCGGCCTTCTCCAGCAGGTGGTCGATCACGCCGAGCTTGTCGGAGACCTTGGCGCCGCCGAGGACCACGACGTACGGCCGCTCGACTTCCTCGGTGAGCTTCTTCAGAACGCCGACCTCGGTGGCGATGAGGCCGCCCGCGACGTGCGGCAGGCGGGCCGGAAGGTCGAAGACCGACGCGTGCTTGCGGTGCACGGCGCCGAAGCCGTCGCCGACGTACACATCGGCGAGCTCCGCCAGCCGGTCCGCGAAGGCGCCGCGCTCGGCGTCGTCCTTCGAGGTCTCACCGGCGTTGAAGCGCAGGTTCTCGATGACGGCGACGTCGCCGTCGGCCAGGCCCGCGACGACGGCCTTGGCGGACTCGCCGACCGTGTCGGTCGCGAAGGCGACCTCGGTCTTGAGGAGTTCACCGAGGCGCGCGGCGGCGGGTGCCAGCGAGAAGGCCGGGTCCGGGGCGCCCTTGGGGCGGCCGAGGTGCGAGGCGACGACGACCCGGGCGCCCGCGGCGGCGAGCTTCTCGATCGTCGGCTGGACGGCGCGGATGCGGCCGTCGTCGGTGATGGTGGTGCCTTCGAGCGGCACGTTGAGGTCGGCGCGGACGAATACCCGCTTGCCCGCGACCCCGTCGGCGAGAAGTTCGTCGATCGTCTTCATCTTTTTACTGGACTCCTTGGAGACAAAACACGTGACAAGGCCCGGGCAGCGCCGCGTTGCGCTGCCCGAGCCCTGTGCTCACATCGAGGTGCCTGCCGAACGGATCAGAGCTGGCTGCCGACGAAGACCGTAAGGTCCACGAGGCGGTTCGAGTAGCCCCACTCGTTGTCGTACCAGCCGATGACCTTGACCTGGTTGCCCTCGGCCATGGTCAGCGACGAGTCGAAGGTGCAGGACGCCGGCTCGTTGACGATGTCGGAGGACACGATCGGGTCGGCCGTGTACTCGACGATGCCCTTGAGCTCACCCTCGGCCGCCTTCTGGAAGGCCGCGTTGATCTCGTCCTTGGTGACCTCGCGCTCCAGCGTGATGACCAGGTCGGTGACCGAGCCGGTCGGGACCGGGACGCGCATCGCGATGCCGTCGAGCTTGCCCTTGAGCTGCGGGAGGACCAGCGCGGTGGCCTTGGCGGCACCCGTGGTGGTCGGAATGATGTTCTCAGCGGCGGCGCGGGCGCGACGCAGGTCGGAGTGCGGGAAGTCCAGGATGCGCTGATCGTTGGTGTACGCGTGCACCGTCGTCATCAGGCCCTTGACGATGCCGAAGTTCTCGTCGAGAACCTTGGCCATCGGCGCCACACAGTTGGTGGTGCAGGACGCGTTGGAGATGACGTGGTGGTTGGCCGCGTCGTACTTGTCCTGGTTGACGCCCATCACGATGGTGATGTCCTCGTTCTTGGCCGGAGCCGAGATGAGGACCTTCTTCGCACCACCTGCGATGTGCTTTTCGGCATCGGCCTTCTTGGTGAAGATGCCGGTGGACTCGATCACGATGTCGACGCCGAGCTCGCCCCACGGAATGTCCGCCGGGTTGCGCTCGGAGAGCACCTTGATGGTGTGGTCGTCGACGGTGATGGTGTTCGCCGTGTGCGACACCTCGGCCTTGAGGCGGCCAAGAATGGTGTCGTACTTCAGAAGGTGTGCCGTGGTCGCAGTGTCACCCAGGTCGTTGACAGCCACGATCTCGATGTCCGCACCCTGCTCCAGCAGCGCCCGGAAGTAGTTGCGCCCGATGCGGCCGAAGCCGTTGATGCCTACGCGGATCGTCACGAAACCGATCTCCTCGTTGGTACGCCGGGTTTCGACGCCGGCGAGATGTATGGGATGTCCCCGACCGCTTCCGACCCTACCTCTACGTGGCGCTGTGGGTGACATCGAACGGCCCCGGACGCGGCCCGGCGGTCCGTACTCCCCAGTAGGGACACGGACCGCCGGCCCTGCGGCGCTTCCGGCGGCGGTTATGCAGAGTCAGATCGGAGTCGGTATGGAGTCTGTACGGAGTCGCCGACAGGGTCAGCGCCGCAGCGAACTCAGCGCCTTGCCGAGCAGCGTGGCCCTTTCCGTCGCGCCCGGCACGTGCTCCAGGCCGAAGCCGAACAGAACGGTGTCACGCGTCGTAACCGCCGCGTACGACTTGAACAGCTCTCCCGAGCGGGCCCAGTCGCCTGCGACAGCGGGACTTCCGGCGGGGCTCCCGGGGACGGTCCAGGCACCGAGCGACGTCTCGAAGCCCTCGCTCTCCCGGTCGGCCGCGCCGACGGTCAGGCGCGCGTCGTCCACGAAGACACCGCGTCCGCCGGTGCTGGTGTCGGTGATGGAGCTGAGCGAGAGCTCGACCTTCTTGCCCGCGTAGCCGCTGAGGTCGAAGGAGACCTGCTTCCAGCCGCCGGACGAGCCGGTGAAGCTGTTCCAGGCGCCACTGGTGCCGGTCGGCTTGCAGCCGCCCGCCTCCAGGGTGAGGTAGTGGCGCAGGAAGGGGTGGCCGTTGATGAAGTAGCCCTGATCGCACTCGGCCGGGACGGCGGCCTTGGTGGCGCCGCCCGTCTCGGGAAGCGTCGTCCAGTCCTCGGCGCCCGCGGTGTGTGCCTCAAGAACGGCGTGGTCGTAGGCGTTCTCGGTGTTCCAGTTGAGGGCCAGGCGCAGTTGCGGCTTGTCGGCCGCGCTCACCGCGGTGAGGTCGACCGTACGGGCGAGGCGCTTCCAGTCGCCGTCCTCGTGCGCGGCGGCGGCCATCCACTGGCCCGCGTACGGGGCGTACGGATTGGCGACACCGGTGTAGCGGCCCGCGTGCGCACTCTGGAACTGCGGGAACCGCTCCGCCGGCAGCGTGTCCGAGGTGATGGTGTACGCGCCGGCCGCGTCCAGCGGGTTTCCGGGCGTACCCGTGAGCGGGGCGTCCGTTCCCGGGAGCGTTCCCGCGCCGGTGAAGCCGCTGGGGCCGCCGGCGTTCGTACGTCCGTAGGCGCCGAGGTAGTACTGGCTGAAGTCGTTGGTGACGGCCGGGCCGACGACCGCGTTCCCGCCCGCCAGTTCACCTGCCTCGATCAGCTTGCCGCCCTCATTGAGGAACGCCCGTACGGCCAGCTGGGTCGGTCCTGTGGGCGCCTTGGAGCCGGTGTAGTGGACAGCGGTGCGGAAGTGGGAGAGGACGCCCAGGGCGTGCGGTGCGCCCTGGGTGGCGACGTCCCAGACGGCGGCGCTGCGACCGTTCGCCTTGAGCGCGTCGACGTACGTCTGCGCGTCCGTCGCGGGTGCGCCCTCTTCGGCGATCACCAGCGTGTCCGCACTGGAACGCTCCGCGACGGTGTACGTGAAGTGCTCGCTGGAGGTGCGCTTCCCTGCCTTGGTGCGTCCGCTGAACCACACCTCCACCTTGTCGCCGGGTTCGGCGTCCTCGACCTCGGCGCGGTAATCATCGAACCAGAGGTTGTCGTCACCGCCGTACGTCTCACCGCCCTTCCAGCGCTCCAGGTCATCGTCGTGCGTACGGCCGCCGTTGATGCGGTACTTGAGCTCCTTGTCGCGTACGGACTTGCGGGCCGTTACGGCGACCTTTTGATCGCCCCCGCGCGCGTAGGACGTCGTGAAGGTGTCCGGAGTGAAGTCGGGGGCCGCCATGCCGACGGCCGAGGACGGCTGGTCGGGGTGGGCTGCGGTCTCGGCGACGGAGAGCGCGAAGGGGATGTTCTTGGCGAACTCCGCCTGGATCAGCTTCTCGTCATCGGGGAAGTTGAATCCGGACTGGCACTCCTCGGGCTTCCACTGGTCGCCCGGGTCGATGTTCGACGCGGTCTGACAGGTGGTCATCTCGGGGGTGAACATCATCATGCCGTTGACGTTGGACGCGTGTCCGTCGGCCTCACCGTTGGTGGTGTAGAGCTCGGAGGAGACCTGCGGGTGGTACCCGGGAACGGCGGGCTTTTCGGGCGTTCCCGCGAGCGCTTTGTAGAGCACGTCGTCGGGCGTCGGAGTGGCGACCTGCCAGCCGACTCCGTAAAGGATCAGTTCGGCGGCGGAGTGGTAGTTGATGCCGTACTCGAAGCCGATGCGCTTCTGGAAGCGGTCGAGCACCTGGGTCTCGGGCTCGGACATGGGGGACGCGCCGCGGTAGGTCTGACTGGCGGGATTCGGCGAGGAACCCTCGTTGTCGTAGCCCCACTTGTAGCCGAAGTTGCGGTTGAGGTCGACGCCGTCGCTCGCGGTGTACGTGCCGTCGGCGTCGATGTCGCGCATGTTCTTGCGCCAGAGGCGGTTGCCCGCCGGGTCGTGGGTCCAGTCGTAGCCGTCGGGGTTGGCGGAGAGCACGAACCACAGCTCGGTGGAGTCCACGATCTTCGTGATGCGGCGGTCCTTGCCGTACCGGTCCAGGTAGTGGTGCATCAGCCGCCGGGTCATCTCCGGGGTGATCCACTCACGGGCGTGCTGGTTGGACAGGTACAGCACGGAGGGCCTGGCGCCGTCCTTGGTCTTCTTCGCGCCCTTGGTGAGCTTGAGGGCGAGGATGTCCTTGCCCTGGACGGTCTTGCCGATGGAGACGACCTTGGTGAGGTCCGGGTGCGCCTGGCCGGTCTTGACGATCTCCTCCTGGAGATTGCCCTTGCCGCTGTAGGGGCGGTAGACGCCGTCCCCGGCGGCGGCGAGGCGGGACTCCGTCTTCGCCGAGACCTTGCGCTCAGTGAGGTTTCTGACGCCCTTCGCGGCCAGGTCCTCGGCCTGGGCGTCGGTGAGGAAGAGCTCGACGCGCGCCGTGCCTTTCTCCGGTGCGCGTTCGCCCATCTCGTGGGCGTCCTGGCCGGCCGCCAGGAGCAGGGGGATCTGCTCCTTGGTGACGTCCGCGTTGAACACCTTGACGGCGTCGGCGCCCGCGTCGGCCCCGGCCGCGCCACTGGAGCCCTCGGCCTGGGCCACCGGTGCCACCGCCACACCGCCGAGCAGCAATGTGCACGCTGCGAGGATCGATCTCGCTCTGCGTCTCATGAGCCCCCCTTGCTGTTGTCTGCCACATAAGCGAACAGACGTCAGGCTCATGACAGTTCATGGTCATGTCAATAGCGCCTGGGGTACGCAAACGCGCCGTCGGCGCCCAAGGGGAGCCGACGGCGGCGAGCCGTGCCGAGGTGACGAGGTCAGCCGACCAGGCCGTCGGCCATTTCCTCGGTGATCGTGGACTCGGTACCCGGGATGCCCAGGTCCTGGGCCCGCTTGTCGGCCATCGCCAGCAGACGGCGGATACGGCCGGCGACCGCGTCCTTCGTCAGCGGCGGGTCGGCCAGCGCGCCCAGCTCCTCCAGGGAGGCCTGCTTGTGGTCCATGCGCAGTCGCCCGGCGGCGGCGAGGTGCTCGGGCACCTCCTCGCCGAGGATCTCCAGCGCACGCCCCACCCGGGCGCCCGCGGCGACTGCCGCACGCGCCGAGCGGCGCAGGTTCGCGTCGTCGAAGTTGGCCAGGCGGTTGGCGGTGGCGCGGACCTCGCGGCGCATCCGCCGCTCCTCCCACGCAAGCACGGACTCGTGCGCGCCGAGGCGGGTCAGCAGGGCGCCGATCGCGTCCCCGTCCCGTACGACGACCCGGTCCACGCCGCGCACCTCGCGCGCCTTGGCGCCGATGGAGAGGCGGCGAGCGGCGCCGACGAGGGCGAGGGCGGCCTCCGGCCCCGGGCAGGTGACCTCCAGCGAGGACGAGCGGCCCGGCTCGGTGAGCGAGCCGTGCGCGAGGAACGCGCCGCGCCAGGCGGCCTCGGCGTCACACGTGGCGCCGGAGACGACCTGCGGGGGCAGTCCGCGGATGGGCCGGCCGCGGCCGTCGACCAGCCCGGTCTGGCGCGCCAGCTGGTCACCGCCCGCCACCACCCGTACGAGGTAACGGGAGCCGCGTCGCAGCCCGCTCGGCGCCATCACCACCAGCTCGGAGTGGTGACCGAAAATCTCAAGGATGTCCTTCTTGAGCCTGCGGGCCGCGAAGCTCACGTCCAGCTCCGCCTCGATCACGATCCGGCCGCTCACCAGGTGCAGCCCGCCCGCGAACCGAAGGATCGCCGAGACCTCCGCCTTCCTGCAGCAGGTCCGGGTGACGGGGAGCCGGGAGATTTCGTCCTTCACCGCTGCCGTCATCGCCATGGGCCGATCCTTCCATGCATCCGAAAAATACGGTCGTACGCGGCGGCCAACAGCTCCGGGTCGTGCTTCGGGGAGCCGTTGGGCGCGGCGACCGGCGCCAGCTCGACCGCCGCGCCGAACCGCTTGGCGGCATCGGCGAGAGACTCGCGGTCGGGCACGGCAGCCTCGTCGGCCAACACCACGTCCAGGGCGAGTTTAGGGGCGTGTCGTCCCAAAACCTCCAAATGACGCTGCGGAGAGAACCCATCTGTTTCACCGGGTTGCGGCGCGAGGTTGAGCGACAGGACCCGGCGCGCCTTCGTCTCGACGAGCGCGTCGAGCAGCTCAGGCACCAGAAGGTGCGGAATCACTGACGAGAACCACGAGCCGGGACCGAGCACCACCCAGTCCGCGTCGAGGACGGCGGCGACGGCCTCGGGGACCGCCGGCGGCCCCTGCGGGACGAGGTGTACGGACTGCACCTCGCCGGGGGTGAGCGCCACGGTCGCCTGGCCGCGGACCGTGTCCACGTCGTCGGGGCGCCGGGGATCGTGCCCCCGTACGAGCGCCTGGAGCTCCAGCGGCACGGCGGACATGGGCAGAACCCGGCCGTGCGCGCCGAGGAGCTTGCCGACCAGGTCAAGCGCCTGGACGTGGTCGCCGAGCTGCTCCCACAGGGCGACGATCAGCAAATTGCCGACGGCGTGGTCGTGCAGGTCGCCGCGGCTGGAGAAGCGGTGCTGGATGACGCGCGACCAGGTCTGGCCCCAGTCGTCGTCCCCGCACAGCGCGGCGAGCGCCTTGCGCAGGTCACCCGGCGGCAGTACGCCGAGCTCGTCGCGCAGCCGCCCGCTGGAGCCGCCGTCGTCGGCGACGGTGACCACGGCGGTCAGGTCGCCGGTGATGCGGCGCAGCGCCGTGAGCGACGCGGACAGTCCCATGCCGCCGCCGAGGGCGACGACCTTGGGCTGGGCGCCGCGCTTGCGCTGCGGCCGCGCGGCGTCATTGCCGCGCAGCCGGCGCAGGCGGAAGTTACGTCCGGTCACTCGCGCCCCATGTCCCGGTGGACGAGGACGGTCTCTACGCCTTCGGAGGACAGCCGGGCGGCCAGCTTCTCCGACATGGCTACGCTGCGGTGCTTGCCGCCCGTACAGCCGACGGCGATGGTCACGTAGCGCTTGCCCTCGCGTCGGTAGCCGGCCGCGATGAGCTGGAGCAGCTCGGTGTACTGGTCGAGGAACTCCTTGGCGCCCGGCTGGTTGAAGACGTAGCCGGAGACCTCTTCGTTGAGGCCGGTGAAGGGGCGCAGCTCCGGGACCCAGTGCGGGTTGGGCAGGAAGCGGCAGTCGACGACGAGGTCCGCGTCGACCGGCAGGCCGTACTTGTAGCCGAACGACATGACCGTGGCGCGCAGCTGCGGCTCGTCGTCGCCAGCGAACTGGGCGTCCATCTTGGCGCGCAGCTCGTGGACGTTGAGGCTGGAGGTGTCGATCACCAGGTCGGCGTCGCCGCGCAGCTCGCGCAGAAGGTCGCGTTCGGCCGCGATGCCGTCGGTGATCCGGCCGTCACCCTGGAGGGGGTGGGGGCGGCGTACGGACTCGAAACGGCGTACCAGCGCGTCGTCCGAGGACTCCAGGAAGACGATCCGCCGGGTGACCTCCTTGGCGTCCAGGTCGGCCAGGGACTCACGGAGGTTGTCGAAGAAGCGCCGCCCGCGGACATCCACGACGACCGCGATACGGGCGACATTGCCCTGCGAGCGGGCGCCGAGCTCCACCATGGTGGGGATCAGCGCGGGCGGCAGGTTGTCGACGACGAACCAGCCGAGGTCTTCGAGGCACTTCGCCGCGGTGCTGCGGCCCGCTCCCGACATGCCCGAGATGATCACCAGCTCGGGGATGGCCGGCTCGGCCGCCTCACCGTTGTGGCCGTTCTGACCGTTCTGACCGCTCTCGCCGGTCTCTCCGGTCGCGCCCATACTCACGTGTGCTCCATCTCCGTCGTGCTCAGTCATTCGTGCTGCCCCCGATCCGGCGGGGAGACCACGGGTGCTTCCGCACTCTCCGCGGCTTCCGCAGTGTCCTCGTCGTACTCAATGATCTCTCCTGTCGCCGTGTTCACGGCGGGTGCGGCCGGTGCCGCCTGTGCGAGGAACGCGGCGACGGTCTCGGCCGTCTTGCGGCCTATCCCCGGCACCTCGCAGATCTGGTCGATTGTGGCGGACCGAAGCTTCTTCACCGAACCGAAGTGCTTGACCAGGGCGTGCTTGCGCGTATCGCCCAGGCCGGGGACCTCGTCGAGCGGTCCTGCCTTGAACCGCTTGGCGCGCTTGGTGCGCTGGTAGCGGATGGCGAAGTCGTGCGCCGTGTCACGGACCCGCTGGAGGAGGTAGAGACCCTCGCTGCTGCGGGGCAGGACGACCGGGTCGTCCTCGCCGGGCACCCAGACCTCTTCGAGGCGCTTGGCCAGGCCGCAGACGGCGACGTCGTCGATGCCGAGCTCGTCGAGGGCGCGCTGGGCCGCGGCCACCTGCGGCTGCCCGCCGTCGACGACGACGAGCTGCGGCGGGTACGCGAAACGCTTGGGCCTGCCGTCGTCCTCCGCGTTCGGCTCCGGCTCGGCGGGCACCTCCGTGGCCCCGTTCGCCTCGATCCACTCCCCCGTCTTCTCCTTCTCCTGGAGATAGCGCCTGAAGCGGCGGGTGAGCACCTCGTGCATGGACCGGACGTCGTCCTGACCCTCGAAGGTCTTGATCTGGAAGCGGCGGTACTCGCTCTTGCGCGGCAGGCCGTCCTCGAAGACGACCATGGAGGCCACCACGTCTTCGCCCTGGAGGTGGGAGATGTCGAAGCACTCGATGCGCAGCGGGGCGGAGTCCAGGCCGAGCGCCTGGGAGATCTCCTCCAGGGCGCGGGAGCGAGTGGTCAGATCGGACGCGCGCTTGGTCTTGTGCAGGACGAGGGCCTGCTGGGCGTTGCGCTGGACCGTCGCCATGAGGTCCTTCTTGTCGCCGCGCTGGGGGATGCGCAGCGACACGTTGGAGCCGCGCCGCTCGGCGAGCCACTGGGAGACCGCCGGGGCGTCCTCGGGCATGGCCGGTACGAGGACCTCCTTGGGCACCGCGTCGCCCTGCTCCTCGCCGTACAGCTGCTGGAGGGCGTGCTCGACGAGGCCGGCGGTATCGACGGCCTCGACCTTGTCGGTGACCCAGCCGCGCTGGCCCCGCACCCGTCCGCCACGTACGTGGAAGATCTGCACGGCGGCTTCCAGCTCGTCCTCGGCAACGGCGATCAGGTCGGCGTCGGTGGCGTCGTTGAACACCACCGTGTTCTTCTCCAGGGCGCGGCGCAGCGCCCCTATGTCGTCGCGCAGGCGGGCGGCCTTCTCATACTCCATGTCCTCGGCGGCCTCGTGCATCTGCTGCTCGATGCGCTTGAGGTACTGGCCGGTGCGGCCGGCCATGAAGTCGCAGAACTCCTCGGCCAGTTCGCGGTGCTCATCGGGCGTGACCCGGCCCACACAGGGCGCGGAGCACTTGCCGATGTAGCCCAGGAGGCAGGGGCGGCCGGTCCTGGCGGCGTTCTTGAAGACACCGGCCGAGCAGGTGCGTACGGGAAAGACCCGGAGCATCAGGTCGACGGTCTCGCGGATGGCCCAGGCGTGACCGTACGGGCCGAAGTAGCGCACGCCCTTTTTCTTGGGGCCGCGCATGACCTGGACCCGGGGGAACTCTTCGTTCAGTGTCACGGCGAGGGACGGATAGCTCTTGTCGTCGCGGTACTTGACATTGAAGCGGGGGTCGAACTCCTTGATCCAGGAGTACTCCAGCTGAAGCGCCTCGACCTCGGTGGAGACGACCGTCCACTCGACGGACGCCGCCGTGGTGACCATGGTGCGGGTGCGCGGGTGGAGATTGGCCAGGTCCTGGAAGTACGAGGACAGGCGCGGGCGCAGGCTCTTCGCCTTCCCGACGTAGATCACCCGGCGGTGCTCGTCGCGGAATTTGTAGACCCCCGGCGAGTCGGGGATCTGTCCCGGCTTGGGGCGGTAACTGGAGGGGTCGGCCATGTCAGACACCCTACTTGCGGGCAGTGACAGTGCGGGTGCCCCGCGGCAGTGCCGGGTCAGGCGCCCCGCCCGGCCGTCGCGCTCGCGTCTGCTCCCGCTCCCGCGATGAGCTTGCCGCCCTCGACCTTGACCGGGATGGCGGGCAGCGGCACGGTCGCCGGGCCCTGGAGCACCTCACCCGTGCTGACGTCGAAACGGCTGCCGTGGCACGGACAGTTGCCCTCGTCCTTCTCGATCTTGTCCAGGACACAGCCCGCGTGCGTGCACTGCGCGCTGAACGCCTTGAACTCCCCCTTGGCCGGGCAGCTGACAATGATCCGCTGCTCGCGATAGAGCTTGGCGCCGCCCACCGGGACCTCGTCCGCCGACCCGAGGCTTACTGGCGTGGACGGCAGCGGCTTGGCGTGCCCGAGCTTCGACTCGGTGGAGCAGGCCGCCACACCCAGTCCGGCAGCCCCGGCGAGGACGGCGCCCTTCAGCACGGTACGGCGGGGGGCTGACTGGCCGGGCATGCGAACTCCACTGATCAGGGGGTGCGTGTGTGAGGGACGTGCGACAGACCCGACGATACCGGCGGACATCGGCGGCTCTCGCGCGGGCTGTCCTGGCGGGCGGCGATGGGTTACGTTCGGGCCCGTGATCGTCGTCGCCGGAGAGTCGCTGATCGACCTGGTGCCGCAGGGGACGGGCGCGCTGGCGCCGCTGTTGCCGCGGCTCGGCGGCGGGCCGTACAACACCGCCGTGGCCCTGGGGCGGCTCGGCGCCCGTACATCTTTCTGTTCCCGGATCTCGACCGACGGCTTCGGCGACGCTCTCGTCGAGGGGCTGCGGGCGGCGGGGGTGGACACCGCGCTCGTGCAGCGCGGTCCCGAGCCGACGACGCTGGCTGTGGCGGCGCTGGGCGCGGACGGATCGGCCGGTTACGGCTTCTACGCGGAGGGCAGCGCGGACCGCCTCTTCGCTCTGCCGGCCGCGCCGCTGCCTTCCGGTGTACGGGCGCTGGCGCTCGGTACGTGTTCGCTGGTGCTGGAGCCGGGAGCGAGCGCGTACGAGGCGTTGCTGCGGCGAGAGGCGGAGCGCGGACTGTTCACACTGCTCGACCCGAACATCCGGGGCGGCCTGATCCCGGCCCCGGACGCCTACCGCGCCCGCTTCAGGAACTGGCTGCCGTACGTCTCGCTGCTGAAGCTGTCGCAGGAGGACGCGGCGTGGCTGGGCGGGTCGGTGGAGGAGTGGCTCGCGGCGGGGCCTGCGGCAGTGGTGCTGACGCGGGGCGCGGAGGGGATGACGGTGCGGACGCGGGGCGGGGCGGGCGTGGACGTTCCGGCGGTACGGGTCGGGGTGGCCGACACGATCGGTGCGGGCGACACGGTGAACGCGGCGCTGCACGGACTCGCGGGCCGTGGGGCGCTGTCGTTGCGTTCCCTGCCGGCCCTGAGCAGGGCCGCCTGGACCGACACCCTCGCGTTCGCGGCCCGCGCGGCGGCGATCACCTGCTCGCGCCCGGGCGCGAATCCGCCGTACGCGACGGAACTGGCGCCGTAGGGCGGACGTGTCCTGCGGAGCTTTCCCCTGCCCGCCCCTCCCCGAGCTGTGAGCAAGCCCCCAGACCCCAGACAACACAGACGCCCTACGGACGCGTCCTCAATCGCCGGACGGGCTGGACTCGCCCGCACCACCCAGCCCCTGCCCCTGCCCGGCACCCTCCAGCCCGTCCGGCGTTTGAGGACCGGGGTCCGGGGCAGCGCCCCGGTTCGGGAAGGGGCGGGTAGGGGAAAGGAGCTCCGGCCACGCCAGCGACCCCTCACCCACGGTGGGTAAGGGGCCGCACTTGAACGCGAACGTCACGCCTTGCGCGCGCGTGCCGCCTTTGCGGGAGCGGTCGTGCCCGGGGCCTTCTTCGCGGTGGCCGTCTTGGCCGTCGCCGTCTTCCTGGCCGGGGCCGACTTCGCCGCCGCCACCGCCTTCTTCACCGGGGCCTTCTTCACCGGCTTCTTCACCGGCGTCGCGTCGCTCACCCGGTCGCCCAGGATGTCCCGCAGGAACTTGCCGGTGTGGCTGGTCGTCACCGCGGCCACCTGCTCGGGCGTGCCCTCGGCGATGACGAGGCCACCGCCGCTGCCACCCTCGGGACCCATGTCGATCACCCAGTCAGCGGTCTTGATGACGTCCATGTTGTGCTCGATGACGATCACCGAGTTGCCCTTGTCGACCAGGCCCGACAGGACCGAGATGAGCTTGGAGATGTCCTCGAAGTGCAGACCCGTGGTCGGCTCGTCCAGGACGTACACCGTGCGCCCCGTGGAACGCTTCTGGAGCTCAGAAGCGAGCTTCACGCGCTGTGCCTCACCACCCGACAGAGTCGGCGCCGACTGACCGAGGCGGACGTACCCGAGACCCACCTCGGTGAGTGTCCTGAGGTGACGGGCGATCGTCGGGACGGCCTCGAAGAAGTCCAGCGCCTCCTCGATCGGCATGTCCAGCACCTCGGCGATGGACTTGCCCTTGTAGTGGACCTCCAGGGTCTCCCGGTTGTAGCGCGCCCCGTGGCAGACCTCACACGGGACGTATACGTCCGGCAGGAAGTTCATCTCGATCTTGATGGTGCCGTCGCCCGAGCAGTTCTCGCAGCGCCCGCCCTTGACGTTGAAGGAGAAGCGGCCCGGCAGATAGCCGCGCACCTTCGCCTCCATCGTCTCCGCGAACAGCTTGCGCACGTTGTCGAAGACACCGGTGTACGTCGCCGGGTTGGACCGGGGTGTCCGGCCGATCGGCGACTGGTCGACGTGGACCACCTTGTCGACGAAATCGTCGCCCTCCACGCGCGTGTGGCGCCCCGGCACCGTGCGGGCGTTGTTCAGTTCGCGCGCCAAGTGCGTGTAGAGGATGTCGTTGACCAGCGTCGACTTTCCGGATCCGGAGACGCCGGTGACGGCCGTCAGCACGCCGAGCGGGAACGACACGTCGATGTCGCGCAGGTTGTTCTCGCGGGCGCCGTGGACGGTGAGCTGCCGCGTGGGGTCCGCGGGACGGCGGATGTCCGGCATGGCGATGGACCGCTTTCCGGCCAGGTACTGACCGGTGACGGACGCCTTGTTGGCCAGCAGGTCCTTGAGGGAGCCGCTGTGGACGACCTTGCCGCCGTGTTCGCCCGCGCCGGGGCCGATGTCGACGATCCAGTCGGCCACCTTGATGGTGTCCTCGTCGTGCTCGACGACGATCAGGGTGTTGCCCATGTCGCGCAGCCGGACCAGCGTCTCGATGAGGCGGTGGTTGTCGCGCTGGTGCAGACCGATGGACGGCTCGTCCAGGACGTACAGCACTCCGACGAGGCCGGAGCCGATCTGGGTGGCCAGCCGGATGCGCTGCGCCTCGCCGCCGGACAGCGTGCCGGCCGCGCGGTTGAGCGACAGGTAGTCGAGGCCTACGTCGACCAGGAACTTCAGCCGCTCGTTGACCTCCTTGAGCACGCGCTCGGCGATCTTCTTGTCGCGGGCGTTCAGCGTCAGCCGGCCGAGGAAGTCCGCGCAGTCGCTGATCGACATCGCGGCGACCTCGGCGATGGACTTCTCCATGACCGTGACCGCGAGGACCAGGGGCTTGAGGCGGGTGCCGTTACAGGTCGGGCAGTGCACCTCGCGCATGTAGCCCTCGAAGCGCTCCCTGCTGGAGTCGCTCTCCGCCTCGGAGTGCCGCCGCTTGACGAACGGAACCGCGCCCTCGAAGGAGGTGGTGTACGCCCGCTCGCGGCCGTACCTGTTGCGGTAGCGGACCTCGATCTGAGTCTTGTGGCCGTTCAGCAGGGCCTTCTTGGCGCGCTGCGGCAGCCCCGCCCAGGGGATGTCCGTACGGAAGCCGAGCGCGTCGGCGAGCGCGCCGACGAGGCGTGCGAAGTAGTCCTTGGTGTGGCCGTGCGACCAGGGGTTGATCGCGCCCTCGTCGAGGGACTTGTCCTCGTCCGGGACGATCAGCTCCGGGTCGACCTCCATGCGCGTACCGATGCCGGTGCAGTCGGGGCAGGCGCCGAAGGGCGAGTTGAAGGAGAAGGACCGGGGCTCCAGCTCCTCGAACGACAGGTCGTCGTACGTGCAGTAGAGGTGCTCGGAGTACATCCGCTCACGGTCGGGGTCGTCTGCGGGGAGGTCGACGAAGTCGAGGATGACCATGCCGCCGGCCAGGCCGAGGGCGGTCTCCACCGAGTCGGTGAGCCGGCGCTTGGCGCTGTCCTTCACCGTCAGGCGGTCGATGACCACCTCGATGGTGTGCTTCTCCTGCTTCTTGAGCTTGGGCGGCTCGCTCAGCTGGATGGTCTCGCCGTCGACCCTTGCCCGGCTGTAGCCCTTGGTCTGAAGGTCGGCGAAGAGGTCGACGAACTCGCCCTTGCGCTCGCGGACCAGCGGCGACAGGACCTGGAAGCGGCTGCCCTCGGGCAGCTCCAGCACCTTGTCGACGATGGCCTGCGGCGACTGGCGCGCGATCGGCCGGCCGCACTCGGGACAGTGCGGCTTGCCGATACGGGCGAACAGCAGACGGAGGTAGTCGTAGACCTCGGTGATCGTGCCGACCGTCGAGCGCGGGTTGCGCGAGGTCGACTTCTGGTCGATGGACACCGCGGGCGACAGGCCCTCGATGAAGTCCACGTCGGGCTTGTCCATCTGGCCCAGGAACTGCCGGGCGTAGGAGGAGAGCGACTCGACGTACCGGCGCTGCCCCTCGGCGAAGATCGTGTCGAACGCGAGGGAGGACTTGCCCGACCCCGAGAGCCCGGTGAACACGATGAGGGAGTCACGCGGGAGGTCGAGCGAGACGTTCTTGAGGTTGTGCTCGCGAGCGCCACGAACGATGAGACGGTCGGCCACGCCGGTCCGCACCTTTCTTGAGAGAGGCAGAGGGGACTGAGCCCCCCGGTTCTCAGACTATGGGGGCAACCAGAGCGATGTTGTAAGGATTCCTGGTGCCTCTGACGAGCGTATAGCACGTGCATTCGAATTACGGCCTAGCCTGAACGGCTTCACCCGATCGTGTGACCGGACTATCGTCGACGCCATGAACGATCACGTGCGCGACCTGGGCTCTGTACGCGAAGCGACCGACCGGCTCCTCGCCGCGACCGACAAGCTGGACAACGCCGCTGTGACGCAACCGTCACGGCTGCCGGGATGGACCCGCGGCCACGTGCTGGCGCACGTCGCCCGTAACGCGGACGCTCTCGTGAACGTCCTGGCCGGCCGTCCCATGTACGCCAACGCCGAAGTCCGCGACGCCGACATCGAGCGCGACGCCCCGCGCCCCCTCGCCGTACAGCTGGAGGACGTGCGCGACAGTGCGGCTCGCTTCGACGAAGCGGCCGCCGTTCCCGCCGACTGGTCCCGTACGGTCGCCCTGCGCAACGGCGTCACCGACTCGGCCTCCCGCATTCCCTTCCGCCGCCTCGTCGAGGTCGAGCTGCACCACGTCGATCTGGGCATCGGCTATGAGCTGGAGGACCTGCCGGAGGAGTTCACGGGACGCGAGATCGCGTTCCTCGCGGAGCGCTTCGCGGGGAACCCGGGCGTTCCCGCGACCGTGCTGACGGCCGCCGACGGGAGGCAGTGGCGTACGGGAAGCACCGAAGGCAATCCCGTGAACGTCACCGGCACCGCCCCCGACCTCCTGGGCTGGCTCGCGGGCCGCCGCGTCGGAGCCACTCTCGACACCGCGGGGGCCCCGCTGCCCGCGCTGCCGCCGCTATAGGCTGACTCCATGACGTACAGCGGAGCGGTCAAAGTCGGCGGTCCTGCGAACGTTCACGAGCTCACTGACCTGATGATCTCCAAGGTCGCGGTCGGCGCCATGAACAACAACGCGTATCTGCTGCGCTGCCGGGACACGGGAGAACAGCTGTTGATCGACGCGGCCGCCGAGCCGCACACGCTTCTGAGGCTGATCGGTGACGACGGCATCGCGTCCGTCGTCACCACCCACCGCCACGGCGATCACTGGCAGGCCCTGCCGGAGGTCGTGGCGGCGACCGGGGCGCGTACGTACGCGGGCCGCTACGACGCGGAGGGCATCCCCGTCACCACCGACGTGCTGCTGGAAGACGGCGACACCGTCCGCGTCGGACGTGTCGAGCTCACCGCCCGCCACCTCGTCGGCCACACCCCGGGGTCCATCGCCCTCGTCTACGACGACCCGCACGGGCACCCGCACGTCTTCACCGGGGACTGCCTCTTCCCCGGCGGCGTGGGCAACACGTGGAAGGACCCGGAGGCCTTCGCGAGCCTCATCGGTGACGTCGAGGAGAAGCTCTTCGGACAGCTTCCGGACGAAACCTGGGTCTATCCCGGCCACGGCAACGACACCACGCTCGGCAAGGAGCGCCCGCACCTGCCCGAGTGGCGCGAGCGCGGCTGGTAGATCAGCTTCGCGAGCCGGTGGGACTGCTTCTGTGCGCCCCGTAACCGGAGTCCGGGTGGGGTAGTTGTGGCCGCATGCACCAAGAACGACCTCCCTCCATGGCCCGCCTCGCTGCCGCGTCGCTCGCCGGAACAGCCATCGAGTTCTACGACTTCTTTGTCTACGGAACAGCCGCCGCGCTCGTTCTCGGGCCGCTCTTCTTCCCGACCTTTTCGCCGCTCGCGGGAACGCTCGCGGCGTTCGGGACCTTCGCGGTCGGTTTCATTTCACGGCCGCTCGGTTCTGTCATCTTCGGGCACATCGGCGACCGTTACGGGCGCCGTCCTGTCCTGTTCGCCTCACTGTTGCTCACGGGAATCGCGACCGTCGCGGTCGGCTGCGTACCGACGTACGGGTCAATCGGCGTAGCAGCGCCCGTACTCCTTCTGGTGCTGCGCTTCCTGCAGGGGCTCGGGCTCGGCGGCGAGTGGGGCGGTGCGGTTCTGCTGACCGCCGAACACGCTCCCGCCAACCGGCGCGGACTGTGGGCGAGTTTCCCGCAGATCGGCCCCCCGGTCGGCTTCCTCCTGGCCAACGGCATCATGCTCGCCCTCTCCGCCTCGCTGACCGACGCACAGTTCGCGGCGTGGGGATGGCGGGTGCCGTTCTGGGTGGCGGGCCTGCTGGCCGCGGCAGGACTGTTGCTGCGTACGTCCCTGGCGGAGACCCCGCAGTTCAAGCAGCTGGCCGAGACGGACAAGCGGGCGACCGTCCCCCTCGCCGAGGTCGTACGCGACCACTGGCGGCTCGTCCTGCTGACGGCCGGCGCGCTCGCCGTCGGGTACGCCGTCTTCTACGCCGTGACGACCTGGTCCCTCGCGTACGCCACGGAACAACTGGGCGTCAGCCGTACGGTGATGCTGGCCTGCATCATGGGGGCCGTGGCGATCTCGGGCGTGGTCACCCCGTTCGCCGCGATGCTCGGTGACCACTACGGGCGCAGGCCGCTGTGTCTGCTCGGCTGCGCGGCGGCAGCGCTGTGGATGTTCCCGATGGTCGCGCTGTTGCAGACCGCCGAGCCGCTGCTGATGTTTCTCGGCTTCGTGGGAGCGCTGCTGTCGTTCATCACCATGTTCGCTGTGATCGCTGCCTATCTCCCGGAGCTGTACGAGCCGAGGGTGCGCTGCACGGGCGCGGCCGTCGGCTACAACCTCGGCGGGCTCGTCGGAGGTGCGCTGACCCCGATCGTCGCGACGGCGGTGGCGAACGGCGACGGACCGCCGTGGGGTGTCGCCGTCTACCTCACTGCCATCGCGCTGCTGAGCCTGGGGTGCTTCGCACTGCTGCCGGAGACGAGGCCGGCGCCCCGCCCCGTGGCGGAAGCCGCCCCTGCCTGATCCAGGCCCGCACAAACAAGAACCGGCCGGTGCGAGCGGTATTGCTCCGCTCGCACCGGCCGGTGAATCCGTTACGGGGTCAGGACTCGACGCTCTCCTTGTCGCCGGCCTTGGCGACCTCGGCCGCCGCGCGCTGTTCCGTCTTCTTGTTGGCGATGAGGCTGGTGATCGTGGTGACGATCAGCACTCCGCAGATGACGGTCAGCGAGAAGGGGATGGAGATCTCGGGGACGTGCACCCCGGACTCGTGCAGAGCGTGGAGCACCAGCTTGACGCCGATGAAGCCCAGGATGACCGACAGGCCGTAACTCAGGTGAACCAGCTTCTTGAGCAGTCCGCCGATGAGGAAGTACAGCTGCCGCAGACCCATGAGGGCGAAGGCGTTGGCGGTGAAGACGATGTACGGGTCCTGGGTGAGGCCGAAGATCGCCGGGATCGAGTCCAGCGCGAACAGCACATCGGTGGTGCCGATGGCGAGCATGACGACCATCAGCGGCGTCAGGACGCGCTTGCCGTTATTCTGGATGAAGAGCTTGGTGCCGTGGTACTTGTCCGCGACGCCGAAGCGGCTCTCGATCGACTTGAGGAGACGGTTCTCCTCGAACGCCTCTTCCTCCTCCTCGGCCCGCGCCTCCTGGATGAGCTTCCAGGCGGTGTAGATCAGGAACGCGCCGAAGATGTAGAAGACCCACGAGAAGTTGGCGATGACCGCAGCGCCGGCCGCGATGAAGATCGCACGCAGTACCAGGGCTATCAGCACACCCACGAGCAGCACACGCTGCTGGAGGTGGGACGGCACCGAGAACTTCGCCATGATCAGGACGAAGACAAAGAGGTTGTCCACGCTGAGCGATTTCTCGGTGATGAAGCCGGCGAAGAACTCGCCCGATGCCTGCGCGGTGCCGAAGATCAGCAGTCCGAGGCCGAACAGCACGGCCAGGACGATCCAGACGACCGTCCAGATTCCGGCTTCCTTGATCGACACGTCATGCGGCTTGCGCCCGATGAGGAAGTCGACTGCGATCAGGGCGATCAGACCAAGAATGGTCAGTGCCCAAAGGGTCATTGAAACGTCCACTGCGCCTCCGGCAGATAGCTACGGCAACTCACTCAGCGTCGTCGCTGCCGGAGGTCTCTTCCACCCGGGCGCGTATCCGCGCGCCGCGGGCCGACGCCCCGGGACCGATGGCGGTCCGTATTGACGGGTACGTCGCAGCCGGGAGTACTCCCCTCCGCTCATCGAAGGGTACAGGAACACCCAAGAAAAGGTAAAGGGATGGGTAAAGTCGCACCAAAAGCGCTGGTCAGCGAGGCAGTTGCCGCCTCGCTGCCGCCACCTGCGCGAGCACCTGCCGCACGACCTGGCTGCCCGGTGGCGGCAGCAGCGGCTCGTACGTCCAGGTATGGCCGACCCACGGGTCGATGAGGTGGTCGTCGGGCACGGGAGTGACCCGCAGCAGCGACCGCCACAGTGGGTCGAGCACCGGACCGTACGCACTCGCGTCCTCGCGGTCCGCGACCATCATCAGGTGCACGCCGACCGACGGGCCCTCGTCTGCGAGGTAGCGGAGCTGGGTGACGGCGCGGTCGTCGAAGCCGTGCGGGAAGTCGTTGACGATCAGGAGCTGCTCGGCCGTGTCCAGCTCCGGCGGGAGCGAGTCGACGACCCCGCCACGGACTGCCATCTGTACCAGTTCCACGCGCTGGGTGAGCTTGGCCAGCACGGCCGCCACGCCCTGGGCGCCGGCCGCGGGCGGCGCGTCGAGCACGCCGGACCCGGTCAGCGCGGCGAGCGCGGCCGCGCCCGTGCCCGCCGGGTCGATGACATGGACGGTGAACTCACCGGCGGGATAGACCGCCAGCAGGCGGGCGGCGTGCGCCGCGGCACTTTCCATGGCCGCTCGGCGCAGCTGGTCGGACTCCATCATCAGCGCGGCCTCGGAGCCGGAACGGCCGCTGTCGATCCACAGGCCTCGCTCCAGCGGCAGGCGCACCAGCATGGGGATGCGCAGATCCGGGCGCTCGGGCAGGTGCAGGTCCCCGACGCGCAGGGCCATCGGGATCTCCATGGGAACCCGGTAACCGTGCCAGGCCGGGTTGTGCCAGGAGGCGAAGGCGGGGGGCAGGGCCGGCTCGACGACGTCGGCCTCGGCGGCGAGCTGGGCCAGGTCGCGGTCCAGTACGTCGCGGGCCTGGCCGACGAGCTGGTCGTGCTTGGCCCGGGCGTTCGCGCGGGCGGTGTCGCCCGCGGCGCCGATCCGGCTGCGCGGGTCGGAGAGCGCCTTGTCGAGCTCCTGCTCCATCCGGGACTCGGCGAAGTCGACCGCGCTGCGGTACGCCGAGACGGTGCGGGCCAGGTCTTCGAACATGCCCCACACCTGGTTGTACAGCCGCTCCTCCATGGACCAGCCGGTCGCGTCACCGGCGACGGGCTGTGGGTACTGTCCGGGCGGGGCGGGCGGCGCGGTGGGCGGCGGGGACGGGGGCGCGGTGCTCTGGCGGCGCGGGTGCGCGTAGTCGATGGGGCCGCCGGGGGCGGCCTGTCGAGCGCCACTGTCCGGACCACTCGGCGCCACGGGTGCGGGGGCACCGGCTGTGGGTGTTGCTGTGGGCGCCACGGCGTCGGTCTGCGCGTCGCGTCCGCCGTTCGTCGCGTGGGACGTCGTACGCCGCGACCGGTCGCCGTCCTCGCTACGGGGCGGGGGCGCCGCGACGGAGCGGGCCATGCCGCTGCTCACCGCGTCCTGGATGGCGGCGGCGAGTTCACGGGCCTGCGGCAGTCCCTGGTCGCCGAGCATCTCGGCGAGGCCACCGGCGTAACCCTGCCCGACGGCGCGCACCTTCCAGATGCCCTGTCGGCGGTAGAGCTCCAGGGCGACTACGGCGGACTCGCTGTCCAGCCCGGTAACGGTGTAGTTGGCGACCTCGGAGCCGTCGAGCCCGGTGACGGAGACGAAGGGGGCCGCGACGGCGCCGAAGCGGGCCGGACCGCCCACGCCCAGCGGGAGAGCGAGCAGGACGTTCACCCGGTGCACCGTCTCGGGCAGTGCCTCGAGGTCCACGGCGAGCCGGTGGTCGGCGGCGGCCTGCTTGGACACTTCGAGCCCGGGGAGGTTCGGCGAGCCGGGGTGGGCGACCCACTCCGTACCGCGCACGGTGCCCTGCTCGTCGCCGAGGGTGGCACCGGCCACGACCGGCTTGCCGGCCGATACCCGGATCTCCAAACGGGCCTGGGGCAAGGGGTGGTTCTGCCCCCGGACCAGCTCGGCCGTCATCGCCTGTCTCCCCCGCGTCGCAATCGTGGATGTGGTGCAGCTCCCGGCGGCCGATGCCTCCGGGAGCTGCGCGTACTGCGTCAGTCGTCTGCTACAGGTGCGGCAGGATCGACGGCATCAGGTCCTGGAAGGTCCGGCCGTTGGCAGGGGTGCCGATGGCCGTCATCTTCCAGCCGGCGCCGTCGCGGTGCACCTTGGCCATGATCTGGGCGGTGTACTGGCCGCCACCGTCGAGCGTGTAACGGGCCATCTCCTGGCCGTTGGTCTCGTCGACGATGCGGCAGAACGCGTTCTGCACTTCCTGGAACGTCTGGCCGGTGAAGGAGTTCACCGTGAAGACGATCTGGTCGATGTGCACCGGCACGCGCTGGAGGTCGACGAGGATCGCCTCGTCGTCCCCGCCCTGGCCCGCGCCGCCGACCAGGTTGTCACCGGTGTGCTTCACAGAGCCGTCGTCGCTGACGAGGTGACGGAAGAAGACGACGTCGACCGGCTGCTTGTCCGCGAACAGGACCGCCGAGGCGTCGAGGTCGACCTCCCGGGTGCGCGAGCCGAAGAGACCACGACGCGGCGCCGCCTGCCAGCCCAGCCCCATACGGACGGCGGTCAGCGTGCCGCCGCCCTTCTTCTCCAGGCTGATGGCCTGACCCTTGGTCAGATTGACGCCAGGTCCCCCGGGCGCGCTGCCCTTGGATACATCCACCACGCGCTGTCCCCTCTCATTGCTTACCCCGCGGCCCGCCCGTTGCGTGCGGCTGCCCAGAACCCTACGCAGTCACGCCTGGGCCGCCACAGTCGCGTCGCACTTTGTGTCGGTGTTGCAACACACCAGGTGCCGGGTGGGTACCGGGCCGTCAGGCCTGCCCCGCCTCCCTCATCTGCCTCAGTTCCTTCTTCAGCTCGCCCACTTCGTCGCGCAGCCGCGCGGCCACTTCGAACTGCAGCTCGGCGGCCGCTCCGCGCATCTGCTCCGTCATCTCCTCGATGAGCGCTGCCAGTTCGGCGGCGGGGCGGTCGGTGAGCACATCGCCCTTCTTCCCCACCCTGGCTGCCTTGCCCGCCTTGCCGCCGAGCACGGGCACCGGGGCCTTGGCGCCCTTGCCGTCCTTCGCCTGCCGGAAGCCGGAGCCGAGGAGCTGTTCGGTGTCGACCTGCTCGCGCGCGATGGAAGCGACGATGTCGTTGATCTTCTTGCGCAGCGGCTGCGGATCGACCCCGTGCGCCGTGTTGTACGCGATCTGCTTCTCCCGGCGCCGGTTGGTCTCGTCGATGGCCTTCTCCATCGCCGGGGTGATCTTGTCGGCGTACATGTGGACCTGGCCGGAGACATTGCGCGCCGCTCGGCCGATGGTCTGGATCAGGGAGGTGCCCGAGCGCAGGAAGCCCTGCTTGTCGGCGTCGAGGATGGCTACGAGCGACACCTCGGGCAGGTCGAGGCCCTCTCGCAGCAGGTTGATGCCGACCAGGACGTCGTACTCACCGGATCGCAGCTCGCGCAGCAGCTCCACGCGGCGCAGCGTGTCGACGTCGCTGTGCAGATAGCGGACCTGGATGCCCAGTTCGAGGAAGTACTCGGTGAGGTCCTCGGACATCTTCTTGGTGAGGGTGGTGACCAGTACGCGCTCGTCCCGCTCCGTGCGCTTCCTGATCTCGTGCACCAGGTCGTCGATCTGACCCTCGGTGGGCTTGACGACGACCTCGGGGTCGATGAGACCGGTGGGGCGGATGATCTGCTCCACGAAGCCGTCGGAGCGCGAGAGTTCGTACGCACCGGGGGTGGCGGAGAGATAGACCGCCTGACCCACGCGCTGCTGGAACTCCTCCCACTTCAGGGGGCGGTTGTCCAGGGCGGAAGGCAGCCGGAAGCCGTGGTCGACGAGAGTCCGCTTGCGGGACGCGTCGCCCTCGTACATCGCGCCGATCTGCGGCACGGTGACATGCGACTCGTCGATGACCAACAGGAAGTCCTCGGGGAAGTAGTCGAGGAGAGTGTGCGGCGCGGTGCCGGGGGCGCGGTCGTCCATGTGCATCGAATAGTTCTCGATGCCGGAGCAGCTGCCGATCTGGCGCATCATTTCGAGGTCGTAGGTGGTGCGCATGCGCAGACGCTGGGCCTCCAGCATCTTGCCCTGCTTCTCCATCTCGGCGAGCCGGTCCTCCAGCTCCTTCTCGATGCCCCTGATCGCCTTCTCCATGCGCTCGGGTCCGGCGACGTAGTGGCTGGCGGGGAAGACGTACAGCTGGTCGTCCTCGCTGATGATCTCGCCGGTGAGCGGGTGGAGGGTCGACAGCGCCTCGATCTCGTCGCCGAACATCTCGATGCGTACGGCCAGCTCCTCGTAGACCGGGAAGATCTCGATGGTGTCGCCGCGGACCCGGAACGTACCGCGCGCGAAAGCCACGTCGTTGCGCGTGTACTGGATGTCGACGAAGCGGCGCAGCAGCTGGTCGCGGTCGATCTCCTCGCCGACCTTCAGCGGCACCATGCGGTCCACGTACTCCTGCGGCGTACCGAGGCCGTAGATGCAGGAGACCGAGGCGACCACGACGACGTCGCGGCGGGTGAGCAGCGAGTTCGTCGCGGAGTGCCGCAGCCGCTCGACCTCTTCGTTGATCGAGGAGTCCTTCTCGATGTACGTGTCCGACTGCGGGACGTACGCCTCGGGCTGGTAGTAGTCGTAGTAGGAGACGAAGTACTCGACGGCGTTGTTCGGCAGGAGCTCGCGGAACTCGTTCGCCAGCTGGGCCGCCAGCGTTTTGTTCGGCGCCATGACGAGCGTGGGGCGCTGGAGCTTCTCGATCATCCAGGCGGTGGTCGCCGACTTGCCGGTGCCGGTCGCGCCGAGCAGGACGACATCCTTCTCACCTGCGCGAATGCGCCGCTCCAGCTCGGCGATGGCCGCCGGCTGGTCACCGCTGGGCTGGTAGGAACTGACGACCTCGAAGGGCGCCACCGTACGTTCGATGCTTGAAACGGGCCGCATGCATCAACCGTACGACCCGGCACTGACACTCACGCAGTGATCGCGCCGGGTCACCGGCGCCGCGAGGTTCCCGGGGCCGGGCGCGGGACGCCCGGACCGGCCGGCCGCTGCCAGTCGGTGCGGCCCATGACCAGCAAGGGGTCGAACATCACGACCACGCCCGCCAGGAACAGGAAGATCACCGGGCCGATCAGCATCGGGGCGAGAAGCAGGGTGGACGTCTCGCCGCCGGTGGCGGTCGCGGGCCCGTGGAGGTGGACGCTGAGCGCCGCCATGCCGGTGTAGTGCATGCCGCTCACCGCGACGCCCATGACGAGGCTGGCGCCCAGGCTCGGCAGGAAGCCACGTATCGACACGGCCGCCCAGAGCGCGGCGGTCGCGGCGACCACCGCGATCACCACGGAGAGCGCGACGGTGAGGGTGTCGTACTGGAGCTGGCCGCGCAGTCGCATTCCGGCCATACCGAGGTAGTGCATGGAGGCAACCCCCAGGCCGGTTATCGTGCCGCCCGTGACCAGGGCCATCGGGGTGACTCCCCGGTATCCGACGATGAAGACGCCGATGCCGACCATGACGACGGCGACGCCGAGACTGGCGTACGTCAGGGTCGCGTCGTAACTGATGGGGGTCTCCTTCACCGTGAAACCCATCATCGCGATGAAGTGCATGGTCCAGATTCCCGAGGCGATGGCGGTCGCACCGAGCGCGAGCCAGCCGGTCTTCCAGCCGTGCTCGTTCCTGAGTGACCTCGCGGTGCAGCGCAGCCCGAGCGCGCCGCCGAGGCACGCCATGAGGTACGCCGCTACCGGGGTGACGAGACCGTAGCTGAATCCGTCGACAGTGCCCTGCATTCCCTTTGAGCCCTTCAGCTTCGGTCGCCGGGTGACGAGGGCCCACTCGTGGTACGGAGGCCCGTTTCGGGCGACAGTAGGCCGAGCTGGGTGATCCGCACACGTTTTCTCGGCAATTCATCGGCAGAGGCAGTGACACGTGACGCGCCCCGGGCGGTTTCGTCCACTTCGTGGCCATCCTTCGCCTGTCCATCGTTGACTATTCGCTGTCACTCTCGGACCGTCCGTGATCACTCCATGCGAGGAGTCCTTGTGTACGCACGCACCGTCTCGGCCACGGCCGCAGCGCTCCTGGGCGCCACCGCACTGCTGCTGCCCGCCTCGGCCACCCAGGCAGCCAGTCCCAGCGGCACCGACGAGCCCGCCATCATCGCCCACAGGGGCGCGTCCGCATACGCACCCGAGAACACACTGGCGGCGATCGACCTGGCCGACCGGATGGGCTTCGCCTGGGTGGAGAACGACGTACAGCGCACCAAGGACGGCGAACTGGTGGTCGTCCACGACGACAGCCTCGCCAGAACGACAAACGTGGAGCAGGTCTTCCCCGGCCGGTCGCCGTGGAGGATCAAGGACTTCACCGCGGCGGAGATCGCCACACTCGACGCCGGCAGCTGGTTCGGCCCCCAGTTCACGGGCGCGCGTGTGCCGACCCTCAAGCAGTACGTGAACCGGGTCGATCGCAACCACCAGAAGCTGCTCCTGGAGATCAAGAAGCCCGAGCTCTACCCGGGCATCGAGAAGGACACTCTGCGCGTGCTGCGCGAGGAGGGCTGGCTGAACCGCCACCACGTCAAGCACAAGCTCGTCATCCAGAGCTTCGGCGCGGACAGTGTGAAGGCCGTGCACGAGCAGCGGCCCGACGTCACGACCGGCTTCCTCGGGACGCCCCCGGTTGCCGACCTGCCGAAGTACGCCCGGTTCACGGACCAGATCAATCCGACGCACACGTCGCTGACGGCCGACTACGTCGCGGCCGTCCACCGGCAGAAGGGCGCGCACGGCAAGCAGCTCCAGGTCAACACCTGGACGGTGAACACGGCGGCGGCAGCGACACGGGTGAACGACTTCGGCGTGGACGGGATCATCACCAACAACCCCGACATCGTCCGGGACGCCGTCAGCGAGTAGCGGCCGGCCGTTGTCAGCGCCCGGTTGTCAGTGCCCGGTCGTACCGTGGTGCGCATGGACAGCGACGGGCAGTTCGTGGAGTGGGCGGTCATCGGCAGCGGCGACAGCGGCATCGGGCCGCTGCTGGTGGCCGCCACCGATGCCGGCCTGGTGTGCGTGGTCTTCCACGCCGGTCCTGCGGTACGGGAGAAGGCGCTCGCCCAGCTGCGGACGCGGCTGGGCGCCGAGCTGACCGAGGCGCCCGGCTCCGCGCGGCTGGCCGAGCCCATACGGCAGCTCAGGGCGTACTTCGCGGGCGAGCTGCGTGACTTCACCCTGTCGCTGGACTGGTCGCTCACCTCCGGGTTCAACCGGCAGGTGCTGCGCGAGCTGGCGACCGGCGTTCCGTACGGCGCGGTCGTCGGGTACGGCGATCTGGCGGGGCGGGTCGGGCAACCCGGCGCGGCGCAGGCGGTCGGCGCGGCGATGGGCTCGAATCCGCTGCCCGTGGTGGTGCCCTGCCACCGGGTGGTGGAGAGCGACGGCGGGCTCGGCGGGTTCGGCGGCGGCCTGGAGACCAAGCGGGCACTGCTGGCGCTCGAAGGAGTGCTGCCCCAGCCGTTGTTCTGAACTCGGTTCCGCACACCGGGTAAGGGCTGGCACACTGCGGCGGTGACTACAACACAGGCCGGCAAGGCAACCGCGACAGCGGCGATACCCGGGCCCGACGCGCTGCGCGCCCTCCAGCGGCGTACCTCCGTCGTACTCGTCGTGAGCCAGATCCTGGGCGGGCTCGGCGTGCCCATCGGTATCGCCCTCGCGCCCGTCCTCGCGGTCGAGGTCAGCGGCACCGAGGCCCTGTCGGGACTGGCACCGACCGCGTCCGTCGCGGGCACGGCCCTGCTGTCGATCCCGCTGGCCTCCCTGATGACTTCGCGCGGCCGGCGCCCGGGACTCGTCCTCGCCTACCTGATCGGCGCCCTGGGCGCGGCGCTCGTAGTGCTCGCCGCCGTCATCGACAACTTCCCGCTGCTGTTGCTCGGCATGGCCGGATTCGGCGCCGCGTCCTCCGCCAACCTCCAGGCGCGTTTCGCCGCGGCCGACCTGGCCGAGCCGGACCGGCGCGCCCGGGCGATCTCGACGGTTGTCTGGGCCACGACCATCGGCGCGGTGTTCGGCCCCAACATCGCGGCACCGGCGGGCCGCGCCTTCACCGGCACGTCCATACCCGAGACGGCGGGCCCGTTCCTGTGGGCCGCCGGGATCTTTCTCGTCACGGGTCTGATCGTCGCCGTACTGCTGCGCCCCGATCCGCTCCTGACCGCCCGGGCCATGGCGCCGGCGGAATCGCAGTCCGCGCAGAGCCGCTCGCTGCGCGCCGGAGTCGCGGCGGTGGCCGCGTCGTCGCGGGCCAGGCTCGCTCTCGTAACAGTGGCCGTCAGTCACACCGTCATGGTGTCGATCATGGTGATGACCCCCGTCGACCTGGGCCACCACGGCGCCGATCTGGAACTCGTGGGTCTTGTCATCAGCGGTCACATCGCGGGCATGTACGCGTTCTCACCGGTCATGGGCTGGCTGTCCGACCGGGTCGGCCGTCTCGCGGTCATCGGCCTGGCGGCCGGTCTGCTCTGCCTCGCCGCCCTGCTGGCCGGCACGGCGGGTCCCAGCCACGCCCAGACGGCCGCCGGCCTCTTCGTGCTCGGCCTCGGCTGGTCCGCGGGCCTGGTCTCGGGCTCCGCCCTGCTCACCGACTCGGTGCCGCAGCCCGCCCGCGCCGCGGTCCAGGGACTGTCGGACCTGACCATGAACTCGGCGGCGGGGATCGGCGGCGCGGCGGCCGGCCTGATCGTCTCGCAGGCGGGCTACGGCTGGCTCAATGCCATCGGCGCCTGCCTGCTGCTGCCGATGGCCGCGCTCGCCCTGCTGGCCACCCGCAGCCGCCCTGGCGACTCGCCGGAACCGGCCGAAGCGGAAGACCCTGCGGAACCAGCTGAACCGGCCGCTAAAGGCTGATGTGGTACGCCTTCCGCAGCGTCTCGTGCACGGTCCAGGTCGTACGGTCCCCCTCGCGCAGCACACACGCGTCACCGGGACCGATCTCCAGGGTGTCGCCGCCCTCCACCGCGACCGTGGCGCGCCCACTGACCACCACGAACAGTTCGTTGGCCTCGGTGTCGGTGACCACGCCGGGCGTGATCTGCCAGATCCCGCGCAGCTGCTTGCCGTCGGGAGACTTCCACAGCAGCTTGCCCGTCACCACCGGCTCTCCGGACACGATCTGGTCCGGGTCGAGCGGCTCCGGCTCAAGATCGGCGTCCGGGATGTGCACGGCGAAAGAGGCAGGAACTTGATCAATTGTCGTCATGGCGCGTCACCTTAGCGGGGACCTCCGGTGAGCCTCACCGAGGGGCGTTGTCAGTGGTGACCTTTACCTTGGACCTTGGATCACGTGGAGATCACTCGTCGTAGTGGCGGGCCTCGATGATGTTCCCGTCGGGATCGCGGAAGTAGAAGGACCGAGGAGCGGCGCCGCGGGCCCCGAAGCTGTTGTGCGAATACGGCGAGACGGCCACGCCGCTTACTTCCAGCCGGCCGTGCAGGGCCTCGAAGGCCTGCTTGCCCATGGCGAGGCAGACATGGTTGACCGGGTGACCGGCCGTGCCCTCGGCGCCGGGGATGGCGTTCATGGACCCGGCCATCGTGAGGGGGGCGAGGTCGAGCAGCGATCCGGCGGCGACACGCACGGAGGGGAAGGCCGCTTTGCCCTCCGCGAACTCGGCGGCACGTACGCCGCTCAGACCGACGGTCTTCTCGTAGAACTCCACCGAGGCCAGCGGGTCGCTCACCCACAGGACGACGTGATCGAGATGTGTTTCTGTCATCCGCCCAGGCTGCGGTGCGATCGTCGCCGGGCGCAAGGGCGCGCCGCGCGACGTTTGAGGACCCGGCCGACGCGCCAGGAATGGGGCATGCCTGACACCGCACTGCTGATGTCCGGGGAGGTGCGGGAGGCGCTGGAGCGGCGCCGTCCCGTCGTAGCCCTCGAGTCGACGATCATCGCGCACGGTCTGCCGCGCCCGCGCAATCTGCGGGTCGCGGAGGAGCTGGAGGAGGTGGTACGTACCGTCGGAGCCGTTCCCGCCACCATCGCCGTCCTCGACGGCAGGGCGCATGTCGGCCTGGACAAGGCACAGTTGGAGCGGGTCGCGAACGACGACTCGGTGCGCAAGCTGGGTCATCGCGATCTCGCGCCGGCCCTGGCGGCGGGCGCGAGCGGGGCAACAACCGTGTCGGCGACGGCGTTACTGGCCGCCCGGGCCGGCCTGCGCGTCTTCGCCACCGGTGGGCTCGGCGGCGTACACCGCGAGTGGACCGAGACGCAGGACGAGTCGGCGGACTTGGGGCTGCTGGCGCGGACGCGGATCACGGTGGTGTGCGCGGGGGTCAAGTCGATCCTCGACGTTCCGGCGACGTTGCAGCGGCTGGAGACGCTCGGGGTCGGGGTCCTCGGGTACGGCACGGCGCACTTTCCCGGGTTCTACCTGAGCAGTTCGGGCGAGCCGGTCGACTGGACGGTGCGCACGCCCTCTGAGGTGGCGGCGGTGATGCGCGCCCAGGACGTGCTCGGCGGCCCGGAAGCGGCGCTGCTTGTCGCCAATCCCGTACCCGAGGCCGAGCAGCTCGACCCGGCGCTGCACGACCGGGTGCTGGCCGAGGCCCTGGAGGAGTGCAGGACGCGCGGGATCTCGGGCCAGGGCGTCACGCCGTTCCTGCTGGACTACCTGGCGCGGGGCACGCAAGGCGCTTCACTGGAGGCCAACTTGGCGGCGGTGCGCGGCAACGTACGACTGGCCGCGCGGATCGCGACCGCGTGGGCGCAGGCATGAGCGAGGACCCGCGAAGGGGTGAGGCAGGGGGCGCTGGTGAGGATGAGACCGACGGCTCGGGCGGCATGGGCGGTGCGTTGCTGGTGGTCGGCGATGTGGTCACCGACGTCGTGGCCCGCCATCGCACACCGCTGGCACCGGCGACAGACACCGCGGCGCAGATCAGGACGCTGCCGGGCGGGGCGGGGGCCAACGTGGCCTGCTGGGCGGCGTACTCGGGGCTGGCAGACGTTCGGCTTCTGGCGCGGGTCGGTACGGACGCGGGTGCGTGGCACGAGGAGCGGCTGCGGAGTGCGGGTGTGCGTCCGCAGGTGGTGCTCGACGGGGAGGCGGCAACCGCCACCGTGATCTCCCTCGTCGACGCGGCCGCCGAGCGTACGTTCCTCACCGACAGCGGCGCCGCCCTGCGCCTCTGTCCCGCCGACTGGTCCGCGTCCCTCCTGAACGGCGTCGCCCATCTCCATCTCTCCGGCTACCTCTTCTTCGCCGATACGAGCCGCGAGACGGCCCGCTTGGCGCTGCGAGCGGCCCAGGAGCGGGGGGTGACGGTGAGCGTGGATCCGGCGTCGGCGGGCTTCATCGCCGAGCTGGGCGTGGACCGTTTCCTGGAGGCCGTGGCGGGGGCGGATGTGCTGCTGCCCAACGCGGACGAGGCCCGGCTGCTCACCGGGTTGCCGGAAACTGCGGACGCCGCGGCCAAGTTGAGCCGCCACTTTCCGCTGGTCGCCGCCACCCTGGGCGCCGGGGGAGCGCTGGTCGCCGCGGCCGGCAGCGTGCAGGACCGCGTTCCTGCCGCCCCGGCGAAGGCGGTGGACTCGACGGGCGCGGGCGACGCCTTCGCGGGAGCGTTCCTCGCGGCACGCCTTGCCGGTGCGGATGCCGCGCGGGCTGCGGTGGAGGGGTGCGGCGCCGGGGCGCGGGCCGTCGCGCTGGTGGGCGGGCGACCACCTCTGGGGTGACGGTCGCTGGGGTTACGGTGGTGAAGGCGCGCCCTTGCCCTGCCCGCCCCTTACCGAAACGCCCTGCCGTCACTGCCCCCGGAGCCCCGTCCACGCCGGATGGCGCGGATCATCGGCCCGTACGAGCACATCCGCGGCCTCCCCCGGCCGCGCCTCCCGCTCGTACCGGGCAAAGGCAGGCAGCGTCCACTTCGCCCCGGCGTCCGTTCCGCGCTCCAACGCCCCTGCGGACAGCCGCACATGCACCGTCAGGTCGAACGGAAACCAGTGCCGCAGGAGCATCGGCCCGTGCACCAGCAGCACACCACCCGCAGGAAGCCGTACGTACGGACTGCGCGTCGCCCGGTCGGTGGCCGGGTTCCACAGGTCGGGCAGAACGCGCCCGGAGCCGCCGGGCTCCAGTGGCCCGAAGACCTCGCGCCACAGGGCGCGGATGTCGAACCAGCCGTCGTAGTACGAGTCGGGGTCCTCCTTGCCGAACTCGTACCGCAGCGACGCCGGCCGCAGAAACCCCTCCGTACCGACGGCCACGACCGTACGGCCGCGCAGTCGCAACGCATCGGCGAGGCGCCCGGCGACCTCGCGGGTACGGGCGGCGGGCGCACCGTCGACGGCGGCCTTGAGCCACGGCCCGCCATCGGCCGGAGTCAGGCCGCCGAGATGGTCGGCGAGGGCGTCGGTGAGCCGTTCCCAGGTGATCGCTTCGAACTGCACCCCCACATCATGCGGGGAACATCATGCAGGGGCCACGTCATGCAGGGAGCGCGGGACGAGCACGTCGGGTCCGTCCGACTCGTCGAAGCGGAACGGCACCGGAAGAGCGTTCGGCGAGCGTCTAGACATCGTGCGGCGGCGGAGGCTCGATCCGGTCGGCGAGCGCGACACCGCGCTCGGCGATCAGGTCCTGACAGGCACGCAGCCCGGGCCTTGGCGTGACGCCTGAGGAACGGATGGCGAAGACGGCCTGGACCGACCGCCCCTGGACGACGAGTTCGTCCACTTTGTCGCGTACGGCGGCGGGCAGCGCGTCCCAGAGATCCGAAGTCATGGGACCGACCCTAGCCGCACCCGCTCAACGGTCCGCCTGAACGCCTCGAAGCAGCAGAGCAACCAGCAGTACGCCGCCACCGGCGCCGGTACGGGCATCGGCCTCGCCACGGCCCGGATGTTCGCCTCCGCAGGTGCCCACGTCGTCGCGATGGGCCGCAGGCCGGCGCCGCTCGCCGAGACCGCGGAGGCACACCCGCGGATCCGCCCGCTGGTGGCGGACATCACGGCCGACGGCGCCGCCGAGGAGATCGTGCGTAGGCCGTCGAGGAGTGCGGGCGGCTCGACGTACTCGTCAACAACGCCGGCATCGTGAGCGCCGGACCGCTCGGCGCGCTCTCGCGCGAGAGCGCGCAGGCACAGCTCGCGACGAACCTCGTCGCCCCCGCGCTGCTGGCTCAGCTGCGCTGCCCGCGCTGGAGGCTTCGACGGGCGGCGGCGCGATCGTAAACGTCAGTACATCGGTCGGCCAGCGTGCCTGGCCCGGCAACTCCCTGTACGCCGCGTCGAAGGCCGCACTTGAACTCCTCATCCGCAGCTGGGGGTGGAGCTGGCACCGCGCGGCATCCGCGTCGTAGCGGTGGCGCCGGGAGCGGTCGACACCCCGATCGGCGAACACCAGGGCCTGGCCCCTGCGCGGCAGGCCGCCGTACGGGAATGGCAGGTGGCGCACACGCCGCTCGGGCGGATCGGCCGCCCGGAGGAGGTGGCGTGGGCGATCACGCAACTGGCGTCGCCGGGCGCGTCGTTCGTGACGGGGGTCGTGCTGCCGGTGGATGGTGGCGCGGTGGTGGCGTGATACGACTGGTCGCCGAAGTGTGCTCAATGAGGTCGGCGAGGCCAGCGGGAGGGCCTGATCTCCTCCCGCCGGGCCGCGAACGGCTACCGCGAGTACGACGAGGAGCTGACGGTCGTACGTGTCCGCAACATCCGCCACCTCCTCGAAGCCGGCCTCGCGCTGGAGGACGTCCGCGCCTTCCGGCCGTGCCTGGACGGCGATGTGGCCGCCGCGCCGCCGTCGGACGGCGGCCTGCGGACCGCGCTGGCGGCGGCGCTGCACAGGGCGACCGGCGGCGGCCCGCCACCCCACGACGCAACCGCCGCCAACTTGGCCTCGTACTCCCTTTCCTATTCCTATTCCTATTCCTACTCCCCCGCCGCGCACGCGGGCGCGTCGGCGTCGATGGAGAGCGGGCTGCCGGCGGGCAGCATGTAGGTCACGTACAGGACGACCGGCTCACTCCCGAGGTTGCGCCCTATGTGCCGGTGCTTCGCTCCGGAGGGCTCGATGAAGGACTGGCCCGCGGTCGTCGTCTCGACGGAGCAGTCGTCGAGCGTCCGGGACAGGGTTCCCTTCTGTACGACGGCTATGAGCTGGCCGGGGTGGTGGTGCCAGCCGGTCGATCCGCCCGGGGCGATGGTGATAGTGCGTACGACCACATCAGTGACGCCCTTGGCCTTCACCTTCATGGTCCCGGCGGAGGTTCCGGTCGCGAGCACCGTGCCGGTCACTCCGCTGCCGGGCGTCGCGAGCGCGGCGGACGGCACCATGCCGAGCGCCGCCACGCACCCGCCGAGGACCATTCCCTTGCGCCCCCACCCTTGGTTGCCGTTCCGCACGAAACCCAACAAGCCCATGAACCCTGTGAACCCCGTGAATCCTGTGAACCCCGTGAACCCCATCGGAACCCTCCAACTCCCGGGCGCTGACCGGGGATTCGATCGGAGTCCCCGCCGCCTCAATCGCCGAAATCGCCTCACCGTATCCGAGATCAACTCCGCGCCCCAGGGGTTGCGCACGACGGTTGCCCGGGAGATCGAGAACGGGTTTCAAACCCCCTCCCGTACGCTGATGATCTGGATGCGGCGATCGGCCGTATCGGCCGCTTCCGGAGTGGATACCGCCAGTGACCAGCCCTTCTCCAGCCAGCTGCTCCACGTGCCACGTCCCCATCCACACCCAGTTCGCGTCCCCGGACCTGATCGAACAGATCGTGTACGGCGGCCGGGATCCGGCAACAGATCCGGCGTGGGAGTCCTCGGGCGCGGCGACGGTGGAGGAGTACGCCCAGTGGTGCGGCCACCTGTGCGGCATGACATGCCTGCGCATGGCTCTCGGCCCCGGCGCCCCCTCCCTTTTCGCGCTCCGCGACGGGGCGCTGAAGTACGGGGCGTACACGCAGGACGCACAAAACCCGCAGGGAACGATCCGCGGCCTGATCTACGCCCCGCTGGCGACGTACGCCGAAGAGGCACACGCTCTCCCCACCACGGTCCACCGCCACCTCACCACGTTCGAAATCCTCGAACTCCTGGACGGGGGTCGGACCGTCATGGCATCGGTCCACTACGAGATCCGCAACCCGGACCGCGAGGCTCCGGGCAAAGGCGGCCACTTGGCCCTGATCACGGCCCGTACGCCCGACGGCAAGGGCATCCACTTCCACAACCCGTCCGGCACGACGGCGGCCACGCGGGCAGCGAACCTCCCCCTCACGACCTTCGAACGCTTCTTCGCGGGCCGCGGAATGTCGTTCGGAACGCAGAGGGAAAGGGAAAGGCAAATGGAAGCGGGCCCGGGGGCGTAGCCGGCCCCCGAGCCCTGTTCAATGCCGCCCATGTGGCACGCCGTCCAGTAATGGGACCAGGTCAGTCGTTATGTCGCCGCGTCATGCCTTTAGACCACCGCAGATCGAGCTCCGCGGGCCGGAATTGAACCGGCATCTCGACGTGCATGGGCCTGGGCCCGGTTGGAAACGGCGATCGGCGGCGAATGCTGAGTCTGGAGCAAGAGTCTGAGATTGATCGCGGTCCGTATCCGGTACCGCGGCAGTCACGACAAACTTCAGTTTCAGCTTACGCTCTTCGCGCACCCCGACCGCACGATGGCGCCCGGGGAGTCATTTGGGAGGCTACCCGAACAGGTAGCCGAAGACGGCGTCTCCCACCCGCTGGTCCGTGACCTCTGCGCCGTTCGCTTCTTCCCGCGCGAACTTCACAGCCTGCTGGAGCTTTTCCACCCGCTCAAGCAGCTCGTTCACGCGGCGGGCCGTCAGCGCCCCGGAGAACTTCACGGTTGTCCAGTACCCAACCGGAATGTCCTCGTAGTACACCTCGACCTGGGCCGGGTGCTTGTCGGTCGCCTCCGCCTTCACATGGTTGCGCGGCACCTTCTTCGTACGGAGTGTCCGTACCGCTTCCGTCTTCCAGTCGTCGGTCGACGGGTCCAGTGTCCACGCCTCAGAGGCGTCGAGCACCGGCAGCTTCCGCACAAAGGCATTGATGTCCGCCAACTGCTTCTCCAGGAAGAGGAGGTAGGACACAGGCGCCTCACTCACCAGCACTCGGCCGTCGACGGTCACGTCGGCGCGGGCGGTGCAGTTGGCCCAGTCCTTGGTGGCGGTCACGTCGAAAAGCCGGGTCAGCGTCTTCGCGGTGTCGCGCAGTACGTCCTCGGCCTTGACCTGAACGCGCGTGGACTCGGGCGGAAGCTGCTCACCCTCCTCGTCCTTGGCCTGGTACGTACGCGAGATGCCCGCGAGCAGAGCAGGCTTCTGCAGGGCATGCTGAGCCACGGTCAGGTCCTGCTGCGCCTTGGACTTGACGCCCTTCTCGACTGCGATGATCTGATTGAGTTTCGCCACGTCCATGACGCTAGCAACATCAACTTCCGTACTCGAATGATTATTCAAGCCCTCGGGGGAGTACGCACCATGGGGACAGCCCTCATCGCCGTAATAGGCACCCTGCTCGGCTCGGTCGCCACCCACTTTTTCCAGCGCCAGACGGCAGAACGGGCCGCCGCCCTCACCCGCGCCGAACAACTCCGGCAGGAGCGGATCTCGACGTACAGCGCCTTCGCCGGCGCCCTGGTGGATTACCGCCGCGCCCAGAACGACCGGTGGCACCGCAGGGCTGAGGCGCCGGACAGTGCCGACGCCAGGAACTCGCGCCTGGACTCGTACGCACAGCGCTCGGCCGCCCGGCAGGCGCTGATCCGGGTCCAGCTGGTCTGCGCGGGCAGGCAGGTCGTACAACTTGCCCTGTCCGCCTTCGATTTCGTGCACTGCATGCACGAGGCAACGGACGCGTCCGAGCGCGCCCGCCGCTCCGTGGAGGCGGACAATGCGTTGGCCAGGTTCATCGAGGCAGCGGCGCCGAGCGTGCGCTGACACCTGGCCTCCATGCTTGGGTACGCTCCCTGCATGGACCTGGTGGTGATCGAACCAGAACTACACAAGCGGAGGCACTGCGCGGAGTGCCGACAGGGCCCTCTCCGCTTCCACATCCTCGAGTTCAGCGCCGTAATCTGCCTCGACTGCGCGGACCTGGCCCACCTGGTCTACCTCCCACGAGGCAACACGGCCCTGACACGCCGCGCCCGCGAGGCAAGCTCGCTCTGGGCGGTAGTCATCCGCCACAACAAACGCCGCAAGCGCTACGAGCGCCAGGGCCTCCTGGTCGAGGAAACCGCCCTCGCCCGCGCCGAATCCGCCTGCCTGGCGGACGCGGACTCCCGCGCCCGCCGCCGCGCCCGCGACGCAACCCGCCGCGCGGCCGAGGACGTACGCTTCACCGCTACCCTGACCACCAAAATCCTCCACCTCTTCCCCTCCTGCCCACCCCACCGAGCCCAGGCCATCGCCACTCACACCTCACAACGCGGCAGCGGCCGGGTGGGCCGCAGCGCGGCGGCCCGCGCCCTGGACGAGGCAGCAATAACGGCAGCGGTCCGAGCCGCGATACGCCACGAGGACACGCCGTACGACGGCCTGCTGATGAGCGGCGTACCGCGGTGGAAGGCGCGGGCGAGGGTGGCACCTGCGATAGAGGCGGTCCTCGCCACCTGGCGAGCGGCGCCATAGCCCCGGAGGCACGCCGCGCCGTCAACGCCCCTCGCCGCCGCTCCAGCTTCCCGCTCCTCCAGCCCATGGCTTCGACGGCGCTCCCCGGCAGACGGAGGAGGCTGTTACCACAGACGTGTTGGCCCTGCCCTCTGCTCACGTTGGTCTATCCAGTTCGTGCATGCATGTGCCGTAGGAGCAGGTTCGGCCGATACGCTCGGTTCTCGCTTCCGGGGGTATCCCCGGAAGCGTTCCGGGAGGGCTGTGCAGGCTCCGCCGCCAGCCCTTGCACCGCCTGGGGGGCTTCACGTGCACGAGATGATCAAGGGCGCCAATGTCGGTCTGACGGCTCTCAGCGAGAACACCGGATCCGTCACCGTCAGCCTGGGATGGAGCAGCCCCGACGGCGACGGGGACGCCGACGTTTCCGTACTGCTGCTGGGTGCGGACGGGAAGGTGCGCAGTAACGCCGACTTCTTCTTCTACAACAACCCGGCCGCGGCCAACGGCAGCGTGCAGCTCCTCGGTCAGACGCCGACCAGCAACGGCAATGAGGACCGCATCCAGCTGGACCTCACCGCCTTACCCTCCGACGTCGAGCGTGCCGTGGTCGCAGCCAGCCGTCATCAGCGTGCCGCATTCGGGCAGTTGGAGAACCTCCGGATCACGCTGACCGACGCGGGCGGCGAGCGGCTCCTCGGCTTCTCGATCTCCGGGGCGAGTGTGGAGAGCGCCTTCGTGTTCGGCGAGATGTACCGGCGCAACGACGAGTGGAAGTTCCGGGCGGTCGGGCAAGGTTACGAGACGGGGCTGGCCGGGCTGGCCACCGATTACGGCATCGAGATCGACGATGACGATGGCGATGAACAGGACGCAGAGGCCGCTGGGGCCGCGCAAGAGGAGGCGGAGGATGTCTCCGGCTCGGTACCGGCCTCGGCGGTCGTTCCGGCGCCGAGGCCGGCCGTGCCCGTCGTGGACGTTCCGGTGATCGAGGTTCCGGTGGTCGTCCCGGCTCAGCTGGCTCCTGCTCCCGCTCCTCCCGCGCGCCGGCTGCGTACCGCCAGGAAGAAGGTCACGCTCCCCAAGGTCCCCAGGAAATCGCTGGCGGAGAACGACTCCTGGCGAGCCGCCCGGCTGTTCCCCGCTTCGTCCCTCAAGAACGACAGGGAACGCGAGGTCCGGGCAACCTCGATCCTGCTGTCCGTGATGGCCCACGTACCGGAGTTCGGCCGCAGGCTGACTGCCGGCTTCGGCGCGCCGTCCGGCCACATCGAGACGTTCACGGAAGTCACGCTGCCGAACGGGGACAGCCCGAGACGTCCGGACGGCGTCATCCGTATCGAGCGCGCGGGCAAGCTCTGGACAGCACTGGTGGAGACCAAGACCAACGGCAATCCGCTCAAGGCGCAGCAGGTCCAAGACTACATGGACATCGCTGCCCGACGCGGGTACGAAGCCGTGATCACGCTCTCCAACGATGTGGCGCTCGAAGGCAGCCCCCTCGTCGATGTCAAAATCGACGGCCGCCGGAAACACAAAGTCGCCCTGTGGCATCTCTCCTGGGCCGAAGTCACCCACCAGGCCCAGATGTTGATCCGCCACGAAGGGGTACGGAACGAGATCCGCGCGTGGATGCTTCAGGAGCTCCTCCAGTACCTCCAGCACGAGAATTCCGGTTGCCACGGTTTCCAGAACATGGGACCTGCCTGGGTACCGGTACGCAACGGCATTGACCAGGAGACCCTCTGCCCGGGCGACCAGCGCGCCGTGCTCGTGGTCGAGAGCTGGGAACGACTCATCCGGCAGGTGTGCCTGAGGCTCGGCGGTGAACTGGGCGAGAAAGTCATGCCGGTCCAGCGCGCCAAGCGGGGAACCGACCCGCAGTCCCGGCGCACCGCCCTCGCGGAACGTTTCTGTGAGGACGGGCGGCTGCACGCCGAAATCCGCATCGACGGGGCGGCCGGAGTTCTGGCTGTCACCGCCGACCTCCGGTTGGGCAAGCTGCGTACTTCCATCGACGTCGTGGGTCAAGCGTCTGCTGAAACAGCTCGTGGAAGCACCGGCCGACCTGCACGTTCAGACGCTTCTGGACGGTCAGGGAGCGGGCCCGCGCGGCACGCTGGAGAAGCTCCGGCCCGAACCTGGAGATCTCGTCCCGAGGAATGCCGGACAGATTTCCGGTTTCCGGTTGTCTCTCTCCAAGAGCGTGGGCAGCACGCGCGGCAACGCCGAGTCCGGATTCATCCGCAGCGTCGACGACGCGGTGGACCGCTTCTACTCAAGTGTGATCGTGCACTTGGAGCCGCGGACCGATCGCCGGTCGCCGCAGGTCGCACTGGCCTGAGCCGCCGGGCAGCGCGGATGCCGCAATTACCCGTGCCAGATGCAGGCATGGCGGTGGCGGGTCGGCGGGTGGTCGAGGTCCTCCGCGGTGGTGGAGGAAGCTCGGAGTTGTTTGCGGGCTCGGGTGGTGAACCGGTGGAGGGCGGCGCGGGCTTGGGTCTCGTGTTCGGAGCGACCGGTGATCGGGGTGCCCGAGGCGCGGGGGAAGGTGTAGGCCGTAAGGGTGTGCGTCAGGCGGTCCGGGGTGGGACGGCGGCCTGCCCGGTGGGCGGCACGGAGTTCCGCGTTGGAGTAGCGGAGGTCCGTGACCGCATGGGCCGTCCACGAAGTGCAGGGGGCGGATCCGGTGGACCACCAGCTCGTGTCGCGGTGCTTCAGTGGAGTGTGGTGGGCGGTACGGGACATGGGAGCCTCTGGCGACGGGCCGCCGGTCGTTCCGGCGTGGCCGTGCTAGAAGTCGGCAGCGGTAAAGCGGCCGTATCGCTTGGTTCGCATGTGCGCAGCCTGGCTCGCTCCACCTGTTGTTGTCGAGCGCTTTCTCCGTTCGCGGCTGCGCTCGCGATACCCAGTGGGCTGCCGTCCCGGCGTCAGGCGTCCAGTAGTGACGTCAGTGCGCCCACCGGGTCTTCGTCCGGGGGGCCCGTCGGCCACCAGTCGTCTGTGCCCGGGTCCGATTCGTAGGGGTACCAGCGGTCGTCGTGGCCCAGGCGGAGTTGGATGCCTCGTGCCGCGTCGGTGAGGCGGTTGCGGTGGGGGCGCAGGCGGGGGAGGTCGGCGGCCTGTAGGGCCGGGCGGGCCCGGTCGAAGGGGCCGGCCGGGGGGTCCCAGGGGGTTTCGAGCACGGAGAGGCCGGTCAGGCCGCCCTGTTGCCAGGCGGCCACCGCGCGGGCCAGGTCGGTCGGGCTGCGGTCGTTCGCCGAAGCCAGGGCGGCGTACAGCTTCCGGGTGGCCGCCGTCAGGCCGGAGCCGGGTTGAGCTGCCGCCAGGCGTACCGCGTCCTGCCAGGGGGTGAGCGTCGCGATGGGGTCCGTGCCGGTGGTGAGGAGCGTGTGGGCTCGGGCCGCCGCGTCCGTTACGAGGAGGTCCAGGGACAGGGGGTCGGGCGCGCCGCGTGTGCCCGGGTACGCGCCCGAGGCGTGGCCGGGGTGCGGGGGTGCGGGCAGCGGGCCCGGGAGCGGTGGGAGCGTACGCGGCGTCAGGGCGGTGGTGGCCGGTACGCCGGGGAAGGGCGGCGGTGCGGGCTTCTCGCGGGCGGAGTGGGCGGCGTTTCGGCGGGCGAGGTCGTCGAGGACGTCGCGCTCGGCCCTGCCGCGCATCAGGAGCAGGACAAACGGGTCGGCGTCCAGGAGACGGGCGGTCTCGTAGCAGAGGGCCGCCGCGTGCTTGCAGGGGTGGCCGCGGTCCGGGCACGAGCAGGACGGGACCAGGTCGCCGGGCGCCGGCAGCAGGTCCACGCCCACCTCGGCCGCCGAGTCCACCAGGGAGTGCGGCATGTCCTTGTCGAGCAGGGCCGCCATGTGGGACGGGTCGGCCGCCGCCACGGCCAGGAAACGGTCCCAGTCCTCGTCGGAGAGCGTGCGCAGGCGGATCTCCGTACGGTACGGGCGGGGACGGCTGCCTCGTACGTACGTGATGATCCGGCCCGGCGTCACACTGATCGCACCGACGTTGCCCTCGCCGGCGTACGTATGGCCACGGGCCAGGCGGGCCGGGTCGAGTGAAAGTGCTTCCAGGGCCTCGACCCACGCGTTGCCCCACCAGCTGCTGCCACGGCTCCCACCGCTGCTGCTCGCGCTCATGCCGGCCTCCGCAGTGAGACCAGGTCGGCGAGTTCCCGGTCGGTGAGCTCTGTCAGGGCTGCTTCTCCGCCGCCGAGAATCGCGTCCGCCAACGCCCGCTTGGAGGCGATCAGTTCGGCGATACGGTCCTCCACCGTGCCTTCCGCGATCAGGCGGTGCACCTGCACCGGCTGGGTCTGGCCGATGCGGTACGCGCGGTCGGTCGCCTGGTCCTCGACCGCCGGGTTCCACCAGCGGTCGTAGTGGATGACGTGGGCGGCCCGGGTGAGGTTCAGGCCGGTGCCGGCCGCCTTGAGGGAGAGCAGGAAGACGGGGACCTCGGCAGACTGGAACCGGTCGACCATCTCCTCGCGCTGGGCGATGGGCGTTCCGCCGTGCAGGAGTTGGGAGGGGACCGCGCGGGCCGTCAGGTGGTCGGCGAGCAGACGTGCCATGGTCACGTACTGGGTGAAGATCAGGACCGAACCGCCCTCCGACAGGATCGTGTCGAGGAGCTCGTCGAGGAGTTCGAGCTTGCCGGAACGGCCGGTGAGGCGCCGTGTGTCCTCCTTCAGATACTGCGCGGGATGATTGCAGATCTGCTTGAGGGAAGAGAGCAGCTTCATGACGAGGCCTCGGCGCGCGATGCCCTCCGACGCCTCGATGGCCGCCATCGATTCACGTACGGAAGCTTCGTAGAGGGAGGCCTGTTCGCGGGTGAGCGAGACGGGGTGGTCGGTCTCCGTCTTGGGCGGCAGCTCCGGCACGATGCCCGGGTCGGACTTCTTACGTCGGAGGAGGAAGGGGCGGGCCAGGCGAGCCAGGCGCTCGGAGGCCTCTTCGTCCTCGCCGCTCTCGACCAGGCGGGCGTGGCGGGCGCGGAAGGACTTGAGCGGGCCGAGCAGGCCCGGCGTCGTCCAGTCGAGGAGGGCCCACAGCTCGGAGAGGTTGTTTTCGACGGGTGTGCCCGTCAGCGCGATGCGCGCGGGGGCCGGGATGGTGCGCAGCGCCTTCGCCGTGGAGGAGTACGGGTTCTTGACGTGCTGCGCCTCGTCTGCGACGACCATCCCCCAGGTGTGGGCGGCCAGTTCGGGGGCGCTGGTGCGCATGGTGCCGTACGTCGTGAGGAGGAACCCGCCGTCGGGTTCGCTGGCGTCGTCCAGAGTGCGGGCCGCGCCGTGGAAGCGGCGGACGGGGACGCCGGGTGCGAAGCGTGTGATCTCGCGCTGCCAGTTGCCGAGGAGGGACGCCGGGCAGACGACGAGCGTGGGGGCGCTGCGGGCACGGCGCAGGTGGAGGGCGATGACCGTGATCGTCTTACCGAGCCCCATGTCGTCGGCGAGGCAGCCGCCGAGGCCGAGGGAGGTCATCTGGTCCAGCCAGGCGAGCCCGCGCAACTGGTAGTCGCGCAGGGTGGCATCGAGGCCGGGCGGCTGGGCGATGAGCGCGCCCGTGCCGGTGCCGGTGCCGGCCGTGAGGCGGTCCCGGAGTGCGGCCAAGGCACCCACCGGGACTGCTTCGACCTGCTCGCCGTCGACTTCCGCGCTGCCCGTGAGAGCCGCCGCCAGCGCGTCCACCGGCTGCAGCAGGCCCAGTTCACGCTTGCGTGCCTTGCGTACGAGCGCCGGGTCGACCACCACCCACTGGTCCCGGAGCCGGACGATCGGGCGGTGCGCCTCGGCGAGTGCGTCCATGTCCGCCTCGCTGAGCGGCTCACCGCCGACCGCAAGCTGCCAGCTGAAGGCGAAGAGCTCCTGGGCGTCGAAGAAGGGCGTGCCGTCGGTCGCCGACCCTGGCGCGGCGCGTACGACCGCTGTCGCCGTGAGCGTACGGGCCAGCTCCCTGGGCCAGTGGACCATGACGCCCGCCGCGCCGAGCCTGGCCGCCGCCGGGCCGAGCAGCTCGTACAACTCGTCCTCCGACAGCGGCAGTACGTCGGGAACCGGGCGCTCGAGGAGACGGCCGAGCGGCGGCCACACGCGCGCCGCGCGGCGCAGCGCCAGCACCGCGTCGATGCGGGCGCGCGGGCCGAAGCCTTCGCTGCCGCCGCCGGACCACAGGGCGCCGGCGTCGATGACGTGCGTGGGGTCGGCCAGGCTGTGCACCTGGACGAGGGCTGTGCCGGCTCGGCGCTCCGCTCGATGCTCGGCTCGGTCCTCTGCCCGGTCCTCTGCCCGGTCCTCCGCTCGGCCGTCCCCGCTCGCAGGTGTCTCCTCGTCCCCCGTCTCGTTCGCCGCGCTGTCGAAGAGTTCGAACTGGGACAGGTCGAGGCGCAGCGATACGCGCACCCCCGCGTCCATCCCGGCCGCGATCTCCGCGGCCCACTCCCGCAGGCCCGGAAGGTGCTGTGCGGCGCGTGCCGCGAAGGGCGCGCCCACCGCGTACGCCGCTGAGGGCGTCCGGGGCAGGTTGTCCACGACCGCGTCCAGGAACGCCTTCACCAGCGCCTCCGGGGCGGGCACCTCGAGGGGCGTACGACCGGGGAGCGGCACGGCGTGCGCCTCGGGGGGCATGGCCGCGGCGATGGCCCGTACCTGCGCGATGTCGTCGGCGTCGAGCGGCCCGGCCCGCCAGGCGTCGTGGTCCCCGGCGGTCAGCCCGGGCAGCAGCCGGCCCCGCGCGGCGAGGTGCAGGGCATGCAGCGCCGCCGCACCCCAGCAGCGGGTGGCGGGGTGGGCGGCGGGATCGTGGCGTGCCCGGGCCAGCAGTGGCAGGGCCTCCGAGAGGGAGAGGAGGACGGCGGGCACGGTGTGGCTGCGTACGGAGGTGCCACTGGCGCCGTGACGGAGTACGACCGTGATCTCCCCGGAGGCGTCGGGGAGTACCCCTCCCTCTGGGTCCCAGAGGGCGATCCTGCCTTCGCGTGGCAGCTCTGCGGGAAGGAAGACCGCGGCGCGACGTCCCGTAGTCGTCATGGCTTCACCCCCGTCCCCGCTGGTCGCGTGTTGGTCACGCACGTGCGCTCGTGGCGCTTGTGGCGCTCGTGTTCCTGTCCACGTGCGAGTCTACGGGCGGGGTCTGACACTGGTGCTGGACGGCTCCGCCGCGGGTGCGGGCGGAGGCGTACGCATGAACATCGCGGCATGAGGCACCCGGCCCGGGCACGTTCTTGCGAGGAAGAGGAGCAGCCCCATGGGCGAACACCGGGACAAGCCCGCCGAGCCCGCCACCGCCGCCGAGGAACTCGCCGAAGAAGTCAAGCAGGCGGGTCCCCACACCGCGAAACGCGACCCCGCGCGCGGAGAGGACGACGGCGAGGCCGGCGACGCGACATCACCCAATGTGGGAGCCCAGGAGTCCGCTCACCGCGACGACGAGAGCTAGACGAGGGCTGGACAGGGCTAGGACAGGGCTAGGACGACGGACGGCCCTGACGGCGTGCCGTCCGTCGCAGGACAGGCACAAGGTGCTGGCGGCGGTTCCAGGCGATCACCATGAGCGGCACCAGCACGATCAGCGGCGTCGCGGCGTTCTGACCGTCGAAGACCATGAGCTGGGTGACGAACGCTCCGACCATCAGCGCGCCGAGAGCGAGCGCCGCCACACCGGACAGAACCGGGATCAGCAGCGCGATCGCGCCCGCCAGCTCCAGGCCACCGACGAGGTACATGAACCAGTCGCCGAAGCCGATCTTGTCAAAGCCCTCCGCCGCCGACGAGTGGCCGATCAGCTTGGGCGATGCACTGGGTACGGCGAAGAGCACGGCCAGCAGGATCTGCAGGACGCGCACCGTGATCCGTACCGCCCGAGAGGTCTCGGTGACGGGTGTGACGGGTGTGACGGTGGCGGTGGTGGTCGTTGCCTCGGACATCGTGGTCTCCCTGGGAAGCGGTGCGCCTTGTGTTCTCGCGGATGTAGACCGCGCCGCGCCACAGAACTCATCGCCGGTTCATCACCAACTCCGAGCGTGAGCCCACCATTTCCGCCGTGCCAGGGGCTGCCCGCCCGCAGAGCCGGGGCTGCGCGACCGGACCGAAGCGCGGCTCGTCGAGCGCCTCAAGCTCCTTCAGCCACGGGCCAACGCGCTGGGCGGCTACGACTGCCCGAGCCGGGTACATGTCCCACTGGAAGAGGCGATTCGTCATGATCATGCGTACTGGGAGTGAACCGAAAACCGCACGCAGTGCCCTCCGGCTCCGGCTCTGGCTGAGCCTGTGGGGCCTGCTCTGGGCCGTCGGCGGAACGCTCGCGTTGGCGGCCATCGGCCGCACCGGCTGGGCCATCGCCTGTGGCTGCCTGGCCGTCGTCGTCACCGCCGACCTGGTGATGGTCGTACGCCACATCCGTCAGGGCCCGCACTACCAGCCCGGCCGCGACGTCCCGCCGTACGATCCACCCCACGAGCCGCCGTACGGTCGGCCGCGCCCCTGAAGGCGCCCAACCACACTCGTGGTCACGCTCGCGGTCACTCCTCCGCGTCGAACTTCGCCGCCGCCAGGTACTCCGGCTTCGGATCGAGCGCCGCGGCAAGCCTGAAGTGCCGTTTCGCCTGGTCCGCGCACAGGGCACGCTCGTACGTACGCGCAAGGGCGAAATGGGCGAAGGCGTTGTCGGGCTCGCGTTCCAGCACGAGCTGGAATTCGAGCTCCGCCGAGCGCAATTGGGCGGACGCGAAGAAGGCGCGGGCCCGCAGGAGCCGGGCTGCCGTGTTCTCCGGATGGGCCGCGATGACCGAGTCCAGGAGTTTTACGGCTCCGCGCGGATCGCGCGCGGCCAGCAGGTGCTCCGCCGCGCGGTAGTCGATGATGTGGGTCTCCGGGCTGCTTTCGGGCACGCTGACATCCTTCCGCTCGCCTCATTCTTTCCAACGGCCCCGGCCGCATGCCGTATTCCGCCAAGAAGCCGGGGCGCCCCAAGGCTGCCGTTCAGGACGCCGTCGACGCGGCCCTCTCGGTCAGTTCCGCCCAGACTTTGCGTACCTGCGGCTCAAGCGCGGCCAGCGGTCCGTCGTTGTCGATCACCAGGTCCGCGATCGCCAGTCGCTGCTCCCGGCTCGCCTGGGCGGCCATCCTGGCGCGCGCCTCGTCCTCTGTCATGCCGCGCAGCCGCACGAGCCGGTCCAGCTGGGTCTGCGGGGACGCGTCCACGACGACCACCAGGTCGTACAGGGGCGCGAGACCGTTCTCGGTCAGCAGCGGTACGTCGTGAATGACGACGGCGTCCGCTCCGGCCCCGCGCTCCAGCTCGGCCGACCGGGCGCCCACCAGCGGGTGGACGATCGCGTTCAGCGTCGCCAGACGTGCGGCGTCCGCGAAGACGATCGCGCCGAGTTTCGGACGGTCCAGGGTGCCGTCCGCGGCGAGGACGTCCTCCCCGAAGGCCTCGACGACGGCCGCGAGCCCCGGCGTTCCGGGCTCGACGACCTCCCTCGCGATCTTGTCGGCGTCGATCAGGACGGCGCCGTACGACACAAACAGCCGCGACACTTCGCTCTTGCCGGCACCGATTCCGCCGGTCAGGCCCACCTTCAGCATGCGCGGAAGCCTAGACGAGCAGCCTGGGGGAGCCTAGACGTCGCCCTCTCGCTCCGCGAGAAAGCGTTCGAATTCGAGGCCGATCTCGTCTGCCGACGGCAGATCGACGGGCTCGGCGACGAGATTCCCCCGAGTCGCCGCACCGGCCACCGCGTCGTACTGGTGCTCCAGGCCCTGTACGAGCGAGACGAGCTCCTCGTCGCCCTCACCGACCTGCCGGTCGATCTCGTCCTGGGTACGCCTGGCCTCCGTGCGCAGCGAATGCGCGACGGCCGGCAGCACCAGTCCGGTCGCCGCCGTGATCGCCTCCAGGACGGTCAGCGCTGCGTCGGGGTACGAGGAACGCGCGACGTAATGCGGCACGTGCGCCGCGACACCGAGCACGTCGTGCCCCGATTCCTCCAGCCGGAACTCGATCAGGGACTCCGCACTGCCCGGTACCTGCGCCTCCTCGAACGGGCTGCGGTGACCCGGCATGAGGTCGGTGCGGTTGCCGTGCGGGGTGATGCCGACCGGGCGGGTGTGCGGGACACCCATCGGGATGCCGTGGAAGTTCACCGAGAGGCGCACACCGAGCCGCTCGACGATCTGCCGTACGGCAAGAGCGAACCGCTCCCACTCCACATCCGGCTCGGGGCCCGACAGCAGCAGGAAGGGCGCTCCGGTCGCGTCCTGGACGAGCCGTACGTCGATCTCGGGCGCCTCGTATTCGGCCCACTTGTCGCGCCGGAACGTCAGGAGCGGACGGCGGGCGCGGTAGTCCACCAGCCTGTCGTGGTCGAAGCGGGCAACGACCTGGTTCGGCAGCGTGTCCAGCAGCTTCGAGACGATCTGCTCGCCGGTCTCACCCGCGTCGATGTAGCCGTCGAAGTGGTAGAGCATGACCAGTCCGGCCGATTCCTGCGCGAGCGCCATGTCGACGACGGCGAGGCCCTTCGGCTCCCACTCATACAAATCCTGCGGATCCAGCACGATTACCGCTCCTCCTCGTGTTCCTACGGAAGAACGTGCCGTGCGGCGCGGGCATTCCCGGCCCGCGTTCCTTCTCCGGCAGCGCTTCCGGCCGTTCCCGGGAAGCGTTGTTGAGCGAGCACGCGCGCGTGCAGTCCCGTGACCACCTTGCGCGCGGACGTGAACGAGCCGTGTTGGTTGCTTTGGCGAGCAGTTCGCTGACGTACCCGTACATATCCGCTTTGGCGGTGCGGTAGCGCACGGGAGCATTCATCCCCGTCTTCTCGTTGTGGATGTACGCGTTGGCGTTGGTGTTGGTGAACACCTCGAGAGGGACGCCCAGTTCACGGCAGTAGTCCATGGTGAGCATCCACTGCGGGATGCGCCAGGGACCGGCGTTCATGTACTGGCCGTCGGTGAAGCGCGCGGTCTTCCGGTTCCCGTGCAGGCCGGTGGTCGAGTCCCCGCCGCGTACGGTGAAGTCGCGTCCGCCGGTACGGTCGCGGGCCTCCAGGACCGTGCAGTCGTAGCCCGCCTTCCCCAGTTCGTACGCCGCGGCCAGGCCGGCGATGCCGCCGCCCACGATGACGACCTTGGCCGCGCCCCTGCCGCTCAGCGTCAAGTCGCCGGTCCGGGGCCCCCGGAAGGCCGGAGCGGCGGCCTGGGCGGTGGGTGCGAGCCCGAGGGCGCCCATGGGCGCGAACATCGCATTCATGTATCACACACGTTGCTCTCCGCTCACGCCTGTGGGCATGAGTAAGGCCCGCCCCCCAATGGGGAGCGGGCCTTACATTCAGCCAGTTACCAGCTGGAGGTCAGAGCGTCAGCTCTGGCCGCCCGCCAGCTTCTCGCGGAGCGCGGCCAGGGCCTCGTCCGACGCCAGGGCGCCGGAGTTGTCCGCCGACTCCGAGGAGTACGAACCGCCGCCACCAGCGCCGCCGGAGGCAGCCGGGGCGCCGGCGGCCGGGGCAGCAGCGCCCTCGGCAGCGGCGGCCTCGTCGGCCTCGCGGGACTTGATGACCTGGGCCTGGTGCTGCTCAAAGCGCTGCTGCGCCTCGGCGTACTGGCCCTCCCACGCCTCGCGCTGGGTCTCGAAGCCCTCGAGCCAGTCGTTGGTCTCGGGGTCGAAGCCCTCGGGGTAGATGTAGTTCCCCTGGTCGTCGTACGACGCGGCCATGCCGTACAGCGTCGGGTCGAACTCGACCGAGGCCGGGTCGGCACCAAATGCCTCGTTGGCCTGCTTCAGCGAGAGGCTGATGCGACGACGCTCGAGGTCGATGTCGATGACCTTGACGAAGATCTCGTCGTTGACCTGGACGACCTGCTCCGGGATCTCCACGTGGCGCTCGGCCAGCTCGGAGATGTGGACCAGACCCTCGATGCCCTCGTCGACGCGCACGAACGCACCGAACGGAACGAGCTTCGTGACCTTACCGGGAACAACCTGCCCGATCTGGTGCGTACGGGCGAACTGCTGCCACGGGTCTTCCTGCGTCGCCTTGAGCGACAGCGAGACGCGCTCGCGGTCCATGTCGACGTCGAGAACCTCGACGGTGACTTCCTGGCCGACCTCGACAACCTCGGAGGGGTGGTCGATGTGCTTCCAGGAGAGCTCGGAGACGTGCACGAGACCGTCGACGCCACCGAGGTCCACGAACGCACCGAAGTTGACGATCGAGGAAACGACGCCGGAGCGGACCTGGCCCTTCTGCAGGGTCGTGAGGAAGGTCTGACGGACCTCGCTCTGGGTCTGCTCGAGCCAGGCACGGCGGGACAGGACCACGTTGTTGCGGTTCTTGTCCAGCTCGATGATCTTGGCCTCGAGCTCCTTGCCCACGTAGGGCTGGAGGTCGCGGACACGGCGCATCTCGACGAGGGAAGCCGGCAGGAAGCCACGGAGGCCGATGTCGAGGATGAGACCACCCTTGACCACCTCGATGACGGTGCCGGTGACGATGCCGTCCTCTTCCTTGATCTTCTCGATCGTGCCCCAGGCGCGCTCGTACTGTGCGCGCTTCTTGGACAGGATGAGGCGACCTTCCTTGTCCTCCTTCTGGAGAACAAGGGCTTCGATCTCGTCGCCGACCTTGACGACCTCATTGGGGTCGACGTCGTGCTTGATCGAAAGCTCGCGGGAGGGGATAACGCCTTCGGTCTTGTAACCGATGTCGAGCAGGACCTCGTCCCGGTCGACCTTCACGATGACGCCGTCGACGATGTCGCCGTCGTTGAAGTACTTGATCGTCTCGTCGATCGCGGCGAGGAAAGCTTCCTCGTTACCGATGTCGTTGACCGCTACCTGCGGGGTGGTGGAAGCGGTGGTCTCGGTGCTGCTCGTCATGTGGGTAAGGGCTCCGGTACGGACAGTAAGTCGTAGGTACTGCTACGCCGGGAGCCCGTATCGGCACCTGCTGAAGCCGGGCAGCCTAGGAGGCGCGATTCCGGACAACGGAAAACGCCTCGACAACCGAGGGGACATACAACCGGTGCAAGCGCAGCCTGCTCTGTCTGAGGTGCGCAGGCTCGCAGCGCAACTTGTAGCATACGGGGGCAGCCGGGCAGGGTCAATGCGCGAAGGCGCACACCCAGGGCGGAACGCCCCATACCCGGCACAACTAAGGTTTGGCGAGGCCACAACGGCCGCACCGCACTCTGCAGCTACAGGTTCGAGCGGAGCCTACGCAGACGAGACAGACGGGCGCAATGAGCCAGAGCAAAGACGCCACAGAGGCTATCGAGACCCTCGACACCTGCGTCCAGGACGACGCGGACGAGGGGCAGGCGACCCGGCGTGAGGCCGGAGAAGCCGAGAGCAGCCGGGCGAGCCGGGGCTGGTGGGACCGGAACGCGGACGAGTACCAGAGCGAGCACGGAGCGTTCCTCGGTGACGACCGTTTCGTGTGGGGCCCGGAAGGGCTGGACGAGGCGGAGGCGGGTCTCCTGGGGCCTGCGGCGTCCCTGAAGGGACTCGACGTTCTGGAGATCGGCGCCGGCGCCGCGCAGTGCTCGCGCTGGCTCGCCGCGCAGGGTGCCCGCCCCGTGGCCATGGACCTCTCCCACCGGCAGCTCCAGCACGCACTGCGGATCGGAGGGGAGGTCCCCCTGGTGCAGGCGGACGCGGGAACGCTCCCCTTCAGGGACGCGTCCTTCGACCTGGCGTGCTCGGCGTACGGCGCGGTGCCGTTCGTCGCCGACCCGGTGGAGGTTTTCCGGGAGGTACGGCGTGTCCTGCGGCCCGGCGGGCGGTGGGTCTTCTCCGTCACGCATCCCATCCGCTGGGCGTTCCCCGACGAGCCCGGTCCTGAGGGGCTGTCTGTTGCGGCCTCCTACTTCGACCGCACGCCGTACGTCGAGCAGGACGACCAGGGACGCGCCGTCTACGTGGAGCACCACAGAACGATCGGCGACCGTGTACGGGACGTGGTGGCGGGCGGCTTCCGTCTGGTCGACCTCGTGGAGCCGGAATGGCCCTCCTGGAACACGCAGGAGTGGGGCGGCTGGTCCCCGTTGCGCGGAAATCTGATCCCGGGAACGGCGATTTTCGTGTGCGTACGAGACTAGGGGCGTGATCCGCACCGACGCCCTTGGGCAGCTTCCCGTACGCAGCGCCGTGCCCGCACTGGAGCGCGCCCTGGACGCGCACGGGACCGCGGTGCTGTGCGCGCCGCCGGGGACGGGTAAGACGACCCTGGTGCCACTGGTGCTGGCCGGGCTGCTCGACGAAGGGCGGCCCGTGCGGAAGGTCGTTGTCGCGGAGCCGCGGCGGATCGCGGCACGGGCCGCTGCCCGGCGCATGGCGTGGCTGCTGGGCGAGAGCGTCGGGGAGCGTGTGGGCTTCACCGTGCGCGGGGAGCGCGTGGTGGGGCGCGACACGGTGGTGGAGGTCGTCACCACTGGCGTACTGCTGCAGCGCCTCCAGCGTGACCAGGAGCTCGCCGGCGTTGATGTCGTCATCCTCGACGAGTGTCACGAGCGGCACCTGGACGCGGACACCGTCGCCGCGTTCCTCCTCGACGTACGGTCCACTCTGCGGCCGGAGCTGCGGCTCCTCGCCGCCTCGGCGACGACGGACGCGCAGGGCTGGGCGCGGCTGCTGGGCGACGCGCCGGTGGTCGAAGCACAGGGCGTGTCGCACCCCGTGGAGACGGTCTGGGCGCCGCCCGCCCGTCCGGTGCGGCCGCCGCACGGTATGCGGGTCGATCCGGCGCTGCTGACGCATGTCGCCGCCGTGGTGCGCAGGGCGCTCGCCGAGCGGGAGGGCGACGTGCTGTGCTTCCTGCCGGGCGTCGGAGAGATCGCACGGGTGGCCGGACGACTGTCCGGGTTGGGCGCCGAGGTGCTCCAGGTGCACGGACGGGCGCCGGCCGCGGTGCAGGACGCGGTACTGGCTGGTTCCGCCGGTACGCGCAGGGTGGTGCTGGCGACCTCGGTGGCCGAGTCGAGCCTGACCGTGCCGGGTGTACGGGTCGTCGTGGACGCCGGGCTCGCGCGTGAGCCGCGCACCGACCATGCGCGGGGGCTGAGCGCGCTGACGACCGTACGGGCCTCACAGGCCGCTTCCCGGCAGCGTGCGGGGCGCGCGGGGCGGGAGGCTCCCGGTGCCGTCTACCGGTGCTGGGACCAGGCCGACGACGTACGGCTGCCGCGCTTCCCGTCCCCCGAGATCAAGGTCGCGGACCTGACGGCGTTCGCCCTCCAGGCGGCTTGCTGGGGCGACCCCGACGCGAGCGGTCTCGCCCTGCTGGATCCGCCACCGGGTGGTGCGATGGCGGCGGCCCGTACGGTGCTGGCCGCGATCGGGGCGGTGGACGATTCCGGCCGTGCGACCGAAAGGGGTGTACGGATGGCCCGCCTCGGCCTGCACCCCCGGCTCGCGCGGGCGCTCATCGACGGCGCACGGGAGGTCGGCACGCGCCGGGCAGCGGAAGTGGTCGCCCTGCTGAGCGAGGAACCCCCGAGGGAGTACGGGGACGACCTGGCCGCGGCCTGGCGCGCGGCCCGCCGCGGCAACGACGCGTACGGGGCCCGCTGGCGCCAGGAGGCGAAGCGGCTGGCTTCGGCGGCGGGCGGTTCCGGCAATTCGGGCCGGGAAGCCCCCAGCGGCACGGGTGACGATGCAGGTGCCGGCCTCGTGGCGGCCTTCGCGTTTCCCGAGCGCGTCGCCAGGGCCCGTGGCGAAGGGGCCTTCCTCATGGCCTCCGGGACAGGGGCGGAACTCACCGACGGATCCCGGCTGCGCAGCGCGCCGTGGCTGGCGGTCGCCGTCGCCGACCGTCCCGTCCATGCCGCCTCCGCGCGCGTGCGCCTGGCCGCCGTCATCGACGAGGACACCGCCCAGCTGGCCGCCGAGCACCTGCTCGCCTCCGGCGAAGAGGTGCACTGGGAGGACGGGGACGTCGTCGCGCGGCACGTGCGGCGCCTCGGAGCGGTCGAGCTGACCGTACGGACGCTCAAGAAGCCGGATACGGAACGCGTACGGGAAGCGCTGCGGGACGGGCTGCGACGGGAGGGCCTCGGGCTGCTGCGCTGGACGCGTGACGCGCAGGCGCTGCGGGAGCGCCTGGCCTTCCTGCACAGGGTGCTGGGTGCGCCCTGGCCGGACGTGTCCGACGCGGCGCTCACGGAACGTACCGACGAATGGCTGGAGCCTGAACTGTCACGGGCACGGCGAAGGTCCGACCTGGGCCGGATCGAGGCGGGCCAGGCGCTGAACCGGCTCCTGCCGTGGGCGACCGGCGACGCGGCGCGGCTGGACGAGCTGGCGCCGGAGCGGATCGAGGTGCCGAGCGGGTCGCGGGTCCGGGTGGAGTACGGCGGGGAGCAGCCCGTACTGGCGGTGAAGCTTCAGGAGATGTTCGGGCTGGCCGAGACGCCGCGCGTGGCCGGGATTCCGGTGCTGGTGCACCTGCTGTCGCCGGCGGGGCGCCCAGCGGCCGTCACCGCCGATCTGGCGTCCTTCTGGCAGGGCGGTTACCGCGCGGTGCGGGCGGAGCTGCGCGGCCGCTACCCGAAGCACCCGTGGCCGGAGGACCCGGCGGCGGCTGTGCCGACGAGGTACACGAAGGCACGTCTCGGGCGAAGCTGAGTCGGGCTGGGCCGAGGCGGGCGGGGCTGAGTCGGGCAGCCCTGGAGTGGTCAGGCGCCGACCGGCTCCGGGCTGTCCGGACTAAGGGGCTCCCTTTCGGCCGGGTCCGCCGGCCTTCGGCTCCGCGCCTCCAGGTACAGGGCGAGGGCGAACAGTGCCCCGGCGAGGAAAATGAAGCCCCAGGGGAGGTACGACGTAAGCATCAGTACGGCGACTCGGTTGGTCTTGACGAGCTCGACGGTGGAGTCGACGTAGTCCTCGCGCATCTTCACGTGACCGGCGAAAGCGGTGACCTTGTCGCGGCCGCCCAGCAGACTGCCGCCGCGCAGCTCCTCCCGGTGGATCTCCTCGCCGTTCACGGGAGCGCCCGTAACGGGGTCCACCCAGAACATCCGCTTGGTCGTGTACCAGCGTGTCGTGCCGGTCTGTTCCTCCAGCTTCGTCGCGTCGATCCCCGGCATGGGCATCTTCTTCGGGTACTTGACCTTCGTCCAGGGGATGGTCTGCTCGAAGTAGTAAACGTCCATTCCACGGAACGTCCGCTCGCCCTTGTAGTGGATCGGGGCGGAGGTGCGCGTCTGCGCGTCGAAGTACTCGTAGTCGCGCTTCTCGGTGAGGAAGGGCCACTTGAATTCGATGCCCTCGCGCCTGACCCGGTCGCCGTCGACCATCTCGCCTGTGGCGTGCACGGGGGCCTGGCTGTGGGCGTCGAAGATGTAGCGCTCGGGAATGGCCGAAACCATCTTGCCGTCGGGACCCTGGACGTACGAGAGGGAGTCCCAGACGACCACGTCGCGGCCCGCGCTCCGCTCAATCTTCCCGGACTCCTCGACGTTGCCCTTGAGGGTCTGGACGATGGTGACCTTCTCGACCTTCTTCGCCTTCATGGAGCTGTACTCGAGAAGCGTCGCGGGCCTCGCCTCCAGCACCATCTCCTGGTACTGGCCCGCCGGGATCTTGGCGAGGCGCGGGAAGGCGTACCAGCGCAGCAGTGGTGACAGGGCGGTGAAGAAGACCGCGAAGGCGAGCAGGACGAGGCTGGCTTTACGGCGCACGGCTTGCGGCCCCTCTACTTCTTCGGCCCGGGAACGGTCGTCAGCAGCGGCTTGGGCGAGGTCTCCCCCGGCGGGGCGCCGACGGAGGTGATGGTGAGGACGAGCGCGAGGGCGGCGGCCAGCCCGATGGCGGCGGCGACGAGAGCACGCATGCTCGGCCTCCCGGATCTGATACATCGTCAGGGCGATTGGGAGGTGGCACCGTAGCAACGGAGCCCCGAGATGAGAACACGTCGCACAACGTCGCACCGACATGCCGCTGCCCCGTCCGGAACCGGCGTCCGGGACGGGGCAGCGGCAGCGGCGCTGAGAGCGGCCGCGTTTACGCGGTGGGTGTCGCGGAGGGCGACGTCGACGGATCGGTCGTCGGTGCGGTGGTGGGCGCGGTGACGGTCAGTTCTACAGTGAGGACCACGCCGTCGGCTGTCGTGAGACGCAGTTTGTACGTTCCCGCGTTGCCGTCGGTGTAGATCTCCGGAAGCTTCAGCAGACCGTTGGCGTCGGTCTTGAGAGCGGTCAGGGTACGGACCGCCTTGCCGTCGGCGTCCTTGAAGTACGGGCCCTTGTCGTTCTCCACAGGCTTGTCGGCGTCACCCGTGACCATCGTCGCGCTCACTCCGACGCCTGCCGCGACCTTGCCCTTGTACGTCGCCTTGACCTCGACGGAGTCGGCGAAGGAGCCGCCGGTCTCGGCCGTGAGCTCCTTGTCCGAGGTACGGGCCAGCGCATCGGACTGCGGCACGGGCGCCGGCTTGGCCTTGACGTTCGCGGCGAAGTCCGCGGCGGGGGCAGTGGTGCCGAGCGCCTTGGCGCGGACGATGAACCTGCCGGTCTGGCCACCCGCGCTGAGCGTGGGAGCGGTGGCGATGCCGTCGGTACCGGTGCTCACGACGATGCGGGTCTCGGCGCCCGCGAAGCGCGCCGCCGTGTCGCCGATGATCTGGAACTGGACCCTGGAGCCCGCGACAACCTTGCCCGCGGAGGTCTTGGCCCGTACGCGCAGCCGGTCGGTGAACCTCTCGCCCTCGGTGGCGGTCACGCTCGCGCTGCCGAGACGCTCCAGGGTGGTGACGGGCGCCTGGGCCGGGGGCGTGGTGGGTGGCGGCGTTGTGGGTGGCGGCGTGGTGGGTGGCGGCGTTGTCGCCGGAGGCTGGGTCGGGGGCGGGGTCGGGGTGCCGCTGCCGTCGCCGTTGCCGCCCGGCTTGCCGGGGTCCGGGGTGCCGGGGGCCCCGGGGCTCCCCTTGCCATTCCCGTTTCCATCCCCGGTGCCGCTTCTGTGGCTGTCGGGTTCGCCGCTGCCCGGCAGGACGCCGGAGCCGTCCGGCACCTCGTGGCTGTCGCGCCGGTAGTAGTCGAACCAGGACATGACCGTACGCAGGTACTCCCGCGAGCGGTTGTAACCGAGAATCGCCTGGTCGAGATCGCCTTGGACCGAAAGGTCGCGATTGTGGGCGCAGAGGTAGCGGCCGGCGGCGAGGGCCGCGTCGTAGATGTTGTTCGGGTCCTTCCGGCCGTCGCTGTTGCCGTCCTGCCCCCAGGTCGCCCAGGTGGACGGGATGAACTGCATCGGGCCGACGGCGCGGTCGTGCGTCGAATCGCCGTCGTACGCACCGTTGTCAGTGTCGGAGATGTTGGCGAAGCCGACGCCGTTGAGCTGCGGGCCGAGGATCGGCGTCAGCGTCGTGCCGTTGGCGTCGACACGGCCGCCGCGCGCCTGGCCGGACTCGACCTTGCCGATGGCTGCGAGCAGCTGCCAGGGGAGGCGGCAGCCGGGCGCGGTGTCGCTGACGGTCCCTTCCGCCCGCTTGTACGCGGCGAGGACCGTGGCGGGTATGCCCGACTCAGCCGGGCCGGTCACGGCGGGAAGGTCGATCGAAGTGCCCGGTTTGTTGGGTTTGTTCGGAGTGTTCAAGGGCGGAAGGTCGGTGAAGTATGGCGAGTTGCCCGTCACCGGGGTGCCGGGCGGCTCGGTCGCGTTCGCGGCTCTCTCGTCGGCGGGCGCCGAAGTGCTGCCCGGCGCCTGCGAGGCGGAGAGTGCTGCCACTACGAGCGCTGCCACCGTGGTGGCTGTCGCCCCCTTGCGCAGCCTGCGACCGAATTGCGCTGCCATACGTCTGGCCCCTCCCGTCGACGGCTGTCCGCGCTCCCCAGCGCAAGGACTCAGGCGACACTACGACAACTCCCGGTGCCGGGACACCGGCCGCTGTCCTCTTATTGCCGGTTGTTCACAGAAATTCAGCTCGGAACCAAGGGCGGCATACTCAACGTCATTGATCAGAAGCGGTCCAAGGGGGACTTTTGCCGTTCACACTCAGCCATGCGGCGGCGGTGCTGCCGGGCATTCGACGGGACGGTACGGCGCGCGGACCGCTGCTCGCATCGGCGCTTGTCGCCGGGTCGTTCGCGCCCGACATGACCTATTTCGCGGCCACCGCCGCACCGGCCGCGATGGCCTTCGGGGACGTCACGCACTCCGTGGCGGGCCTCGTCACCGTCGACGTACTGATCACGGCGGCGCTCGTCGGCCTGTGGCTGCTGCTGCGGGAGCCCCTGTTGGCGCTGGTGCCGCGCCGACGGCAGGCCCGCTTCCACGGCTTCGTACGCGGCCACGACTGGAGCGGGATTCAACGGCCCTTGCTGGCTTGGCGGTTCTTCCTGTCGGCTGTCATCGGCGCGTCCACACACGTCGTCTGGGACAGTTTCACGCATCTCGACCGCTGGGGCATGAAGGTCCTGCCGGTGCTCGGCGAGATCGTCGCCGGCTTCCCGATGTACCTGTACGCGCAGTACGGCGGTTCGGCGGTCGCCCTCGGAGTGATCGTGTGGTTCGCGGTCTCGGCGCTGCGGCGCGGGACGGACGGGCCCGCGCCCGCCTCCGTACCGCTGCTGGAGGCGCGCGGGAAGTGGGCGGCCGGGGGGCTGCTCGCGCTGTGCGTGCTGACCGGCGCCGTACACCGGTGCGTGCGCTGGTACGCCGCTCAGACCGTGCAGCTGAAGCCGCTCGACTTCATCCCGACCGCATGCTTCGGCGCCGGCGCCGGGCTTGCTGTGGGGCTTGTGCTGTATGCCGTGGGGGTGCGGCTGTGGCTGCGCGGGCGTACGCCGTCTGCTCCCCCAGTTCCCACTGTTCCCGCTGTTCCCGCGGAAAGCTCCCGTCAGAGGTCTCGCTGATCTCACTCTCACGTGTGAACCGGCGGACTCCTCCCGCCGCACCCCGCTCACCCGTTCCGTCTGGTGCGCCGAGACGGGTGAGCGGGCGCGTCGGACCTCGAATCAGTGCGCGGCGGACTCCCAGTCCGGGCCCACGCCCACCGACACATCGAGCGGGGCGCGCAACGAGACGGCGCCTGCCATCTCGCGGCGGACGATCTCCTCCACCTGCTCGCGCTCCCCCGGGGCCAGCTCCAGGACGATTTCGTCGTGGACCTGGAGCAACATCCGGGTCTTCAGGGCCGCCTCCGTCAGCGCCCGGTCGACGTTCAGCATGGCGACCTTCACGATGTCGGCGGCCGTGCCCTGGATCGGAGCGTTCAGCGCCATCCGCTCGGCCGCCTCACGGCGCTGGCGGTTGTCGCTGTTCAGATCCGGCAGGTAGCGGCGGCGGCCGAGCATCGTCGCCGTGTATCCGGTGGCGCGCGCCTCGTCGACGGCACGCCGCAGGTAGTCGCGCACCCCGCCGAAACGCTCGAAGTACGTGTCCATCAGGACCCGCGCCTCGCCCGCCTCGATGTTCAGCTGCTGCGCCAGGCCGAAAGCGGACAGGCCGTAGGCAAGGCCGTACGACATGGCCTTGATCTTGCGCCGCATCTCCGCGTCGACCGCGGACCGCTCCACGCTGAACACCTGGGAGGCGACGGTGGTGTGCAGGTCCTCACCGGAGGTGAACGCCTCGATCAGGCCCTCGTCCTCCGACAGGTGCGCCATCACGCGCAGCTCGATCTGGCTGTAGTCCGCGGTCATCAGCGACTCGAAACCCTCGCCGACGACGAAACCGCGGCGGATGGCACGGCCCTCGTCCGTACGCACCGGCACGTTCTGCAGGTTCGGGTCGGTGGAGGAGAGGCGGCCGGTCGCCGCGACCGTCTGGCTGAACGTGGTGTGGATCCGGCCGTCGCCGGCGATCGTCTTGATCAGACCCTCGACCGTGGACCGCAGCCGGGCCTGCTCACGGTGACGCAGCATGATCACCGGCAGCTCGTGCTCGGTCTGGGCGGCCAGCCAGGCCAGTGCGTCCGCGTCCGTGGTGTAACCGGTCTTGGTCTTCTTCGTCTTGGGAAGATTCAGCTCACCGAAGAAGACCTCCTGGAGCTGCTTGGGCGAGCCGAGATTGAACTCGTGCCCCACCGACGCGTGTGCCTCCTTCACCGCCTGCTGCACCGCGCCGGCGAACTGCTGCTCCATCGCCTCCAGATGGGCGCGGTCGGCCGAGATGCCGTACCGCTCCAGCCGGGCCAGCAGCACGGACGTGGGCAGTTCCACATCGTGCAGCAGCTCGGTCGCGCCCACCTCCTTCAGCCTCACGCCGAACGCCTCGCCCAGATCGAGGACCGCGCGGGCCTGCGCCATGAGGGCATCGGCCTCGGCCTGCTCGTCCTCTTCGGAGCCGAAGGACAGCTGACCGTCGGCGGCGGCAGGAGCCAGCTCACGGTGGAGGTACTCGACGGACAGGGCGTCCAGTGCGAAGGAGCGGCGGCCGGGCTTGACCAGATAGGCGGCGAGGGCGGTGTCCATCGTGATGCCCTCGATGTGCCAGCCGTGCTCGGGGAAGACCCGCAGCGCGTCCTTGGCGTTGTGCATGACCTTCGGCCGGCCCGGGTCGGCGAGCCAGCCGGCGAAGGCCCGTTCGTCGGACTCGTCCAGCTCGGTCGTGTCGAACCAGGCCGCCTTGCCGTCGGCGGCCGCCAGCGCGACCTCGCTGACATTGCCGACGCCCAGGGCCCAGGTGGCAACGGTGGACACGCCGAGCGGCTGCCCGCCGTGCTGCTCCAGCCAGAACGCCAGCTCACCGGCGCCCAGCACCGTGCCGTCCAGCTGCACACCGGCCTCCGGGGCCGGGGCCTCTTCCTCCTCCGCGCCCGGGTCGACGGCGAGCAGCCGCTCCCGCAGGCTCGGGTTGCGGATCTCCAGAACCTCCAGGAACCCCTTCAGCGCGGTCCTGTCGTACGGCGCGCGCTCCAGGTCCGCCACCGCCTTGGGCAGCTCCACGTCACGCACCAGCTCGGTGAGGTGACGGTTGAGCTTGACCGACTCCAGGTGGTCGCGCAGGGCCTGCCCGACCTTGCCCTTGACCTCGTCGGCGCGCTCGACCAGCTCCGCGAACGAACCGAACTGGTTGATCCACTTCGTGGCGGTCTTCTCACCGACGCCGGGGATGCCCGGCAGGTTGTCCGACGGGTCGCCGCGCAGGGCAGCGAAGTCCGGGTACTGCGACGGGGTCAGTCCGTACTTCTCCTCGACCTTCTCCGGGGTGAACCGGGTCAGCTCGGAGACGCCCTTGGTCGGGTACAGCACGGTCACGTGGTCGGAGACCAGCTGGAAGGAGTCCCGGTCGCCCGTGACGATCAGCACGTCGAAGCCGGCGGCCTCAGCCTGGGTGGCGAGGGTGGCGATGATGTCGTCGGCCTCGAAGCCGTCCACCGCGAAGCGCTCCGCGTTCATGGTGTCGAGCAGCTCACCGATCAGCTCGACCTGCCCCTTGAACTCGTCGGGAGCCTTCGACCGGTTCGCCTTGTACTCGGGGAAGTCCGCCGAGCGCCACGTCTTGCGCGACACGTCGAAGGCCACCGCGAAATGCGTGGGCGTCTCGTCGCGCAGCGTGTTCGCCAGCATCGACGCGAAGCCGTAGATGGCATTCGTCGGCTGGCCGCTCGCGGTGGTGAAATTCTCCGCGGGCAGCGCGAAGAACGCTCGGTACGCCAGGGAGTGCCCGTCCATGAGGAGCAGGCGGGGACGGTTTTCTGCGGTCTTCTTCGATGCTGTCTCTGACACGCCTCCGATCCTAGGCCGCACCACTGACAATCCCGCCCGCACGGTCGCAGTGGTCGCACTGTCAGTGCCGCGTGACAGGATCGGAGATGTACGTAACGGAACCGCACGCTCAAAGGGGAGCGCCATGGCTGCCAAGCCGCCCGCAGGTGACCCGGTCCAGGACGCGCCGCAGGTCGCGGCGCCCCAGCACGCCGCGGCAGGGCTCCCCGCCATCGGGCACACGCTGAAGATGGCCCAGCAGCAGATGGGCGTGCGCCGCACCGCGCAGACCCTCCTCAAGGTCAACCAGAAGGACGGCTTCGACTGCCCCGGCTGTGCCTGGCCAGAGGAGGACAAACGGCACACGGCGGAGTTCTGCGAGAACGGCGCGAAGGCCGTCGCCGAGGAGGCGACACTGCGCCGAGTCACCCCCGACTTCTTCGCGGCGCACCCTGTCGCCGACCTGGCGACGCGCAGCGGGTACTGGCTGGGCCAGCAGGGCCGCATCACCCAGCCCATGTATCTCGCAGAAGGTGCCGACCGGTACGACGCCGTGACCTGGGAGCGGGCCTTCGAGATCATGGCCGAGGAGCTGAAGGCGCTCGACTCCCCCGACGAAGCCGTCTTCTACACCTCGGGCCGCACCAGTAACGAAGCGGCGTTCCTGCTCCAGCTCTTCGCCCGCGAATTCGGCACCAACAACCTGCCGGACTGCTCCAACATGTGCCACGAGTCGTCGGGCTCGGCCCTGACGCAGACCATCGGTATCGGCAAGGGCAGCGTCTCCCTCGAAGACCTGCACCAGGCCGACCTGATCATCGTCGCCGGGCAGAACCCTGGCACCAACCACCCGCGGATGCTCACCGCCCTGGAGAAGGCCAAGGCCGCCGGCGCGAAGATCATCTCGGTGAACCCGCTGCCCGAAGCCGGACTGGAGCGCTTCAAGAACCCGCAGACCCCCCAGGGCATGATCAAGGGCGCCGCCCTCACCGACCTCTTCCTCCAGATTCGCCTCGGCGGCGACCAGGCCCTCTTCCGCCTGCTCAACAAGCTCATCCTCGAAGCTGACGGCGCCGTCGACGAAGAGTTCGTACGCGACCACACCCACGGATACGAAGAGTTCGCAGCCGCCGCCCGCGACGCCGACTGGGACGAGACCCTCGCCGCGACCGGCCTGGAGCGTACGAAGATCGAGCAGGCCCTCGCCATGGTCCTCGCATCGAAGCGCACCATCGTGTGCTGGGCCATGGGCCTGACCCAGCACAAGCACGCCGTGCCGACGATCCGCGAAGTCGTCAACTTCCTCCTGCTGCGCGGCAACATCGGCCGCCCCGGCGCCGGAGTGTGCCCCGTGCGCGGCCACTCCAACGTGCAGGGCGACCGCACCATGGGCATCTTCGAGCGCCCCGCCCCCGCGTTCCTCGACGCCCTCGACAAGGAATTCGGGATCACCTCACCGCGCCACCACGGATTCGACGTCGTACGGTCCATCCAGGCGCTGCGCGACGGCGAAGCCAAGGTCTTCTTCGCCATGGGCGGCAACTTCGTCGGCGCCACCCCCGACACCGACGTCACCGAAGCCGCGATGCGCAAGGCCCGCCTGACCGTCCACGTGTCGACAAAGCCCAACCGCTCGCACGCCGTCACCGGCGCCCGCGCGCTGATCCTGCCCACCCTCGGACGCACCGACAAGGACGTACAGGCGGGTGGCAAGCAGTTCGTCACCGTCGAGGACTCCATGGGCATGGTGCACGCCTCGCGCGGCAACCTCACCCCCGCGAGCCCGCACCTGCTGTCCGAGCCGGCCATCGTCGCCCGGCTGGCGCGGGCCGTCCTCGGCCCCGCATCAACCACGCCCTGGGAAGACTTCGAGAAGGACTACGGCACGATCCGCGACCGCATCTCCCGCGTCGTTCCCGGCTTCGAGGACTTCAACGCACGCGTCGCCCGCCCCGGCGGCTTCACCCTGCCGCACGCCCCGCGCGACGAGCGCCGCTTCAACACCCCCACCGGCAAGGCCAACTTCACCGCGGCGCCCGTCGAGTACCCCAAGCTCCCCGAAGGCCGGCTGCTGCTCCAGACGCTGCGCTCGCACGACCAGTACAACACCACGATCTACGGTCTCGACGACCGCTACCGGGGCATCAAGGGCGGCCGCCGCGTGGTCCTCGTCAACCCGGACGACGCCCGCGAGCTTGGCCTCGCCGACGGGGCGTACACCGATCTGGTCAGCGAGTGGAAGGACGGCGTCGAGCGGCGCGCTCCCGGCTTCCGCGTGGTGCACTACCCGACCGCGCGCGGCTGCGCGGCCGCCTACTACCCCGAGACCAATGTGCTGGTGCCGCTCGACGCCACCGCGGACACCAGCAACACCCCCGCGAGCAAGTCCGTCGTCGTACGCCTGGAACAATCACCCACCGCCTAAGCGTTCGCTTAAGGACGATGGATGCCGTACGACGATCGGAGCAGGGCCCCATGGGTGAGCAGACCGCAGGTGTGAAGTTCCCGCAAGAGGTCATCGACGAGTACGCCCAGCTGGGCGTCGACCTGCCCGCCCTCTTCTCCGCCGGAGACCTTGGCACCCGCATGGGCGTACAGATCGTCGAGGCCTCCGCGGAGCGCGTCGTCGGCACCATGCCCGTCGAAGGCAACACCCAGCCGTACGGCCTGCTGCACGGCGGGGCCTCCGCCGTGCTCGCCGAGACCCTCGGCTCCATCGGCTCCATGCTGCACGGCGGCGCTTCAAAGCTCGCCGTCGGCGTGGACCTCAACTGCACGCACCACCGGGGCGCCCGCAGCGGCCTGGTGACCGGTGTGGCCACGCCCGTCCACCGCGGACGCTCCACCGCGACGTACGAAATCGTCATCACCGACGAGCACGACAAGCGGGTCTGCACGGCCCGCCTTACGTGCCTGCTGCGCGAGGCAGACGGCGTGAAGGGCTGACCAAGGAACGAGCCGCAGCACCACTGCCGACCCCGGCCGGACCGTCATCCGCGTCCCGGCCGGGTACCGCAGCGTGTAGTCGCAGTCCGTCGAAAGCGGCTGCATGCCCCACTCCGGCCGGCACCCACGGGCCCTCCACGACCCGGCCCTGGCGCGCCTCGGATGTCCCGTTTACGCGCGTCCAGCCAGCCCCGCGAGACGATCTTGAAGACGGTCGGCTCCGTACGGTGCCTCGTCCGGTATACGCACCCCGTGTCCGCTGAGCCCTGGACGCCTCGCCGTAATACACCCGCTACGAGGTGTCCGTTGCCGCACCGGCGGCCCCGGCTTCGGCGACAGCCCGCCGCCCGCGTTCAGCCGCAGCTTCACCTCACGCGTACCAGGCACCGGTCACTCCGACTGCCGCCGCCGGCTGAAGTCGACCTTCGCACCGAGCGTCTCGTTACTCCCGCCGGACGTCGGACAACCGGTCGCGCCGCCCGTCCCCCACACCGTCGATCTGCGCCACCGCGCAGCCGCGCGGTGAGCGCGCACACATTCCACCGCGACCGACCCCATTGACATCAGACCCCAACACCCTTGCCCCCCATGCCTCTTGCCCACCGCCGCCACAACCGGTTCACTGACCCCACCCCCACAGGAGCGCCCATCCCGTCACACCCAAGGGGTTCTCTTGACCGCAGTACGCGTACGTCTGACCGCAGTCACCGCCGGAGCATGCGCACTCGTGCTGGCGGCGGCTCTGCCGTCCTCCGCGATCAACTCGTACAACGCCACGCCCGCCCCCGAGCGCACCGAAGTCGGAGCCCTCGTCGCGACGTGGGACAACGACGCGAACCCCGCCACACCTGACCGCGTCGACTGGGTCTGCTCCGGCACCATGATCGACGCGGATACGTTCCTTACCGCCGCGCACTGCACCACCGACTGGCCCGACAACGTGAAGTTCTACGTCTCCCTCGACCAGGACGTGCAGGCCGGCCTCGACAAGGCCGCGGCCCAGCACCCCGGCAACCCGGCAGCCGTCGCCGAAGCCGTCGCCGTCCAGGGCGCCGCCCACAACCACCCCGCCTACCCGGGCCCCGCTTCCGACACCCACGACATCTCCGTCGTCGAACTTCCCGCGGCCAAGGTCAAGGCCCGTTGGAGCTTCACCCCCGCCACGCTCCCCAAAGCCGGAGCTCTGAACACCCTCGGCCCCCAGGGGCTCAACGACACCTCCTTCACCGTCGCCGGGTACGGCACCCAGGAAGCCCAGCGCGGACCCGGCGGCCACACACACCCCGGCGGCGGCGTCCGCATGCAGGCCCCCGTCACGTACAACGCACTCAACGACGCCTGGCTGCGGCTCTCCATGACCGCCCCCCAGGGCAACGGCGGTGCCTGCTACGGAGATTCGGGCGGCCCCAACTTCGCCACCCTCGCCGGCAAGCGCACCCTCGTCGCCACCACCATCACCGGCGACACCCCCTGCTACGCCACCAACGTCACGTACCGCCTGGACGCCCCCGGAGCGCGCGCCTTCCTCTCCCCGTTCGCAAAGCTGCCGTAAGGCCGCCGCACTGCCTGTTGTGTCACAGATCGTGACGACCTAGCGTTTCCTCATGAGCACGAGACCGCACGCTCCTGCCAGGTACGCCGCGTGCGCGCTCCTGGCCGCACTCGCTGTCGCGGGCTGCTCGGATTCTCCGTCGGCCGCTCAGCCCGCGACGACGGCCTCTGCTCCACAGAAGTCGTCACCCGAAGAGACATGCACAGAACTCGTCTCCTACTGGGCCAAAGAGACACTCAAGGGCAGTAAATGGTCAGGTCTCGACTGGGAACAGAAGGGGCTGTCCAACGAGCAGTACGCCATACACGAGGAGATCGTCGCGGCGGGCCGCGCCGAGGCGAGGCGCCAGGGACGCGAAGCGGGCCTCAAGCTGATCGACCGCGTCGCCAAGCAGAAATGCGCCGCCAAGAACGGCGCCACCGGCAGCTCGGAGAATTGGCGTGCGCCTGAATGATGACCTGAATGCGCGGCGGCAAAGCTTCGGTCGAGTACGCCACCGAGATCGTCTACGCCAACACCCGGTGTACATAAAACCGTTGCACCCTCAACGGCCCCGTCACGGCCCGCAGCGTCACGCTGCAGGTCAGGTTGCACAGGGAGGGCGCACACAGTGGAGCCACCCCTCCTGTGAGGTAACACTGCGTAACAGGAATGCAATACAGAATCGCAGCTTCGCGCTCAACATCGATTACCCAGATGATCCAGCCATTGCCCTTTAGGCCATCTGTCCGGCATCACCATCAAGATCAGCTCTAGCGACACAGCGGAACTGCGCGTTCTCAGCATGTGAGCTTTTCCGCCCATGCTGATATCGACCGTTCTGTCCACACTGCTCCGCCCAGCGTTGGCCTTGGCATAACAAGAGAGTCACATCCTGACTTCACACCTCCACGACCCCTTCACCTGCGCCTAGAGTCACGGCCAGTCACCGCGCCGCCGGGCGCGTCTGCTGCACGGCCCCTGTACCAACCCAGTACGGCCCGGCGATCGTCACGGCACCTCAGCAGAGGAGGCCGCGCCAGGGAAAGGACTTTTCGTGCGACACCGTTCTTTGCTCATACTCACTTCAGTACTCACGACCGGAGCACTGACTCTCACCGCTTGTGGGTCGCGCGACGACAGCAAGGGCGGCGACGACAGCGGTAAGAAGACCACCGTCGTCATCGGTGTAGATGCACCGCTGACCGGCTCCCTCTCCGCGCTCGGCCAGGGCATCAAGAACTCCGTTGACCTCGCGGCCAAGACCGCGAACAAGAACAACGAAGTCCCCGGCATCGAGTTCAAGATCGAAGCCCTCGACGACCAGGCCGTTCCCGCCTCCGGCAAGGCCAACGCCGCCAAGCTCGTCGGCAACAAGGACGTCATCGGAGCCGTCGGCCCGCTGAACTCCGGCGTCGCCCAGTCCATGCAGGGCGACTTCGAGAAAGCCGGCGTCGTCCAGGTCTCCCCGGCCAACACCAACCCGGCGCTGAGCCAGGGCGACAACTGGGGCAAGGGCGAGTTCAAGCGCCCGTTCAAGACCTACTTCCGGACCGCCGCCACGGACGTCGTCCAAGGCAAGTTCGCCGCGCAGTACCTGTACAACGACGCGAAGAAGCGCAAGGTCTACGTCGTCGACGACAAGCAGACCTACGGCGCCGGCCTCGCCGCAATCTTCTCCGCCGAGTTCAAGCGGCTCGGCGGCAAGATCGCCGGGACCGACCACGTCACGGTGAAGGAGACCGACTTCTCCAGCACCGCCGACAAGGTCAAGTCGTCGAAGGCGGACTCCGTCTACTTCGGTGGCCAGTACCCCGAGGGCGGCCTGCTCTCCGACCAGATCAAGAAGACCGGCGCCAAGATCCCCACCATGGGCGGCGACGGCATCTACGACCCGGCCTTCATCAGCGCCTCCGGCGTTGCGAACGACGGTGACTTCGCGACCTCCATCGGTTACCCGGTCGAGAAGCTCCCGACGGCCAAGAAGTTCATCGCCGACTACGAGGCCGCCGGATACAAGGACCCGTACGCGGCCTACGGCGGCTACTCCTACGACGCCGGCTGGGCCATCATCCAGGCCGTCAAGGCCGTCGTCGCAGCCAACGACGGCAAGCTGCCCGACGACGCCCGCGCCAAGGTCGTCGAGGCCATGGCCAAGGTGTCCTTCGACGGTGTAACCGGCAAGGTCGCCTTCGACGAGTTCGGTGACACCACGAACAAGCAGCTCACCGTCTACAAGGTCGAAGGCAAGGTCTGGAAGGACGTCAAGTCCGCCACCTTCGAGGACTGATTCACCGCATGACCAGCACCACCAGCACGACCAGCACCACCAGCACCACCAGCACCACCCGCTCCGCCTGATTCAAACCGCGCGAGGGCGCAACAGCGCCCTCGCGCGGAGTCATATCCGACAAGCTCATCGGAGGCCCTGCGGTGCACGAACTGCCGCAACAGCTGGCCAACGGCCTTGCCCTCGGCGCCCTCTATGGCCTCATAGCCATCGGGTACACCATGGTGTACGGCATCGTCCAGCTCATCAACTTCGCCCACGGCGAGATCTTCATGATCGGGGGCTTCGGCGCCCTCACCGCCTACATCGCGCTCCCCAGCGGAACGTCACTTCTCGTGGCCATTCCCCTCATGATCGTCGGCGGTGCCATCGCATCCGTCGCCGTCGCCACCGCCGCGGAACGCTTCGCCTACCGACCGCTGCGCAACGCGCCACGGCTGGCCCCGCTCATCACCGCAATCGGCCTCTCGATTGTTCTCCAGCAGCTTGTCTGGGGCCTCTACCCCGACGCGAAGAAGCCGCGCAGCTTCCCCGAGTTCCAGGGCGAGTCGTTCAAGATCTTCGATAACCTGTACCTCCAGCGCGCCGACGCCTTCGTCCTTGTCCTCGCCCCCGCGTGCATGCTCGCCCTCGGCCTCTTCGTAGCCAAGAGCCGCAGCGGCCGCGCCATGCAGGCCACCGCGCAGGACCCCGACACCGCGAAGCTGATGGGCATCAACACCGACCGCATCATCGTCATGGCCTTCGCCATCGGTGCCGCGTTCGCAGCCGTCGCAGCCGTCGCGTACGGCCTCGACAAGGGCCAGATCAACTTCGAGATGGGCTTCATCCTCGGACTCAAGGCCTTCACCGCCGCAGTCCTCGGCGGCATCGGCAACATCTACGGAGCCATGGTCGGCGGAGTCGTCCTCGGCCTCGCGGAATCCCTCTCGATCGCCTACATCGAAGAGATTCCCGGGATGCAGCAGCTCGGCGGCGGCGCTTGGGCCAACGTCTGGGCATTCGTACTTCTCATCGTCGTGCTCCTCGTCAGGCCACAGGGCCTGCTCGGCGAGCGCGTCGCGGATCGGGCGTGAGAGCCATGACAACCGACACCACGCAGACCGCCAAGACGGCAACCGCCGACGACAGCGCCCGGGCCGGCCTCTTCCGCTGGCTCACCGCCGCCGGTGGCCTCGCCACCGTCGCCAGCACCTTCCTGTCCTGGACCTACACGGACGAGTTCCCCGGCGACCTCACCGTGTACGGGTACCCCGGCGGCCTCCAGGTCCTCACCCTCGTCGCGGGCCTCCTCACCACCCTGTACGCCCTCGCCGCACTCGGCATCAAGGGCCTGGGCTGGCTGGCCCCCACCGGCACCACCAAGGCCCTGCGCCTGCTCGCCCTCGGCGCCCTCGGCACCACATGGTTCACGGTCATCGCCATCGCCGTCGAACTCGGCGGCGTAGTCAACCTCGAACCCGGCGGCTTCGTCGCAGCCGTAGCCTCCGTCATCCCCGTCGCCGCGGCATTCCAGCTCCCCGACGACACCCGCAAGGCCCAGCGCCCCAAGGAACTCCCCTCCTGGGCCGAGATCCTGATCATCGTCGCCGCCTTCGGCATCGGCCTGTTCGTCGTCACCTACGGCATCGACACCGAGTACGCCGAACTCTTCACCGGCTACATGATCACCGCGGGCTTCGCCGTCGCCGCGCTCTTCAAGGCCGGCCTCATGGCACGCCTCTCGGGGCTCACGGCCAAGTACCGCTCCATCGCGGTAGCAGCCGCGTTCGTCGCCGCAGCGGCCTTCCCGTTCACCCAGAACACCGACCAGTTCACCCTCATCGCGGTCAACATCCTCATCTTCGCGACCGTCGCACTCGGGCTGAACATCGTCGTCGGCCTCGCCGGACTCCTCGACCTCGGATACGTCGCCTTCCTCGGCGTCGGCGCGTACACGGCGGCCCTCGTCTCGGGCACCACCGCATCCGCCTTCGACGTCCAGTTCCCCTTCTGGGCATCCGTCCTCACCGGCGGCGCCGTCTCCCTGATCTTCGGCGTCGTCATCGGAGCCCCCACGCTGCGGCTCCGCGGCGACTACCTCGCCATCGTCACCCTCGGCTTCGGCGAGATCTTCCGCATCACCGTCGGCAACCTCGACGGCGTATCCGGACCGCAGGTCACCAACGGCCCCAACGGCGTACCGAACGTCCCCGACCTCGTCTTCTTCGGATACGACTTCGGCGAATCCCACACCATCGCCGGCTTCGAACTCGGGTCGTACGCCAACTACTACCTGCTGATGCTGCTCGCGATGATCCTCGTGATCCTCGTCTTCAGCCGCGCAGGCAGCTCCCGCATCGGCCGCGCCTGGGTCGCCATCCGCGAGGACGAGACCGCCGCCACCGCCATGGGCATCAACGGCTTCCGGGTCAAGCTCATCGCCTTCGCCCTGGGCGCCACCCTCGCCGGCCTGGCCGGCACGGTCCAGGCACACGTCCAGAGCACCGTGGTCCCCGAGATGTACGTCTTCGCGGGCCCCGTGCCGCCCAACTCCGCCTTCCTCCTCGCCGCCGTCATCCTCGGCGGCATGGGAACCATCAGCGGACCCCTCATCGGCGCCACGCTCCTCTACATGATCCCGGCCAAGCTGCAGTTCCTCCAGGACTACCAGCTCCTCGGCTTCGGCATCGCGCTGATCCTGCTCATGCGGTTCCGCCCCGAAGGCCTCATCGCCAACCGGCGCGCCCAGCTCGAGTACCACGAGACCGACCAACTCGACGTACCGGACAAGGGCCTGACCGACTCCGGCGTCGGCATCACGAAGGCGGGGGCGTGAACGACATGACGACCACCACCGAAAACACCACCGCGACCCCCGAGACCACCACGGTCCTGGACGCCAGCGGCGTCACCATGCGCTTCGGCGGCCTCACCGCCGTACGCTCGGTCGACCTCAAGGTCAACGCCGGAGAGATCGTCGGCCTCATCGGCCCCAACGGCGCCGGTAAGACCACCTTCTTCAACTGCCTCACCGGGCTGTACGTGCCCACCGAAGGCAAGGTCTCCTACAAGGGCACCGTCCTGCCGCCCAAGCCCCACCTCGTCACCCAGGCAGGCATCGCCCGTACCTTCCAGAACATCCGGCTCTTCGCCAACATGACCGTTCTGGAGAACGTCCTCGTCGGACGCCACACCAGGACCAAGGAAGGCCTCTGGTCCGCCCTCCTGCGCGGTCCCGGCTTCAAGAAGGCCGAAGCCGCCTCCCACAAGAGGGCCATGGAGCTGCTCGAGTTCATCGGCCTGGAACACAAGGCCGACCACCTCGCCCGCAACCTCCCCTACGGCGAGCAGCGCAAGCTCGAAATCGCACGCGCCCTCGCCAGCGACCCCGGCCTGCTGCTCCTCGACGAGCCCACCGCCGGCATGAACCCGCAGGAAACCCGGGTCACCGAAGAGCTCATCTTCGCCATCCGGGACCAGGGCATCGCCGTACTCGTCATCGAGCACGACATGCGCTTCATCTTCAACCTCTGCGACCGCGTCGCCTGCCTCGTCCAGGGCGAAAAGCTCGTCGAAGGCACACCCGCCGTCGTCCAGGGCGACGAGCGTGTCGTCGCCGCCTACCTCGGTACGCCCTTCGAAGGCGCACCGGGCGCGGAAGAGGCCGCCGAGGTCGAAGCCGCCGAAGCGGTGGCGGAAGCGGGCGGGGCCAGCAAGGCCAAGACGGCCGAGACAACCGAAGCGGCCGAAGCCACTGAGGCGACCGAGGAAGCTGAAGCTACCGAGGAAGCCGAGCCGACTGAGGCAGCTGAGGCCACCGAGCAAGCCGAGGCGGCCGAGGGCACCGAGGGCACCGAGGGCACCGAGGGCACCACCAGCAAGACCAGCAAGACCAGCCCGGAAGGGGAAACCCAGTGACCGCTCTCCTCGAGGTCGAGGACCTCAGGGTCGCCTACGGCAAGATCGAAGCCGTCAAGGGCATCTCCTTCAGCGTCGAAGCCGGCCAGGTCGTCACCCTCATCGGCACCAACGGTGCGGGCAAGACCACCACCCTGCGGACGCTGTCCGGACTGCTCAAGCCCTCCGGCGGCCGCATCCTCTTCGACGGCAAACCGCTGAGCGGAGTGCCCGCCCACAAGATCGTGTCCCTCGGGCTCGCCCACTCCCCCGAGGGCCGGCACATCTTCCCCCGCCTCACCATCACCGAGAACCTCCAGCTCGGAGCGTTCCTGCGGACCGACAAGGCAGGCATCGAGAAGGACATCCAGCGCGCCTACGACCTCTTCCCCATCCTGGGAGAGCGCCGGAAGCAGGCCGCAGGAACCCTCTCGGGCGGCGAGCAGCAGATGCTGGCCATGGGACGCGCGCTCATGTCCCAGCCCAAGCTCCTGATGCTCGACGAACCGTCGATGGGCCTCTCCCCGATCATGATGCAGAAGATCATGGAGACCATCGTCGAACTCAAGGCGCAGGGCACCACCATCCTGCTCGTCGAGCAGAACGCCCAAGCCGCCCTGTCCCTGGCGGACCAGGCCCATGTGATGGAAGTCGGCACCATCAAGCTCTCCGGCCCCGGCCGCGAGCTGCTCCACGACGAGTCCGTCCGCAAGACGTACCTCGGCGAGGACTGAGCCGTACACAGAGAAGGAGGAGGCCCGCACCCCGAGTCGGGGTGCGGGCCTCCTCCTTCTCTGTCCGACTACTCGCCCTTCGCGGCCTTCTTCTCTTCGGCGTCCTCGATGACCGCCTCCGCGACCTGCTGCATGGACAGGCGACGGTCCATCGACGTCTTCTGGATCCAGCGGAACGCGGCCGGCTCGGTCAGCCCGTACTGCGTCTGCAGCACCGACTTCGCCCGGTCCACCAGCTTCCGCGTCTCCAGCCGCTGGGTGAGGTCCGCGACCTCGTTCTCCAGCGCCTTCAGCTCCGTGAACCGCGACACCGCCATCTCGATGGCCGGTACGACGTCACTCTTGCTGAACGGCTTCACGAGGTACGCCATCGCACCGGCGTCCCGCGCCCGCTCCACGAGATCGCGCTGCGAGAACGCGGTCAGCATGAGCACGGGGGCGATGGACTCCTCGGTGATCTTCTCAGCGGCGGAGATTCCGTCGAGCACGGGCATCTTCACGTCGAGGATGACGAGGTCGGGCCGGTGCTCACGGGCGAGCTCGATGGCCTGCTGCCCGTCACCGGCCTCGCCTACGACCGCGTAGCCCTCTTCTTCGAGCATCTCTTTGAGGTCGAGGCGGATGAGGGCTTCGTCCTCGGCGATGACGACACGGGTCGTCAGCGGCGGGACGTGCGACTTGTTGTCGTCGTCGGCGACGGGCTGGGGCGACTCGGGGGTTGTCACGGGGCTCCTCATTTCAAGGCAGGTGCTGCCACACGAGCCTACCTAGCTCCTGTATGTTTGAGTCACAGCGGGTCTCCGCTATCCTTTCTTTCAAAGGACGCCCCGGTAGTCCAGCGGTAGAGACGATGGATTCAAAACCCATACAGCGTCGGTTCGAATCCGACTCGGGGCACTTTACCTTCGATTCGAAGGTGTGGCATGGTTGGCGATCTTCACTCTTCCCGGTGAACGCCCCTTCGGATTCCTCCTGAGATGCTCCGCACCGAGCCAGGCTCGCTGTCATGTACGACCTTGATACGCGCAAGCACGCCCTGGCACTCGTCGCACAAGGCCGCAGCCTCAACTCCGTCAGCAAACAGACAGGCATCTCCCGCGCTGCGATCCGCGACTGGCTTGTACGGGTCGAACCGCTGCCTCGAGTGCAGGGACAACTTGAGTGCTCCCGCTGCGCACCCGCGCCCGCCCCGCCTGCTGAAGCCGACAACTACGCATACCTACTCGGTCTCTAACCTCGGTGACGGCTGTATCAGCGGGCACCCACGGGGCACGGGCTACTACCTCCGCATCGCCTGTGCCGACGCATGGCCCGGCCTGATCGACGAGTGCCGTAAGGCCATCGCAACCTTGCATCCCGTCGGCGGGGTGTACCTCGTCCAGAAGCAGGGGTGCGTCAGCGTGACGAGCTACAGCAAGCACTGGCCGTGCTGGTTCCCTCAGCACGGCAGCGGCAGGAAGCATCACCGGTCGATCGCTCTCGAACCTTGGCAACAGTCGGTCCTGGACTCGAACCCGTGGGCGTTCATACGTGGGCTCATCCACTCCGACGGATGCCGGATCACCAACTGGACTGAGAAGGTCGTCGGCGGCGAGCGGAAGCGTTACGAGTACCCGCGCTACTTCTTCAGCAACAAGTCGGACGACATCCGCAAGTTGTTCAGCGACACCCTGACCAACGTTGGAGTGGAGTGGACGATGCTCGCTCGGGGCAGCGACCCGTTCAACATCTCGATCGCACGCAAAGCGTCCGTCGCGTTGATGGACGCGCACGTCGGGCCGAAGCACTGACGCCGTACAGGTAGGGCCCCCTGGGGTGTGGGGGCCCGTTGCCCTTGCCGGCAGGGTTACTTGGCGGCGGGGTCGTCTTCGCCGATGTGGTGGACGCGGACGAGGTTGGTGGAGCCTGCGATGCCGGGTGGGGAGCCGGCGGTGATGATCACGACGTCACCCTTCTTGCAGCGGCCGATGCGCAGGAGGTGTTCGTCGACCTGGGCGACCATGGCGTCGGTGGAGTCGACGTGGGGGCCGAGCAAGGTTTCGACGCCCCAGGTGAGGTTGAGCTGGGAGCGGGTCGCCGGGTCGGGGGTGAAGGCGAGCAGTGGGATGGGTGAGCGGTAGCGGGAGAGGCGTTTGACGGTGTCGCCGGACTGGGTGAAGGCGACGAGGAATTTGGCGCCGAGGAAGTCGCCGATGTCTGCGGCGGCTCGGGCGACGGCTCCGCCCTGGGTGCGGGGCTTGTTGCGTTCGGTCAGCGGCGGCAGGCCCTTGGCGAGGATGTCTTCCTCTGCCGCTTCGACGATGCGGCCCATGGTTTTGACCGTCTCGATGGGGTATTTGCCGACGCTGGTTTCGCCGGAAAGCATGACGGCGTCGGTGCCGTCGATGACGGCGTTGGCGACGTCGGAGGCTTCGGCGCGCGTGGGGCGGGAGTTTTCGATCATCGAGTCGAGCATTTGGGTGGCGACGATGACCGGTTTGGCGTTGCGCTTGGCGAGTTTAATGGCGCGCTTCTGAACGATCGGGACTTGTTCGAGGGGCATTTCGACGCCGAGGTCGCCGCGGGCGACCATGATGCCGTCGAAGGCGGCGACGATGTCGTCGATGTTTTCGACGGCCTGCGGCTTTTCGATCTTTGCGATTACGGGGAGGTGGCGGCCTTCTTCCTTCATGATGCGGTGGACGTCTGCGATGTCGTGTCCGCTGCGTACGAAGGAGAGGGCGATGATGTCGGCTCCGGTGCGCAGGGCCCAGCGGAGGTCTTCGATGTCTTTTTCGGAGAGTGCGGGTACGGAGACGGCGACGCCGGGGAGGTTGAGGCCTTTGTGGTCGGAGACCATGCCTCCTTCGATGACGAGGGTTTGGACGCGGGGTCCGTCGATGCCGGTGACTTCAAGGGTGACTTTGCCGTCGTCGACGAGGATGCGTTCGCCTGTGGTGACGTCGGTGGCGAGGCCTTCGTAGGTGGTGCCGCAGGTGTGGCGGTCGCCTTCGACGGGTTCGACGGTGATGGTGAAGTCGTCGCCTCGTTCAAGGAGTACGGGTCCTTCGCGGAAGCGTCCGAGGCGGATCTTCGGGCCTTGAAGGTCGGCGAGTACGCCGACGCTGCGGCCGGTCTCGTCGGAGGCTTTGCGTACGCGCTGGTAGCGCTCCTCGTGTTCGGCGTAGGTGCCGTGGCTGAGGTTGAAGCGGGCGATGTCCATTCCGGCTTCGACCAGTGCCTTGATCTGGTCGTATGTGTCGGTGGCGGGGCCTAGGGTACAAACGATTTTTGCTCGGCGCATACGTCGAGCCTAGGCCTTACCAGCCAGTAGACAATTGGCTCCGCATGACTGTCCAACAACCTTTGCATGAAGGGATATTGACAAGTGTTGAATTGTGCGCGGGGGCGCTCTGATGAGCAGTCAGAGTTGGGGTGGGGTCATGATGAAGCGGGCGTTCACGAGGGCGTGGATTGTTTGGCGTTGGGGTTCGAGGTCGAGGGCGGGGGCGTCTTCCGCCATTTCGGCTGTCGCGGCGCGGGTGCGGCCGGCGAAGCCGCCTGCGAAGCCGACGCGTACGGGGTGGGCGTCTTCCGCTCCGGGGTCGGCCAGTTCGACGAGGGCCGCGAGGTCGGCGCCGAGGGCCTGGGCGTATTCGCGGGCGCGTTTGACGGCTTCCCGTACGGCTTGGCGGCGGACTTCGCCGTAGGCGGGTGAATCGGGGCGCATGGACCACCAGGGGCCGTCGACCTGGGTGAGTTCGAGGTCGGCGAGGCGGGTGGTGAGTTCGCCCAGTGCGGTGAAGTCGGTGAGTACGGCGGTGATGTGGACGCGTCCGTGGTAGGCGCGAATGCGGTCGCTCCGGCCGTGGCGCGTGAGTTCGGGGCTGATGGAGAAGGCGCCGGTTTCCAGCTTTTCGACGGCGTCGCCGTAGGTTTTGACGAGGTCGAGGGCAAGCGCGTTGCGCCGGGTGAGGTCTTCGAGTGCGGTGCGGCGGTCCGTTCCGCGGGCGCTGACGGTGATGCCGATGTGGGCGATTTCGGGGTCGAATTCGAGGCTTGCTTCGCCTTGGACGGCGAGGCGGGGTGCTTGGGGGGTGCCGTACGGGGCTGAGTGGTTCGCTGCGGGATTCCTGGGTTCGTCGGTCACGCTTCCCACTGTCGCACTCGGGTGTGACAGCGGGGTGGTCATCAGATCGAAACCCGCTGGGGGTGTTGCTGATGTGGCTCGTTGGGCCAGAATCTACGCGCGTCACGTTGTGCGACAGAAGCACAGAACGAGGAGACAACAATGCCGCTGAACCGTAGGACGTTCCTGGGCCGCTCGGCCGCCGCCGGAGCCGGTGTGGCCGGTGTGGCCATAGCGGGCGGGGCTGTCGCCGCGCCCGCAGAAGCACATGGCCACGGCCCCGGCCCCGGGCGTCCGCCGAAGCGGTACTCCTTCACCGTCATGGGCACCACCGACCTGCACGGCAATGTCTTCAACTGGGACTACTTCACGGACAAGGAGTTCGACGACAAGGCGCACAACGATGTGGGCCTGGCGAAGATCTCCACCCTGGTGAACCAGATCCGCGAGGAGAAGGGCCGCCGTAACACGCTGCTCATCGACGCGGGCGACACCATCCAGGGAACGCAGCTGTCGTACTACTACGCCAAGGTCGACCCGATCACCGCCAAGCACGGCCCTGTGCACCCCATGGCACAGTCGATGAACGCCATCGGATACGACGCGGCCGCTCTCGGGAACCACGAGTTCAACTACGGCATACCGGTGCTGCGCAAGTTCGAGGAGCAGTGCGACTTTCCGCTCCTCGGTGCGAACGCTCTGGACGCGAAGACGCTGCGTCCGGCGTTCCCTCCGTACTTCATGAAGAGGCTGCGTACGCCGCACGGCCGTGATGTGCGGGTGGCGGTGCTCGGTCTGACGAACCCGGGTATCGCGATCTGGGACAAGCAGAACGTGCAGGGGAAGATGACGTTCCCGGGTCTGGAGGAGCAGGCGGCGAAGTGGGTGCCGAAGCTGCGTTCCATGGGTGCGGATGTTGTCATCGTTTCGGCGCACTCCGGATCGAGCGGCACGTCGTCGTACGGTGATCAGCTTCCGTACGTCGAGAACGCGGCGGGTCTGGTGGCCGAGCAGGTTCCCGGGATCGACGCGATCCTCGTCGGGCACGCGCACACGGAGATCGCCGAGTACTTCGTGGAGAACAAGGAGACGGGCAAGAAGGTCGTCCTGTCGGAGCCGCTCAAGTGGGGTCAGCGGCTGACGCTGTTCGACTTCGACCTGGTGTGGTCGAAGGGCCGCTGGGTGGTGGAGAAGGTGGGGGCGAAGGTCCTCAACTCCAATACGGTCGCCGAGGACCCGGAGATCACGAAGCTGCTCGGTGACGAGCACGAGAAGGTCGTGGCGTACGTCAATCAGGTCATCGGTACGTCGACGGCCGCGATGACGACGGCGCAGGCGCCGTGGAAGGACGAGCCGCTGATCGACCTGATCAATCACGTACAGGTGGAGACGGTGAAGGCGGCGCTGGCGGGCGGGGCGTATGCGGCGTTGCCGGTGCTGTCGCAGGCGTCGTGTTTCTCGCGGACGGCGGCGGTGCCGGCGGGCAAGGTGACGATCAAGGATGCGGCGGGTCTGTATCCGTTCGAGAACACGCTTGAGGCGCGGCTGCTGACTGGTGCGCAGCTGAAGGAGTACTTGGAGTTCTCGGCGCGGTATTACGTGCAGACGGCGGCAGGGGCTCCGGTGGACACGTCGAAGCTGACGAATGCGGGGAACACTCCGGATTACAACTACGACGTGGTGTCGGGTCTGACGTACGAGATCGACATCGCGAAGCCGGCCGGTTCGCGGATCGTGAACCTCGCTTTCGAGGGCAGGCCGGTCGACGCGGCGGCGGAGTTTGTGCTGGCGGTGAACAACTATCGGGCGAGTGGTGGTGGGGCGTTTCCGCACATCGCGGGGGCGAAGCAGTTGTGGGCGAATTCGGAGGAGATCCGGAACACGATCATTACGTGGGTGAAGGCGAAGGGCACGCTGGATCCGGCGGAGTTCGCGGCGGTGGGCTGGAAGCTGACGCGGGACGGTGTGCCGGTGTTCTAGGCGGGGTGCGCGTCAGTGGCCCTGGGCCAGCGGGGTCAGGGCCGGTTGCTGTGCGGGGACTCTGGGGGCCTCGCGGCGTTCCAGGCCGAAGCTGGTGAACGCCGTGCGGCGCGGCAGTGGGTAGGGGTCCAGTCCTGTGAGCGAGTTGAGGATCGTCGCGCTGCGCCACGCGGCGAGGCCGAGGTCGGGCGCACCCACGCCGTGGGTGTGCCGCTCGGCGTTCTGTACGTACACGGATCCGGTCACGGCGGGGTCGAGAACGATACGGAACTGGTCGTCGATCCGGGGCCGGTCGGCCGCGTCGCGGCGGATGTAGGGGTCGAGTCCGGCGAGGAGTCGTCCCAGGGGGCGTTCGCGGTAGCCGGTGGCGAGGATGACGGCGTCGGTGGTGAGGCGGGAGCGGGTGCCTTGCTGGATGTGTTCGAGGTGGAGTTCGACCTTGGTGGTGCCGACGCGGCCGGCGGTGCGTACGGAGACTCCGGGGGTGAGGACCGCGTCGGGCCAGCCGCCGTGGAGGGTGCGCTGGTACAGCTCGTCGTGGATGGCGGCGATGGTGTCGGCGTCGATGCCTTTGTGCAGCTGCCACTGGCGCGGGCCGAGGTCGTCGCGTACGGACTCGGGGAGGGCGTGGAAGTACCGGCTGTAGTCGGGGGTGAAGTGCTCCAGGCCGAGCTTGGAGTACTCCATGGGGGCGAAGGCCTCGGTCCTGGCGAGCCAGGTGATCTTTTCGCGGCCGGCGGGGCGGGCTCGGAGGAGGTCGAGGAAGACTTCCGCGCCGGACTGTCCCGATCCGATGACGGTGATGTGTTCGGCTGCCAGGAGCCGTTCGCGGTGGTCGAGGTATGCGGAGGAGTGGATGACGGGGACGGTGGGGACTTCGGCGAGTGGTTTGAGGGGTTCGGGGATGTACGGCGCGGTGCCGACGCCCAGGGCGACGTTGCGGGTGTAGGCGCGGCCGAGGGCTTCGGCTTCGCCGTCGGTGTCGAGCTGGGTGAAGTCGACTTCGAAGGCGTCGCGTTCGGCGTTCCAGCGGACGGCGTCGACCTGGTGGCCGAAGTGGAGTCCGGGGAGGTTGTCGCTGACCCAGCGGCAGTAGGCGTCGTATTCGGCGCGCTGGATGTGGAAGCGCTCGGCGAAGTAGAAGGGGAAGAGCCGTTCGCGGGTGCGCAGGTAGTTGAGGAAGGACCAGGGGCTCGCGGGGTCGGCGAGGGTGACGAGGTCGGCGAGGAAGGGGACTTGGAGGGTGGCGCCTTCGATGAGGAGGCCGGGGTGCCAGTGGAAGGCGGGGCGTTGTTCGTAGAAGGCGGTGGCGAGGCCGCCGTGTACGCCGTCGGCGAGCGCGGCGAGGGAGAGGTTGAAGGGGCCGATGCCGATGCCGACCAGGTCGTGGGGCTGTTCGGGTTCTTGGTGCTGGGGGGCGGCGGTCATCGGTGGGTGCTGCCTTCCGGAAGTGACAGGGGTGAGAGGAGTGCGAGGAGTGTTGCTAGGTCATGGGGGGTGGTGTGGGGGTTGAGGATGGTGGCTTTGAGCCAGAGCCGGCCGTCGGCGGGGGCGCGGCCGAGGACGGCGCGGCCTTCGGTGAGGAGGGTGCGGCGGATGGTGGCGATTTCGGTGTCGTCGGCGCCGGTGGGGCGGAAGAGGACGGTGCTGAGGGTGGGCCGGTCGTGGAGTTCGAGGCCGGGGGTTTTTTCGACGAGGTCGGCGAGGTGCTGGGCGGCGGCGCAGGTGCGGTCGACGAGGTCGGCGAGTCCTTGCCGGCCGAGGGCGCGGAGCGTGACGGCGATCTTGAGGATGTCGGGGCGTCGGGTCGTACGCAGGGAGCGGCCGAGGAGGTCGGGGAGGCCGGCTTCGGTGTCGTCGTCGGCGTTGAGGTAGTCGGCCTGGTGGCCGAGGGGGGCCAGGGCGGCGGTGTCGGGGACGGCGAGGAGTCCTGCGGCGACGGGCTGCCAGCCGAGTTTGTGCAGGTCGAGGGTGACGCTGTGGGCGCGGTCGAGGCCGGCGAGGCGGTTTTTGTGTACGTCGCTGAAGAGGAGGGGGCCGCCGTACGCGGCGTCGACGTGCAGTTCGGCGTTGTGGCGTGCGCAGAGGTCGGCGATTTCGGGGAGTGGGTCGATGCGGCCGGTGTCGGTGGTGCCGGCGGTGGCGGCGACGAGGAGGGGCGGGTGGTGGTGCAGGTCGGTGAGGGCTTCGTCGAGTGCGGCGAGGTCGATGACGCCGGCAGGGGCGGGGACGGTCACCGGTTCGGGGAGGCCGAGGAACCAGGCGGCGCGGGGCAGGGAGTGGTGGGCGTTGGCGCCGTGGACGAGTTGTACGGGGCCGTGGCGTTCGCGGGCCAACAGGAGCGCGAGCTGGTTGGATTCGGTGCCGCCGGTGGTGACGAGGGCGTCGGGTGCGGGCGCGTTGGGGTAGACCTCGGCGGCGATCGTACGGGCGACTTCGGCTTCCAGGGCTGAGGCGGCGGGGGCCTGGTCCCAGGAGTCCATGGACGGGTTGAGCGCGGACGCGGCGAGGTCGGCGGCGACGGCGAGTGCGAGCGGCGGGGTGTGGAGGTGCGCGACGCACAGGGGGTCGGCCGGGTCCGCAGCGCCTTCGGTGAGGGCGCGGACGAGGGTACGGAGTGCTTCTTCGGCTCCGGTGCCGGTGGCGGGCAGGACGGGCCGGCTCGCGTCCAGAAGTCGTTCGGTGACGGCACCGGGTCCGCCGGCGGGGAGGGGTCCGCCTCGGGCGGCGGCGCCGGTGTGGAGGGCGTCCAGGACGGTGTCGATCAGCGGCCGCAGAGCGGCGGCCCCACCTGCACCGCCGGCGAGGGGCGGGAGGGGGATGCCGGGGGGCGGCGTACTCATGCGGGGTCCTTCGGGTGCGCTTCGGCTGGCACACCAGCGTGTACAGGCATGAGCCGGTGCGTCCGGAGTGCTCAACGATCTCAACCCGAAAGTGGTACTGCCGTGCGTGTTGGGGAGAGTCGGGTTCGGCGGAGCTGATATGGGGGCTGGCCGGGGGCGCGATGGCCGCGCCCGCGCCCGTGGCGGTGGCACTGGCGGTGGCCGGGGCCGTGGGGTGGCTGCGGCCGTGGACCATGGCTGCCGTCCGAGGTGGTGACGGCGGTAGCCTCGACCGGGGCAGGGCAGGACAACCCAGGCCCGCTCGCCGCCGCCCGGGGGTGGTGTCCGCGGTAGCTGCGACAGCGGACACCACCGGGGCGGTGGCCGGGGCCGGGACCGTGGGATGGCTGTTACCGGGGACCATGGCGGCCGTCCGAGGTGGCGACGGCGGTAGCCGCGAGGCGACCGAGGCGGTGGCCGCGGCCGGGACCGCGACGCGTGGGGTGGCTGAGACCGGGGACCATGACTGCCGTCCGAGGTGGCGACGGCGGTAGCCGCGAGGCGGCCACGACCGTGGCCGTGGCCAGGGCACGTGCGGTTGCTGCGACCGGGGACCATGGCTGCCGCCAGAGAGGTGGCCGGGGCCGCGGCCGCAGACACGGCCGGGAGGCGTGGGGTCGCTGCGACCGGGGATCATGACTGCCGTTTTCCGCCCGTGGTGGCGGCGCTGGTTGCGGCAGCCGCCGCGACCGGGGCGGTGGCAGGGCCGGGGCCCTGGCCGCCGTTACTCGTTGCGTATTCGAACAGCTGGGGAGCGCAACGGAGTTGGACGCAGCATCCCGTGACATCCATCCACGTGATCTGTCTGCCGTGCCCTGGCGGTTCTTCGGTGTCTCCTGGTATCCGCCAGTGGCTCGGTCAGGCGCCGACGTAGGCCGCGAGGTGCTCGCCGGTGAGGGTGGAGCGGGCGGCGACGAGGTCGGCGGGTGTGCCCTCGAAGACGATCCGGCCGCCGTCGTGGCCGGCGCCGGGGCCGAGGTCGATGATCCAGTCGGCGTGCGCCATGACCGCCTGGTGGTGCTCGATGACGATGACCGACTTGCCGGAGTCGACGAGCCGGTCGAGCAGGCCGAGCAGCTGCTCGACGTCGGCGAGGTGAAGGCCGGTGGTCGGCTCGTCGAGGACGTACACGCCGCCCTTCTCGGCCATGTGGGTGGCCAGCTTGAGCCGCTGTCGCTCGCCGCCGGACAGCGTGGTGAGCGGCTGGCCGAGGGTGAGGTAGCCGAGCCCGACGTCGGCGAGGCGGCCGAGGATGCGGTGCGCGGCCGGCGTGCGCGCCTCGCCGGCGGCGAAGAACTCCTCGGCCTCGGTCACCGACATCGCGAGCACCTCGCTGATGTCGCGGCCGCCGAGGTGGTGGTCGAGGACCGATGCTTCAAACCGCTTCCCCTCGCACTCCTCGCAGGTGGTGGCGACGCCGGCCATCATCGCCAGGTCGGTGTAGATGACGCCGATGCCGTTGCAGGTGGGACAGGCGCCCTCGGAGTTGGCGCTGAACAGGGCCGGCTTCACGCCGTTGGCCTTCGCGAACGCCTTACGGATCGGGTCGAGCAGTCCGGTGTACGTCGCCGGGTTGCTCCGTCGCGAGCCCTTGATCGCTCCCTGGTCGACCGAGACGACACCCGACTCGGCGGCTCCTGAACCGTGCACCAGCGATCCGTGGATCAGTGAGCTCTTGCCGGAGCCGGCGACGCCGGTGACCACGCAGAGCACCCCGAGCGGGATGTCGACGTCGACGTCCTGGAGGTTGTGGCGGGTGGCGCCGCGGATCTCCAGCGTGCCGGTGGGTTTGCGCACCGGCTCCTTGAGGGTGGCGCGGTCGTCGAGATGGCGGCCGGTGACGGTGCCGCCGGCCCGCAGCCCTTCGACGGTGCCCTCGAAGCAGACGGTGCCGCCCGCCGTACCGGCGCCGGGGCCGAGGTCCACGACGTGGTCGGCGATCGCGATCGTCTGCGGCTTGTGCTCCACGACGAGCACCGTGTTGCCTTTGTCCCGCAGTCGCAGCAGCAGGTCGTTCATCCGCTGGATGTCGTGGGGGTGCAGGCCGACGGTGGGCTCGTCGAAGACGTAGGTCGTGTCGGTGAGCGAGGAGCCGAGGTGGCGGATCATCTTGACGCGCTGGGCCTCGCCGCCCGACAGCGTGCCCGACGGCCGGTCGAGGGAGAGGTAGCCGAGACCGATCTCCACGAACGAGTCGAGGGTCCCCAGCAGCGCGGCGAGCAGCGGTGCGACCGACGGCTCGTCGAGGCCACGGACCCATTCGGCCAGGTCACTGATCTGCATCAGGCACGCGTCGGCGATGCTGATCCCCTTGATCTTCGACGACCGGGCCGCCTCGCTGAGCCGGGTGCCGTCGCATTCGGGGCAGGTGGTGAAGGTGACCGCCCGGTCCACGAACGCCCGGATGTGCGGCTGCATCGCCTCCCGGTCCTTGGAGAGGAACGACTTCTGGATCTTGGGGATCAGCCCCTCGTAGGTGAGGTTGACGCCCTCGACCTTCACCTTGGTCGGCTCCCGGTAGAGGAAGTTCTGCATCTCCTTCTTGGTGAACTCGCGGATCGGCTTGTCCGGGTCGAGCAAGCCCGACTCGGCGTAGACCCGCACGGTCCAGAAGCTGTCCGACTTCCAGCCGGGGATGGTGAACGCGCCCTCGGCGATCGACTTGGAGTCGTCGTAGAGCTGTGTGAGGTCGATGTCGGAGACCGCGCCCCGGCCTTCGCAGCGCGTACACATGCCGCCTGTGCGGGTGAAGGTCGCCTTCTGGGTCTTGGTCTTGCCGGCGCCGCGTTCGACCGTGATCGCACCGCTCGCCCGGACTGATGCGACGTTGAAGGAGAACGCGTTGGGCGAGCCGATGTGCGGCTGCCCGAGCCGGCTGAAGAGGATGCGCAGCATCGCGTTGGCGTCGGTGGCGGTGCCGACTGTGGAGCGGGGGTCGGCACCCAGCCGCTGCTGGTCGACGATGATCGCGGTCGTCAGCCCATCGAGTACGTCGACCTCGGGCCGGGCCAGCGTCGGCATGAAGCCCTGCACGAAGGCGCTGTAGGTCTCGTTGATCAGCCGCTGCGACTCCGCGGCGATCGTGCCGAACACCAGAGAGCTCTTGCCCGAGCCGGATACGCCGGTGAACACGGTCAGTCGGCGCTTCGGGATCTCGACGCTGACGTCCTTGAGGTTGTTCACGCGCGCGCCGTGCACGCGGATCAGATCGTGGCTGTCGGCAACCTGCGGCGCGGGGGACTGCGTGTCCGTCCTCGTGACCGTGCTCAGTCGGGTAGGACCGGCCGGT
>NZ_JAGGOK010000037.1 GCF_018614615.1 Streptomyces sp. ISL-100 | reverse complement strand
ACCCCGGTCTCCTCCACCCCCGCCGCGCCCCAAACCTCCGCACCCCCCGAGCCCCCCACCGGCTTCCGCCGCGTAACGGACCCCGCCGGCTTCTCCCTGGCCGTCCCCGAGCTCTGGTCCCGTACGAACGCGGCCGGCGGCCAGATCACGTACTCCGGCTCCACCGGCATGGAGCACCTCCTCATCGGCGTCGTCCACAACCCCCCGTACGCCACCTCCTACGACAACTTCCTCAACATCGAGCAGAAGGCCAAGGCGAACCAGAACGACTTCCGGCGCCTGCGCCTGGAACGCAACACCTTCCAGGGCCGCCCGGGCGCGATCTGGGAGTACACCTTCAAGGACAAGCAGACGGGCGAGACCCTCCACGCCATCGACCAGGGCTACATCGCGCCGAACGGCACGGACTACTCGATCTACACCAAGAGCAGGGACCGGGACTGGCAGTACGCCCGCAAGACCTTCGACACCGCACTCGCCACCTGGACCCTCGGCTGACCTCAACTGACCTCAACTGACCTCAGCTGACCTCGGCCCCTACGGCGGCACGCCCGCGCCGCTCCACACCCACCCTTCGGACCGGTGATCACCACGCCCCAATAGACTGCCTCCGACCTGTGCCCCAACGCACGCGACGCCGAGTCTTACGGGAGATCCCGCCGTGACCGAGCCCCTCTCCGAGCACACCGCAGATGTGATCGTCGTCGGGGCCGGACCCGCCGGCTCCACCACCGCCTATTACCTCGCCAAGGCGGGACTCGACGTCCTCCTCCTCGAAAAGACCGCGTTCCCGCGCGAAAAGGTCTGCGGCGACGGCCTCACCCCCCGCGCCACCAAGCAGCTGGTCTCGATGGGCATCGACATCTCCGAAGAGGCGGGCTGGCTCCGTAACAAGGGCCTGCGCATCATCGGCGGCGGCGTCCGCCTCCAGCTCGACTGGCCGGAGCTCGCCTCGTACCCCGACTACGGGCTCGTCCGCAAGCGCGACGACTTCGACGAGCAGCTGGCCCGCCAGGCCCAGAAGGCCGGAGCCCGCCTGCACGAGCGTTGCAACGTGGGCGAGCCGATCATCGACGCCCGTACGGGCCGGATCACCGGCGTCAACGCCAAGCTCGGCGAGGAGAAGACCCCGGTCACCTTCCACGCCCCACTGGTGGTCGCCGCCGACGGCAACTCCACCCGCCTCTCCCTCGCCATGGGCCTGCACCGCCGCGAGGACCGCCCGATGGGCGTCGCGGTCCGTACGTACTTCACTTCGCCCCGCCACGACGACGACTACCTGGAGTCCTGGCTGGAGCTGTGGGACCGCCGCGGCCCGCAGGACCGCCTGCTCCCCGGCTACGGCTGGATCTTCGGCATGGGCGACGGCACCTCCAACGTCGGCCTCGGCATCCTGAACTCCTCCAAGGCGTTCAAGGAACTGGACTGGCGCGAGGTCCTCAAGGCATGGTGCGCCTCCATGCCGGAGGACTGGGGCTACACCCCCGAAAACATGACGATGCCGATCCGCGGCGCCGCGCTCCCGATGGCGTTCAACCGCCAGCCGCACTACACCAAGGGCCTCCTCCTCGTCGGTGACGCGGGCGGGATGGTGAACCCGTTCAACGGCGAGGGCATCGCGTACGCCATGGAGTCGGGCCAGATCGCCGCCGACGTGATCGTCCAGGCGAACGCCCGCGCGACCCCGACCCAGCGCGAACTGACCCTGCACGCCTACCCGAAGATCCTCAAGGAGACGTACGGCGGCTACTACACATTGGGCCGCGCCTTCGTGAAGCTCATCGGCAACCCGAAGGTCATGAAGATCGCCACCCAGCGCGGCCTGACCCACCCGGTGCTGATGAAATTCACCCTGAAGATGCTGGCCAACCTCACCGACCCGTCGGGCGGCGACGCGATGGACCGCATCATCAACGGCCTGGCCAAGGTCGCACCGAATTCGTAATCCACCTTTCGCTGCTCGACGCGTGGGGGTAACCGGCGCAACCACGTAGCGTCCGGGCGTGGTGCCGACGTGGCGGGTGAAGTGCCGGTTTCGCCGGGCGGCAGCAGAACGACCACGCCCGCCCCGGCGGCTCCATGGCGTCGGCGGTCGACGGAGAGGTCGACCGAACCGTCGTCGAGGATCACCAGGGCCCCAGGTGTCATGGGTGTGGACCGGGTAGGCGTGGTCGGTGAAGTGCGCGTGGAGCTCAGGGACGCAGACGTGGTCCTGGAACCGGGGCGAGCTCTTCGTGGTGCCGCGTGGCGTCGAGCGTCGAGCACTGCCCCGTGGCCGACGAGGAGACCGCCGTCCTGCTGCTGGAACCGGCAGGCGTCATCAACACGGGCGACGCTGGCGGCCCGGTGACAAGGGCCGCCAAGACCCTGCACTGATTTTTGTCCCAGCACCGTCAGGCGTCAGGCGTCGAACACGCCCGTTTCCAGATACTCCGCGTCCACGAGGATCCAGAAATCCTCGGCAAGCGAATCAAGGACGTACTGGTACGGCAGGTAGCCGTATCCGGAGTCTCCCCATGAAGTACCCCACGAATTACGGACGGTGAATGCCCCAGTGGTGGTGCTGTCGTCAATCGGGTTGGTGACGACGCGACTGTCGTCGTAGCCGACTACCACGACCGCATGACCGCCCACCACGTTCTCGCGCGGCGCAGGAAATGGGATTTGGCCGTTCTGGGCCTGGTAGATGCTGGCGTAGACCGTGAAGCCGAACATCGGAGGCAGTCCGGAATGTACGTGCGCCTTGATGTCGTGGAGCAGTTCCTCGGCCGGCCTGTTGGGCGTGTCGAGCCGGTAGTACTGCAGCGCCTGGAACTGCTCGGCGAACGAGTAGCAGAACGCTGATGGTTCCGCATCGAAATGTGCCGGATCGTAAGGCCAGTACTTTTCCGGGGGAGTGCCGAAAAGCCTCAGCGAACCCATCGTTGTGCGCAGATACGCGCCGGTGTCACCTGTCCACTGCAACAGATTGCGGGTGGCCTTGTAGAGGAACAACCGTGAGACCGGAATGTACTTCTGTGCGGCACGCAGCTGGAAGTATTCAACGATGCCGGCTGCGGCGTTGGCGGTGCACGACCCTATCTCGCCCTGATCCACAACAGGGGAACAGAGAGGCCGAAGGTCGTGCTGCGGCGGAAGAGTTGGGCCTTCAGGACACCGGTCCTTGCGACCATGCTGGCGATGCCGTTGGTTTCCTGCGTGTAATCCCGGATGTCTGGACGGTCGGGCAGCCACCCCATGCCGACGCCCGAACCGCTGGTGTACTGGATGGTGTTCATTTCACACCTTCCTGTGAAGCGAGACTTGGATGTTCTCAAAGAATCCCTCTCCACAGTTTTCTACCTTTTGCGGCAGGTGCAACTTCGGGGTAGGAGAAGAGACGTGGCTCCGCTTACGCTGTGTCAGCCGTACCTTTCTCAATAGTTGAATGGCCTACTGGCCTTTTCTCGTGTCGTCTGTTCACCGTCCATGGGCAGGCCGCCGGCCGTTACGATCGCCGTCATGTCTGACCGTCTCGGCGTGGCCGTACTGACCATGGGTAACCGCCCCGCAGAGCTCACCGCCCTGCTCGATTCCGTACGTGCGCAACACGGCGACGCCGTGCCGATCGTGGTGGTCGGCAACGGCAGCCCGGTCCCCGATCTTGGCCCCGACGTGCTTACCGTCGAACTCGAAGAGAACACCGGCATCTCGGGCGGCCGTAACGTCGCCTGGCACGCGCTGCGCGAGCGCGGCGACGCCGACGTGGTGGTGGATCTCGACGACGACGGCCTCGTGCCCGACCCGGACACGTTCCAGCGGCTGCGGAAGATCCTCAACGATGAGCCCCGCTGCGGCATCGTGAGTTTCCGGGTCGCCGACGAGACCGGCTTCACCCAGCGCCGCCACGTGCCACGGCTGCGAGCCAAGGACCCCATGCGGCCGGGCGAGGTGACGACGTTCCTCGGGGGCGGTCACGCGATTCGTGCGGCCGTCTTCGAGCAGGCCGGCGAGTGGCCGGACGAGTTCTTCTACGCGCACGAGGAGACCGACCTTGCCTGGCGGGCCCTGGATGCCGGATGGTCGGTCCGCTACGAGCCCGCTCTCCTGCTGCAACATCCGCGGACCTCGCCCGCCCGGCATGCGGTGTACTTCCGGATGACCGCCCGCAACCGGGTATGGATGGCGAAGCGCCATCTGCCGGCCCTTCTCGTCCCTGCTTACCTCGGCGCGTGGATCCTGCTGACGATCGCCCGCCGACCGCCATTGGCCGGCCTGAAGGCGTGGGCGGGTGGGTTCGCGGAAGGAGTGCGGACCCCGTGCGGGCACCGCAAGCCGATGCGCTGGTCCACGGTGTGGCGCATGACCCGGCTCGGTCGCCCGCCCGTCATCTAGTGGGATGGGGGCAGGCGGTCACGTGCGGGGCAGCCGGTCGTCCTTCACTGCGGATACGAAGGAGGACCAAGCGGTCGCGCCGAAGGCGAGGGCGGGGCCGCTGGGGATCTTGCTGTCGCGTACAGGCATGATGCCGACCAGGCCGTCGGCGACCTCCAGACAGTTGCCTTCGCTAGCTCCGCTATAGCTGGACTTGCGCCAACTAACGGTGTGATCACTGCTGTTCATGCTTCTCGTATTCCTCTGCAACAGCCTTGATGAGGGCGAGTGACTCCCGGTGTGACAACGCGTCGCCCAGGGCGAGGTCGTAGATCGCTTGGCAATGGTGCACTACCGCTGGATCATCGAGGATCGCTCCCGTCTTGACGCCTTCAACGTAGGCGATGGGTGGGGAATCTTCGAGCCATGTCAGCGTCAGACTGCTCTCCATCAAGGCGTGCGCGCCTACGGAGAACGGGAGTACATGGAGACGAATACGCTCACGATCGCCCAGTTGCTGGAGGTGTCGCAGCTGCTCGGCCATGACGCCTGGCCCGCCGACCGGGCGCCGTAGCACGGCCTCGTCCAGCATCGTCCACAGGACGGGCGTCACGGGATTGTCGAGGATGCGGGCGCGACCGAGGCGTGTGACGAGAGCGCTGTCACGCTCATCGTCGCTCTTGGGCGGGAAGGTGAACCGGAACACAGCGCGGGCGTACTCCTCCGTCTGCAACAGCCCGGGCACCAGGGAAGACGCGTACTCACGGATCATGGTGGCCTGTTGCTCGAACTCGGCCGCCGCCGCGAAGTGGACCGCCACCTTGCGTGAGTCCAGCGTTGGCAGAAAACGCTCGAACACCCCACCCGTGCCCAGCACTTGATCGAGACGTCTCGCGTCGTCCAGTGACGGCTTGCGTCGCCCGCCCTCGATATGGGCGATGTGCGTACGCGACATGATCGCCTGCTGGCTCAGCAGCTCCTGCGTGAGCCCCGCATCCTCGCGGCGCTTCCGCAGCTCATCCCCGTAGGGAAATCGTGATTCCGGTACGTCAGTGCCCATGTGCCCAACTCCCTGTGTGACCACGTCGGTGTCACGGGCCACCTACTGGCGAGCCTAAGCGGAGTGCGGCCAGGCTGTAACCGAAAGTAGCGAAACGGTGCGACGGGAGTGACCTGCAATGGCCGACATGGGCGAGCCGGGGCGAAGCGAAGCGCGGGCGCAGCTCGCGGAGTTGATTGCGGACCACGGGACGGACGGGGTGCTGCGGCTCGACGCCGTGGGGGAGCCGATGGAGGCGGTGGAGTTCCCGCCGGGGTCCATGGCGTATCCGCCGTGCCGGTGCCCTCGGTGTCGTGACGGCGCTTGAGCTTCGGGGGGCGAGGGTCGAGATCCTTTTGCTAGGAATGGTGGGTGGGGACTGTTCCCACCTACCCTCCCTGCCAGCGGCGATGACTTTTTGTGATCGTGTCGCGACACAGTGCTGTTGCCGTGTAGCGTGCGGCACGACGAAACGACCCCCATGCGGTGTTAGCAGCACCACACAGGGGTCTGACCAACAAGATCGTGGAGCGATCTCATGGCTGTTCAGCAGCTTAGTCCCGCCCTGCACGCGCCCGCCCACCCCATGGCCAAGCCCGGCTTCGGGAAACGGTCCGCGCCCGACCAGGAGCCCCGTCGCGCACGCGACTTCGCACATCTGCCCAAGCGTGAAGCGGCGATCGCCGGTTACATCGACCGGCTGCCCGACGGCGCCGACATCTCCATCAAGGCACTGGCCAGGGAGCTGGAAGGCTTCGGGCAGTGTGCCATCGGAACCGTTCTGCGGAAGCTGTCCGAGGCCGGGCACCTGCGGCGCGTTCGCCGGGACGTGCAGGATGCGGAGGGGGCACGGTGGGTCTACCGGACGTACTTCACCCGTACCGCCCGGCCCGACGCCTGGTGGGCCGCCTTCCTCAGCGGTGACGTTCCGCAGTCCGGGATGGCGGACCCCTCGCCCGCACAGGAGCCGGAAGCGCGCGGCTACGACGCCCTCGCCCGCCTCGTCCACCAGCACCCGCAACTCGCCCTGTCCGCCGTCGAATGCGAGGCGCTGGCCGACCTCGCCGGGGACTGGTTCCGGCGAGGAGCCACCGAGGCGCAGCTCGTGCGGGCCGTCGCCTCGATGCTGCCCGACCCCGTCCGGCACCCCTTCGGCTTCGTACAGAACCGGCTGATCAACCGGCTGCCGCCCAAGCCCCCGGCCCCCGTCCAGGGCCGGTACGTCATGGAGTGCACCGACTGCCACGCCCCCGGTACGCCGGACTCCCTGCCGGACGGCCTGTGCCGCATCTGCCGCAGCGAGCCGTGCGTACGGGATGACGGCCTTCCGGCCGACGTCGTACGCGGAAAGGCGGCGCGGCTGCGGGACACGGTCCGTACGTACAAGATCCGTCCGGCGCCCTGACCCTCAGCGCAGTTGCTCGGGGGTGACCAAGGGGTTGAGCGGGGGCAGCGTGCTGGGCGGCGCCGACCGCTGGCGGAGGGGCGGTGAGGGCTTGGCCGGGTCGCTGAGTGCTCCGTCGACGTACTGGAACAGTGCATCGCCTATCGGGTCCGGCTTCGGCTTGTTGTTCTCGTCGAACCGCTGGTACTTCATGAGGTTGTAGCCGATCGCGACCTGCCTGCGGCCGTCCTCGGTGGACAGCGCCCAGGTCCCCGCTCCGAAGACGCCGCCGTCGTGGCCCCAGTACCAGCCGCCGTTGGGCATGCGCAGGGTGTAGAGGCCGAGGCCGTACCGCATGGCGACTTCCTCGCCCGGCTCGGGCTCGTACGACGGGACGGTGGTCTTCATGGCGCGCAGTTCGGCGGGGCCGAGCAGCTTGCCGCCGAGCAGTTGGCGGTAGAAGTCGTTGAGGTCCCGCATGGTCGACACCATCGCGCCGGCCGTACCGGCCCAGGACATGTCGTAGGCACTGAAGTCGCGGGCCGGCTCTATGTAGCCGTACATCGACTCGTACATCTTGGCGTGCGGTCCGGAAATGTAGGGCGAGCGGGGGAAGTAGGTGTGCCGCAGCCCGGCCTTACGGATGACATTGCGGGTGATGTACGTTTCCGGGTCCTGGCCCGTGACCTTCTGCAACAGCAGCCCGGCGATGACGTAGTTGGTGTTGGAGTACGAGTGCGTGCCGTGCTCGGCGACGGGCGGCGCCGCGAGTCCGAGGCGGGCGAGGTGCTCCGGGTCCAGGCGGCGGAAGCGGTTGTCCTCCAGGACCTTGCCGGGGTTTTCGAGGATGCCCGGGAAGGCGGGTAGTACGTAATCCCCGATGCCGCTGGTGTGGTTGAGCAGCATGCGTACGGTCACCTGCCGGCCGCGCTCGCCCGGAATCAGCTCGGGCAGGTAGCGTCCGACGGGCGCGTCCAGTTCAATGCGGCCCTTGTGGACCTGCTGAAGGACGGCCACTGCGGTGAAGGTCTTGGTGATGCTGCCGATCCGGTGCTCGAAGTCGGGTCGCATCCAGCGCTCGGTGTCCACGTCGGCGAATCCGGTGGCTCCGCGCCACTGCTGCGACCCGTCGCGAACCGCGGAATAGGCCCCGTACATACCGGCCTTGTGAATTGCCGCGAGGGAGTCGCGGAGAGCCGGCTGGTCGAGACGGCGGTCCGGTCCGGCTAAGGGGGCGGCGGACGGGCCGGACCAGGCGGCGGCGGTGGGGCCGGCTGATATGTGCACTGCCGCCTGCGCCGGCGCGACTCCGACCGCGAGCGACAGAACAGCGACCGATGCCACCGCCGCCAGGCGGCCTCTCCGATGCTCCTGGCGGCGGCGATTGTTCGGGTGGACGAGGCGCATGGTCGCTCCTATTTTCGTCACTCGTTCACGGCGCGTGTTCGATTCCTCCCATCCTCATGGCGCCGGCACCGGCGGTCCTCCACCCGCAGAACGACCTTCGGCACAGGAGTAGATGACAAATGTCAGGCTTCGGCGGTTCACTCGAACGAGTAAGTGACGTAGAGCGCATCACTGGTAACTTAGAGTGAGTTCGTGGACGTCTCATATGCCTATGGGAGTTGCCGTGGCCGCGAGTCCGATCGAAGTGGGTTCCAACGACGCGCGCTATGAGGCTCTGCGCCGGGGGTTCAACCAGCGCTGGATCGCCAAACCGGACTACGTGGTGGTGGCTACGACGGCGGACGACGTGGTGGCGGCGGTCGCCAAGTTCCGCAGCAACCCGGCCAACTCCGAGCGCCGGATCACTGTGCGCTCGGGCGGTCACTGCTACGAGAACTTTGTCTCTTCCGGGGATGTCGGGGTCATCATCGACGTGAGTCAGATGAACCGCGTCTATTTCGACCCGAAGATGGACGCGTACTGCATCGAGGCGGGCGCGACGAACTGGCACAGCACCACCCAGCTCTACCGGTCCACCGGCCTGGCCCTGCCCGGCGGCTCCTGCTACTCGGTGGGGCTCGGCGGTCACATCTCGGGCGGCGGCTATGGGCTGCTCTCCAGGGACTTCGGCCTGACGGTGGACTACCTGTACGCCGTCGAGGTGGTCACCGTCGCCGACGGCAAAACCCCCAAGAAGACGGTGGCCTGCAAGGACTCGGCCGATGAGTCGCTACGCGACCTGTGGTGGGCGCACACCGGCGGGGGCGGTGGCAACTTCGGCGTCATCACCCGCTATTGGTTCCGTGGCCTGCGGCAGCCGCCCGCCCAGGTGCTGGCCAGGTCCGTCGCGTGGCAGTGGGAGGACTTCCGTAAACGCCCCGACCTCTTCAAGTCGCTCGTCCGCCGATACGGGCAGTTCTTCGAGTACGAGAACAACGGAACGCTCCCGGCCGCCTCCTTCGGCACCTACAAGTACCGGGACTTGTTCACCCTGCTGAAACTCACCCACATGAGCAGCGGCAAGGTCGGTCTGATCATCCAGCTCGACGGCACGAAGGACGACTCGGTGCACCGCCTCGCGGCATTCATGAAGTGGATCACCGCAGATTTCAAGACCGGCGACACATACCACGTCGAAGAGACACCACTGGACCAGGCGATCGGCGAACATCCCGCGCAGGGCGCCCTGTTCATCCCCACCCGGCTCCCGTGGCTCACTGCCACGCAGAGCATCAACGACTCGGGCCCCAACCGCTGCGGCAAGTACAAGTCGGCGTACATGACGAAGGGATTCACCGAGCACCAGATCGACGCGATCCACCGCCACCTCACCGACGCCAAGTACACAAACCCTGACGCCCTGGTTCAGGTCGACTCCTACGGTGGGGCAGTCAACGACATGGGCACGGAGGAGACAGCCGTGCCGCAGCGCTCCTCGGTCATGAAGCTTCAGTACCAGGCGTACTGGACCTGGGGCACGGACGCCGACAAGAACGGGGTCTACGACTACCTGGACGCCGAGCAGGACCCGGAAATCGCCGGGCCCCATCTGCGCTGGATCAGGAACTTCTACCAGGACGTCTACGGGCCCACCGGTGGAGTGCCGGCGGTGGTCGATCCGGCTTACCCCGCGACCCAGGACGCGAACACGGACGGCTGCTACATCAACTACCCCGACGTCGACATCTCCGACCCGAAACTCAATACGCTGGGCCAGCCCTGGCACCAGCTGTACTACAAGAACAGCTACAAGCGCCTGCAACGGGCCAAGAAGCTGTGGGACCCGCACAACATCTTCCGCCACGCCCAGTCCGTCGCCGTGCCCCGAACCACCTAGGCGCGCTGTCAGGTCGCGGGCTGCGGCAAGCGCGTGCGCGGGCCGGCGAAATTGCGTCTGTAGTCGCTGGGGGAGACGCCGACCTGGAGTGTGAAGTGGCGGCGGAGGTTGGCCGCCGTGCCCAGGCCGCTTTCCGCGCTGACGCGGTCGATCGGCAGGTCGGTCGTTTCGAGGAGCGACTGGGCGTGGGCCAGCCGTCGGCCCAGCAGCCACTGGAGCGGGGTGGTGCCGGTGGACTCCTGGAGGCGGCGGTAGAAGGTGCGCGGGCTCATACGGGCGCGGCGGGCCATGCCGTCGACGGTGAGTGGTTCGTGGAGGTGGGCGGTGGCCCATTGGAGGGCGGGCCCGAGGTTGCCGTCGTCGGTCTCGGGAACGGGCTGGTCGATGAACTGGGCCTGCCCGCCCGTGCGGTGGGCCGGTACGACCAGGCGGCGGGCCAGCTGGTTGGCGACCTGTGCGCCCAGGTCGCGGCGGACCAGGTGCAGGCAGAGGTCGAGGCCGGCGGCGGCGCCGGCGCTGGTGAGGACGTTGCCGTCGTCGGTGTAGAGGACGGAGTCGTCGACCAGGACCTTCGGGTAGCGCTTGGCGAGCGCCGCCGTGTGCTGCCAGTGGGCGGTGGCGCGGCGGCCGTCGAGCAGTCCGGCCGCGGCGAGTGCGAAAGCGCCGGTGCACAGGGACACCATGCGGGCCCCGGAGTCCGCGGCCGCGCGCAGTGCGTCGACGAGTTCGGGCGGTACGTCCTCGCCGTCCTCGGCGCACGCCTCGGGGACCGACGGCACGATCACGGTGTCCGCTCCGGCGAGCGCGTCAAGGCCGTGGGGGGTGGTGAGGGAGAAGCCCGCGCTGGGGCCGCCCTTGTTGGTGCCGCACAGGCGCAGGTCGTACCAGGGGTCGGCCAGGTCCGGGTTCGGGACGTCGAAGACCGTGCAGGCGATCGACAGCTCGTACAGCTCCCAGAGGGAGATACCGGAGTCCTCGACCACGGCCACGGCGACGGTGTGCATGCGTGTGAGCGTACGGCAGGAATTTTGCGGAGGTGGGCAGTCCTGCCACTGTCGGCGGGCGGCGGGCGCTGCGAGGGTTGATCTCGCCAAGAAGCAACGCACACCGCACATTTGGGGGAAACGGTTATGAACCGCGAAAACGTCACGGTCCTGGGTCTGGGACAGATGGGTACGGCGCTCGCGGACGCCTTCCTCGCCGCCGGTCATCCCACGACCGTCTGGAACCGCACCCCGGCCAAGGCCGGCCCGCTCGTCGCCCGGGGCGCTGTGCGCGCGGCGACCCCCGCCGAGGCGGTCGCGGCCGCACGGGTCGTGGTCGTCTGCGTGCTGGACTACGACGCCGTACGCGCGCTCCTGGAGCCGGTGGCCGGGTCGCTCGCCGGCCGTACGGTCGTCAACCTCACCACCGGCTCTCCCGAACAGGCCAGACAGATGGCAGCCTGGGCGGCCGGGCACGGCTTCGGCTACCTCGACGGCGCCATCATGTCGACGCCGCCCGGGGTCGGCAGCCCGGAGAGCATGTTCCTCTACAGCGGCTCGCCCGCCGCCGTCGCGGCCCATCGGGACACGCTGGCCGCCCTGGGCGACCCCATCGACCTCGGCGACGACCCGGGCGTCGCCTCCCTCTACGACCTGGCGCTGCTCGACGTCATGTGGGCGACGCTGAGCGGCTGGCTGCACGCCACGGCGCTGGCGGGCGCAGACGGCGTGGCCGCGACGGCGTTCGCCCCGGTCGCGACCCGGTGGCTGCGCGGCGCGGTGACGGGCTTCATGGGTGCGTACGCCGAGCAGGTGGACGCCGGTCACTACCCGGGCGACGACGCCACTCTCGACGTACACCGCGCGGCGATCGGGCACCTGGTCCATGCGGGAAGGGACCGGGGGATCGACGGGCGGCTGCCCGAGTTGTCGCAGGCGCTGGTCGAGCGGGCGGTCGACGGGGGGAACGGCGGGGACAGCTACGCGCGCCTTGTTGAGTTGTTCCGCAAGGGGTGAGCCGTTCCGGCACCCGGTGAACGCACGGCGGAGGGCCGCCGTTCCCGGATCCGGGAACGACGGCCCTCCGCCGTACAGAGTCATACAAGTCGCGCAAAAGGTCCTGAATGTCCGTCAGAGCACGCGCACCGCGCCGCTCGCGGGGTAGCCCGACAGGTCCTGGATGACTACGCCCTTGCTCGGGTTGGCGGCGTCGAGGTACTGGCCGTCGCCGATGTAGACGCCGGTGTGGTACGCCGATCCGGCGCCGCCCCAGTAGAGGATGTCGCCGACCTGGAGGTTGGACGTACCCACCTGGGTACCGGCCACCGACTGGTCCTGCGAGACGCGCGGGAGGTCGACGCCGACCGTCCGGTACGCGGCCTGTACGAGGCTGGAGCAGTCCCAGGCGTTGGGGCCGGAGGCACCCATGACGTACGCGTCGCCGAGCTGCGCCTTGAGGAAGGAGACGACGGTCGCGGCGCTGCCGGTGGCCGTGGAGGAACCGACGGAGACGCCGGAGTCGCCGGCGGAGGCGCTGAGCGTCGTACGCTCGGCGCTGCGCGAGGCGCGCTCCTGCTGCTCGGCCTTCTCGGCTGCTGCCTCAGCAGCCTTCTTCTTGGCGGCCTCTTCGGCCTTGCGCTTGGCCTCGGCCTTGCGCTTGGCCTCGGCCTTGCGTTCGGCCTCCGCCTTGTCCTTCTTTGCGGCCTTCGCGGCCTTGGCGGCGGCTTCGTCCTGCTGGGCCTGGAGGTCGTAGGCGTACGCGACCTGCTGGGTGGCCTCGGCGGAGACGGCGACAGTGCTCGCCAGGTCCGTGGTGATCGTGGGCATCTCGATGGTCGCGGTCACCGGCTCGGCGTTCGCCGGCCCGGCAGCACCTGCCACCCCGATGGTGCTGAGGACGCCACCGGCAACTCCGGCACGGAGCGCGACCTTCGAGGCGCTACGACGGGGTTTCCGGTGGCTGGGTATGTGAGCGGTGAGGGACATGGGACAACCGCTATCAGGCGTTCGCGGTTCCCTTCAAGAAACGTGGGCTGCGCCACAGTTGTGCCATGTCGGCCCGAATCGGGCTTCTGCCGGGCTTTATTGACGCCGTAACGGGCAATACGGGCACACGTGATCATGCCTGTGATCATGGGCTTTCCGCATTACGCCCCAATTGCCCGGCGCCTACCATCCGTTCACACCGATGGCCAAGCCCGCTTTTATCGGCAGCGGACGAGAGTGGTGCAGGTCACAGATCGGCAACCCTTTGCGACCCCCTGGGGCTCGTGAACGCGCGCACGCGTCCACATTCGTCCGCGAGGCTCCCTCGGAGTGATGAGGCGGCGTTCCCTTATCACCCAAGAGGCGTCCATTGCCAATTTGCCTGTACGCGCCAACGCTTGATAGCGCGCACCCCCTGCGGCCAGCAGTAACACCATCACTTGTCACCTATGGTAGCCACTCGTGCACTTCGCGTATGAAGATCACCGCTCACCCGAGTTGATGATCGTTCGTCGGGTGGTGGAGATCACAAAGACGTTGTCGCAACCCGTGTCGCAGATCACAGACCGGCAGGCATAGGATGCGAAGCAGCCGGGCTTGTGAACTGCCTCACATATACATGATCTACGCGTGGCGAAGATCGTGGAGGCGGCGTGAAGTGCAAGCTCCGGTGCGGTCCAACGGTCAAGGACGACTGGAAGGAGCGAGGAGCGTGAATGCCTACGCGCCCATCCTCGTGCTCGGCGCACTCGGGGCAGGGTTTGCGATCTTCTCCGTGGTCATGGCCACGCTTATCGGCCCAAAGCGCTACAACCGGGCAAAGCTTGAAGCGTACGAGTGCGGCATCGAGCCGACACCCACACCCGCCGGCGGCGGCCGCTTCCCCATCAAGTACTACCTGACGGCGATGCTCTTCATCGTCTTCGACATCGAGATCGTCTTCCTCTATCCCTGGGCCGTCTCCTTCGACGCCCTGGGGCTTTTCGGGCTCGTCGAGATGCTGCTCTTCGTGCTCACCGTCTTCGTTGCCTACGCGTACGTATGGCGGCGCGGCGGCCTGGAATGGGACTGAGGGGCTGAGGGGCACCAATGGGACTCGAAGAGAAGCTGCCCAGCGGCTTTCTGCTGACCACCGTCGAACAGGCCGCGGGCTGGGTACGGAAGTCCTCCGTCTTCCCCGCGACCTTCGGCCTCGCCTGCTGCGCCATCGAGATGATGACGACGGGTGCCGGCCGTTACGACCTGGCCCGCTTCGGCATGGAGGTCTTCCGCGGCTCACCGCGGCAGGCCGACCTCATGATCGTGGCGGGCCGGGTCAGCCAGAAGATGGCGCCGGTGCTGCGGCAGGTCTATGACCAGATGCCGAACCCCAAGTGGGTTATCTCCATGGGTGTTTGCGCCTCTTCAGGCGGAATGTTCAACAATTACGCAATTGTGCAGGGTGTTGATCATATTGTTCCTGTTGACATCTATTTGCCCGGTTGCCCGCCTCGTCCCGAGATGCTGATGGACGCGATTCTGAAGCTCCACCAGAAGATTCAGAGCTCCAAGCTCGGCGTGAACCAGGAAGAGGCGGCCCGCGAGGCGGAGGAAGCGGCCCTGAAGGCGCTCCCCACCATTGAGATGAAGGGGCTGCTCCGGTGAGCGAGATCAACGAGCCGAACCCCGACAAGGAACTCAGCGCGCAGAATCTGCCCGGCCAGCGCGGTGATCACGGCGAAGAGATCCGCGTCCAGCGCGGCATGTTCGGCGCGAAGAACGGCGGCGACACCTCCGGCTACGGCGGTCTCGTACGTTCCGTACGCCTGCCGGGGCCCGCGACGCGCCCCTACGGCGGGTGGTTCGACGAAGTCGCGGACGAGCTCGAAGGCGCCCTGGAGGAGCAGAACCTCCTCCCGGACAACGCCATCGAGAAGACGGTCGTCGACCGCGGCGAGATCACCTTCCACATCGCGCGCGAGCACCTGGTACAGGTGGCGAAGACCCTGCGCGACGACCCGGCCCTGCGCTTCGAGCTCTGTACGGGCGTCAGCGGCGTCCATTACCTGGAAGACAAGGGCCGCGAGCTGCACGCCGTCTACCACCTGCGCTCGCTCACCCACGGTCGGCTGATCCGCCTGGAAGTGAGCGCACCGGACAGCGATCCGCACGTCCCCTCGCTGGTCACGGTCTACCCGACCAACGACTGGCACGAGCGCGAGACGTACGACTTCTTCGGCCTCGTCTTCGACGGGCACCCCGCCCTCACCCGGATCATGATGCCGGACGACTGGCAGGGCTTCCCGCAGCGCAAGGACTATCCCCTCGGCGGCATCCCCGTCGAGTACAAGGGCGCCCAGATCCCGGCTCCGGACCAGCGGAGGTCGTACTCGTGACTACCCCACCCGCAGCAGCACGCGAGACCACCGAAGGTCCCGTATATACAGTCACCGGCGGCGACTGGGACGAGGTCGTCCAGGCCGCCACCAAGGCCGACGACGAGCGCATCGTCGTCAACATGGGCCCGCAGCACCCGTCGACGCACGGCGTGCTCCGGCTCATCCTGGAGATCGACGGCGAGACGGTCACCGAGGCCCGCTGCGGCATCGGCTACCTGCACACCGGCATCGAGAAGAACATCGAATTCCGGAACTGGACGCAGGGCACGACCTTCGTCACGCGCATGGATTACCTCATGCCGTTCTTCAACGAGACGGCGTACTGCCTGGGCGTCGAGAAGCTGCTCGGCATCGAGGAGCAGATCCCGGACCGGGCGACTGTCACCCGCGTGATGCTGATGGAGCTCAACCGGATCGCCTCCCACCTGGTGGCCATCGCCACCGGCGGTATGGAGCTGGGCGCGACGACGATCATGATCTACGGATTCCGCGATCGTGAACTGATTCTCGATGCCTTCGAGCTCATCACCGGCCTGCGCATGAACCACGCGTTCATCCGGCCCGGCGGCCTCGCCCAGGACCTGCCCCCGGGCGCGATGGACCAGCTCCGCGAGCTTGTGAAGACCATGAAGAAGAACCTGCCGGAGTACGACAAGCTCGCCACCGGCAACCCGATCTTCAAGGCCCGCATGCAGGACGTCGGCTACCTCGACCTCACCGGCTGCATGGCGCTCGGCGCGACCGGCCCGATCCTGCGCGCGGCCGGCCTGCCGCACGACCTGCGCAAGACCGACCCCTACTGCGGTTACGACACGTACAACTTTGACGTACCGACCGCCGACACCTGCGACGCCTACGGCCGCTTCCTGATCCGGCTCGAAGAGATGCGGCAGTCGCTGCGCATCGTGGAGCAGTGCCTGGACCGGCTCCGGGAGCCGGGCCCCGTGATGGTCGCCGACAAGAAGATCGCCTGGCCCGCGCAGCTCGCGCTCGGACCCGACGGCCTCGGCAACTCGCTCGACCACATCAAGAAGATCATGGGCACCTCCATGGAGGCCCTGATCCACCACTTCAAGCTGGTGACCGAGGGCTTCCGGGTGCCGGCCGGGCAGACGTACACGGCGATCGAGTCGCCCAAGGGCGAGCTCGGTGTGCACGTGGTCTCCGACGGCGGCACCCGCCCCTACCGGGTCCACTTCCGCGACCCGTCCTTCACCAACCTGCAGGCCATGGCGGCGATGTGCGAGGGCGGCCAGGTCGCCGACGTCATCGTCGCTGTCGCGTCCATCGACCCCGTGATGGGAGGCGTCGACCGGTGACTGCCACACCAGCAAATCAAGAGGTGAGTTTGGGGATGCCGCAGCTCCCCGCCCCCGACTATCCGGCCGACGTACGCGCCCGGCTCGACGCGGACGCCAAGGAAGTGGTCGCCCGCTACCCCGACAGCCGGTCCGCGCTGCTGCCGCTGCTGCATCTCGTGCAGTCGCAGGAGGGCCATGTCACCCGCACCGGCGTCCGGTTCTGCGCCGAAACGCTCGGCCTGACCACCGCTGAGGTCACCGCGGTTTCGACGTTCTACTCGATGTACCGGCGGAAGCCGAGCGGTGATTACCAAGTAGGGGTCTGCACCAACACCTTGTGCGCGGTGATGGGCGGCGACGCCATCTTCGACGAGCTCAAGCAGCACCTCGGCGTCGGCAACAACGAGACGACCGAGGACGGCAAGGTCACCCTCGAACACATCGAGTGCAACGCCGCCTGCGACTTCGCGCCCGTGGTGATGGTCAACTGGGAGTTCTTCGACGACCAGACGCCCGAATCCGCCAAGCGCCTCGTCGACGACCTGCGAGTCGGACGGCCCGTCCAGCCCACCCGCGGCGCGCCCCTGTGCACGTACAAGGAGACCGCCCGCATTCTGGCCGGCTTCCCCGACGAGCGCTCCGGCGCCGTCGAGGCGACCGGTGGCGCCGGACCCGCCTCGCTCATCGGCCTCAAGCTCGCCAAGGGTGAGGCCACGCAGCACCGCGTGGTCCACCCGCGCGGGGAGGACAAGCACGACCGGCCCCCGCACGATCCTTCGCCGTCCGAGCACCTCAGCTCGCACGACGCTCCGCAGCAGACCTCGGCGTCCGACCCCGCTCACCCGGCCGGACCGGAAACCGAGGAGGGGGAGTGATGACCTTGGCAGCCGAGATCAACGAGACCAGCCCTGAAAAGCTGCTCTCACCCGTCCTGTCGGCGTTCTGGGACGAGCCCGATTCCTGGGCCCTGGACACCTACCGGCGGCACGAGGGGTACGAAGGCCTGCGCAAGGCACTCGCCATGTCGCCGGACGACCTCATCGCGTACGTCAAGGACTCCGGTCTGCGCGGTCGCGGCGGCGCGGGCTTCCCCACCGGCATGAAGTGGCAGTTCATCCCGCAGGGCGATGGCAAGCCGCACTATCTAGTTGTCAACGCCGACGAATCGGAGCCTGGGACCTGCAAGGACATCCCGCTCCTCTTCGCGAACCCGCATTCCCTCATCGAGGGCATCGTGATCGCCTGTTACGCGATCCGGTCGAATCACGCCTTCATCTACCTGCGCGGCGAAGTCGTCCCCGTACTGCGCAGGCTGCACGAGGCCGTACGTGAGGCATACGCGGCGGGCTACCTCGGCGAGAACATCCTCGGCAGCGGTCTCGACCTCGAACTCACCGTGCACGCGGGTGCGGGCGCGTACATCTGCGGTGAAGAGACCGCGCTGCTCGACTCGCTCGAAGGCCGGCGCGGCCAGCCCCGGCTCCGTCCCCCCTTCCCTGCCGTCGCGGGTCTTTACGCGTGTCCGACTGTTGTTAATAACGTCGAGTCCATCGCGTCCGTTCCCGCGATCCTCAACAAGGGCAAAGACTGGTTCCGTTCGATGGGCAGCGAGAAGTCCCCGGGCTTCACGCTCTACTCGCTGAGCGGCCACGTCACCAACCCCGGCCAGTACGAGGCCCCGCTCGGCATCACGCTGCGCCAGCTGCTCGACATGAGCGGCGGCATCCGCGCCGGACACCGGCTGAAGTTCTGGACGCCGGGCGGGTCCTCGACCCCGATGTTCACCGACGAGCACCTCGACGTCCCGCTGGACTACGAGGGTGTCGGCGCCGCCGGTTCGATGCTCGGCACCAAGGCACTTCAGTGCTTCGACGAGACGACATGTGTCGTGCGGGCCGTGACCCGCTGGACCGAGTTCTATGCCCACGAGTCCTGCGGCAAGTGCACGCCCTGCCGCGAAGGGACGTACTGGCTGGTGCAGCTGCTGCGCGACATCGAGGCCGGCAAGGGCCGGATGAGTGACCTCGACAAGCTGAACGACATCGCCGACAACATCAACGGCAAGTCGTTCTGCGCCCTCGGCGACGGCGCCGCGTCCCCGATCTTCTCCTCGCTCAAGTACTTCCGTGCGGAGTACGAGCAGCACATCACCGGCAAGGGCTGCCCCTTCGACCCGGCCAAGTCGACCGTATGGGCCGACAAGCCCGTCCACCCCACGGAGGTGAACGCATGACCGTCACGACAAGTGCTCCCTCCGGAGGCGGCGAGGCGGCGGTCCCGCCGCCCGAGGACCTGGTCTCGCTCACGATCGACGGCATCGAGATCTCCGTCCCCAAGGGGACGCTGGTCATCCGGGCCGCCGAGCTGCTCGGCATCGAGATCCCGCGCTTCTGCGACCACCCCCTCCTCGACCCCGCCGGCGCCTGCCGGCAATGCATCGTCGAGGTCGAGGGCCAGCGCAAGCCCATGGCGTCGTGCACGATCACCTGCACCGACGGCATGGTCGTCAAGTCCCAGATCACCTCGCCGGTCGCCGAGAAGGCCCAGCGCGGTGTCATGGAACTGCTGCTGATCAACCACCCGCTGGACTGCCCGGTCTGCGACAAGGGCGGCGAGTGCCCGCTCCAGAACCAGGCCATGTCGCACGGCGACGCGGAGTCCCGCTTCGACGGCAAGAAGCGGACCTTCGAGAAGCCGGTTCCCCTCTCCCCCCAGGTGCTGCTCGACCGCGAGCGGTGCGTGCTGTGCGCGCGCTGCACCCGCTTCTCCAACCAGGTCGCGGGCGACCCGATGATCGAGCTCCTGGAGCGCGGTGCGCTCCAGCAGGTCGGTACGGGCGAAGGTGACCCCTTCGAGTCGTACTTCTCCGGGAACACCATCCAGATCTGCCCGGTGGGCGCGCTGACTTCGGCGGCGTACCGCTTCCGGGCCCGCCCCTTCGACCTCGTGTCGTCGCCGTCCGTCTGTGAGCACTGCGCGGGTGGTTGCGCGACCCGCACCGACCACCGGCGCGGCAAGGTCATGCGGCGCATGGCGGCCGAGGATCCCGAGGTCAATGAGGAGTGGATCTGCGACAAGGGCCGCTTCGGTTTCCGTTACGCGCAGCGTCCCGACCGGCTCACCACTCCGCTCGTACGCAATGAGGCGGGCGTACTGGAGCCGGCGAGCTGGCCCGAGGCGCTGGAAGTGGCGGCCAAGGGGCTTTCGGCGGCGCGCGGGCGGGCAGGTGTCCTGACCGGCGGCCGGCTCACCGTCGAAGACGCGTACGCGTACGCCAAGTTCGCCCGTATCGCCCTGGACACGAACGACATCGACTTCCGCGCGCGCGTGCACAGCAGCGAGGAGGCCGACTTCCTGGCCTCCCGGGTCGCGGGTCGCGGACGTGATCTCGACGGTACGGGCGTGACGTACACGGCGCTGGAGAAGGCGCCCGCCGTACTGCTCGTCGGCATCGAGTCCGAGGAGGAGGCGCCCGGCGTCTTCCTGCGGCTGCGCAAAGCCCACCGCAAGCACGGCCAGCGCACGTTCGCCGTCGCGACGCACGCCACCCGGGGCCTGACGAAGGCGGGCGGCACGCTGCTTCCCGCCGCGCCCGGCACCGAACCCGAGTGGCTCGACGCCATCGCGGGCCGCACGGAGCTCGGCGCCGACGGGAACGCCGCCACCGAAGCGCTGCGCGCGGACGGCGCCGTCATCGTCGTCGGCGAGCGACTGGCCGCCGTGCCGGGCGCGTACACCGCGGCCGTACGGGCCGCCACCGCGACCGGTGCGTCCCTGGTGTGGATCCCGCGCCGGGCCGGTGAGCGCGGCGCCGTCGAGGCGGGCGCGCTGCCTTCGCTGCTGCCCGGCGGCCGCCCGGCCACCGACCCGCGCGCGCGGGACGAGGTGGCGGCGGTCTGGGGCGTGGCCGAACTGCCGCTCCGGTACGGGCGCGACACCGGGCAGATCATCGAGGCCGCGGCCACCGGTGAACTCGCCGCGCTGCTCGTCGGCGGCGTCGAGGTCGCGGACCTTCCCGACCCGGTACGGGCGCGTGAAGCCCTCGACCAGGCCGGTTTCATCGTCTCCCTGGAGCTTCGTCCCAGCGAGGTGACGGACCGGGCAGACGTCGTCCTTCCGGTCGCCGCGGTCGCCGAGAAGCCCGGCACCTTCCTGAACTGGGAGGGCAGGGCCCGGATGTTCGAGGCCGCGCTCAAGCCCGACCAGATGACGCGCTCGCTCGCCCCTGACGACGCACGCGTCCTGCACATGCTGGCCGACGCACTGGACGTGCGTTTGGCGCTGCCTGATGTACGGGCCGTACGCCGCGAGATGGACCGGCTCGGCGCCTGGGGCGGGGCCCACGCCACCGACCCCACCGAGTCCGCCCAGCCGCTGCCGCGCCCCGGCGCCGGCGAGGCGGTGCTCGCGGGGCACCGGCTGCTGCTCGACCAGGGCCGGCTCCAGGACGGCGACGAGGCGCTCGCCGGCACCCGGCACGCGGCCGTCGCCCGGCTTTCCGCGGCCACCGCGGACGGCACGGGTGTGAAGGACGGCGACCTGCTCGCCGTCACCGGCCCGGCCGGGACGGTCGAACTTCCGCTCCAGGTCACACCGATGCCGGACCGTGTGGTGTGGCTGCCGCTGAACTCGACGGGCGGCGGCGTCGCCACCGACACCGGCGCGGTCCCCGGACAGGTCGTCCGCATCGGCCCGGCGGCGGCCCCCGCCTCCGCCACCGACGCACCGGAGGTGCTCGCGTGAACCCGATGTACCTCGCTGCCGAGGACCTGTCCATGTTCGGGCACGACCCGTGGTGGCTCGTCGCCATCAAGGCCGTCTTCTGCTTCGCCTTCCTGATGATCACCGTGCTCTTCTCCATCGTGTGGGAGCGCAAGGTCGTCGCCTGGATGCAGCTGCGCATCGGCCCCAACCGGCACGGTCCCTGGGGCCTCCTCCAGTCCCTCGCGGACGGCGTCAAGCTGATGCTCAAGGAGGACGTGATCGTCAAACGGGCGGACAAGGTCGTCTACATCCTTGCTCCGGTCGTCGCGGCGATCCCGGCCTTCATGGCGATCGCGGTGATCCCGTTCGGCCCGGCCGGCAACGAAGTGTCGATCTTCGGGCAGCGCACCTCGATGCAGCTGACCGACCTGCCGATCGCGATGCTCTACATCCTCGCGGTCGCCTCGGTCGGCATCTACGGCATCGTGCTCGCGGGCTGGTCGTCCGGATCGACGTATCCGCTGCTCGGCGGTCTGCGCGCCTGCGCGCAGATGATCTCGTACGAAATCGCGATGGGCGCGGCCTTCGCCTCGGTGTTCCTCTACTCGGGGTCGATGTCGACCTCGGCGATCGTCGAGGCGCAGGAGGACCGCTGGTTCATCATCCTGCTGCCGGTGTCCTTCATCATCTACGTCGTCACGATGGTGGGCGAGACGAACCGCGCCCCCTTCGACATGCCGGAGTCCGAGGGCGACCTCGTGGGCGGCTTCAACACTGAGTACTCGTCGATCAAGTTCGCGCTGTTCATGCTGGCCGAGTACGTCAACATGGTCACCGTCTCGGCGGTCTCGGTCACCCTCTTCCTGGGCGGCTGGCGGGCTCCGTACCCCATCTCGGCCTTCTGGGAGGGCGCGAACCACGGCTGGTGGCCGATGCTCTGGTTCGTCGTCAAGGTCCAGCTGCTGCTGTTCTTCTTCATCTGGCTGCGCGGCACGCTGCCACGCGTGCGCTACGACCAGCTGATGAAGCTGGGCTGGAAGGTCCTGATCCCGGTCTCGGTGGTCTGGCTGATGCTGGTCGCCACGGTGCGCGCGATGCGCAACGAGAACATGGAATTCCAGAACATCGTGCTGTACGTCGCCGGGGCGATCGTCGCGATCCTGCTCCTGTCCTTCGTCGCCGACATCTTCCGCGACAAGAAGGAGAAGGAGAAGGCGGCGAAGGACGGCGAGGAACCGCCCGCGTTCGACCCGATGGCGGGCGGATTCCCGGTGCCTCCGCTGCCCGGGCAGGAGTTGCCACCCGTGCCCCGCAGGCGGCCGCGCCACGAGCGCGAGCTGATTGTCAGTGGTGGGCCGGACACTATGAGTGACGGGAAGGAGGCCGACGATGCCTGACACCTCAAAGCCGGGGGAAGCCCCCCGGACGCCCTGGCAGAATCCGGTGGCCGGCTTCGGCGTGACCTTCAAGGCCATGTTCAAGAAGCGGCTGACCGAGCAGTACCCGGAGCAGCAGAAGACGACGGCGCCGCGTTTCCACGGCCGGCACCAGCTCAACCGCCATCCGGACGGCCTGGAGAAGTGCATCGGGTGCGAGCTGTGCGCCTGGGCCTGTCCGGCCGACGCGATCTACGTGGAGGGCGCCGAGAACACCGAGGAGGAGCGTTACTCCCCGGGTGAGCGTTACGGCCGCGTCTACCAGATCAATTACGCCCGCTGCATTCTGTGCGGCCTGTGCATCGAGGCGTGCCCCACCCGCGCGCTGACGATGACGAACGAGTTCGAACTGGCCGACAGCAGCCGCGAGTCGCTCATCTACACCAAGGAGCAGCTGCTCGCCGGGCTGGAGGAAGGCATGGTCGAGTCGCCGCACTCGATCTTCCCCGGCATGGACGAGCAGGACTACTACCGGGGTCTGGTGACCGAGGCCGCGCCGGGCACGGAGCGGCAGGTGGCGCTGAGCAGGGGAGAGCGGCCGCAGGAGGCCGCGTCGACCTTCGGCGAGGACGAGCCGACGTCGGAGAAGGTGATCGGGGGATGAACGCTCTTGCCGCCTCGGCCGCTTCGACCGGCGAGGCCGTGCAGTTCTGGGTGCTCGGTACGGTCGCCGTCATCGGCGCCCTGTGCACCGTCTTGATGAAGAAGGCCGTGCACAGCGCGCTGTGCCTGGCCGGGACCATGATCGTGCTGGCGGTCTTCTACCTCGCCAACGGGGCGTACTTCCTCGGCGTCGTCCAGATCATCGTCTACACCGGCGCGATCGTGATGCTGTTCCTCTTCGTGGTCATGCTGGTCGGTGTCACGGCCGCCGACTCCCTGAAGGAGACGCTCAAGGGCCAGCGCTGGCTGGCCGCGGGCTGCGGCCTCGGCTTCGGCATCCTCTTGACCGCGGGCATCGGCAGCGCCTCGCTGAGCACCTTCAACGGACTCGGCAGGGCCAACGCCGCGAGCGGCGGCAACGTCGAGGGGCTGGCCGAGCTCATCTTCACCAAGTACGTCTTCGCCTTCGAGCTCACCGGCGCCCTGCTCATCACGGCGACCGTCGGCGCGATGGTCCTCACGCACCGCGAGCGCACCGAGCGCGCGAAGACGCAGCGCGAGATGTCCGAGGAGCGCGTACGCGGCAAGCACCTGCCGCCGCTGCCCGCACCGGGTGTGTACGCCCGGCACAACGCGGTGGACATCGCGGGTCTGCTGCCGGACGGCACGCCGTCCGAGCTCACGGTTAACAAGACGCTGCGCGGGCGCGGTCAGATCCGTGACGTGTCCAGCCAGGCCATTGCCGACCTGAAGGCGCTGGAGCAGCGCTCCGAGGAACGGCTCGGCCGTGAGCCCGGCCGTGACGAGAACGAATCGGAGGCCGCGAAGTGAACCCGGTCAATTACCTGTATCTCGCGGCGCTGTTGTTCACCATCGGCGCCGCGGGTGTGCTGATCCGGCGGAACGCGATCGTCGTCTTCATGTGCGTCGAGCTGATGCTCAACGCCTGCAACCTCGCGTTCGTCACCTTCTCCCGGATGCACGGCAATCTCGACGGCCAGATCATCGCGTTCTTCACGATGGTCGTCGCCGCCGCGGAGGTCGTGGTGGGTCTGGCGATCATCGTGTCGCTGTTCCGGTCCCGCCACTCGGCCTCGGTCGACGACGCCAGCCTGATGAAGCTGTAAGGGGTCGGAAGAAATCGTGGAGAACTTGATTGCGCTGCTCGTCGCAGCGCCTTTGCTCGGAGCGGCGGTCCTGCTGTGCGGCGGGCGGCGGCTCGACCGCGTCGGCCACTGGATCGGCACGGTGCTCGCCGGGGCCTCGTTCGTGCTCGGCGTGGTGCTGTTCGGCGCGATGCTGGGGTACGACGTCGAGGCGCGGACCATGCGTCAGCACCTGTACAGCTGGATTCCCGTCGAGGGCTTCCAGGGCGATGTGGCCTTCCAGCTCGACCAGTTGTCGATGACGTTCGTGCTGCTGATCACCGGTGTGGGCACGCTGATCCACATCTATTCGATCGGCTACATGGAGCACGACGAGCGCCGGCGCCGCTTCTTCGGCTACCTGAACCTCTTCCTCGCGGCGATGCTCCTGCTGGTCGTCGCCGACAACTACCTGCTGCTGTACTTCGGGTGGGAGGGCGTCGGCCTGGCGTCGTACCTGCTCATCGGCTTCTGGCAGCACAAGCCCAGCGCGGCGACGGCGGCCAAGAAGGCCTTCATCGTCAACCGTGTCGGTGACATCGGTCTGTCCATCGCGATCATGCTGATGTTCACCACCTTCGGGACCTTCGCCTTCGGGCCGGTGCTGGGGGCTACCGGGGACACGAGCGAGGGCAAGATGACGGCCATCGGCCTGATGCTGCTGCTGGCAGCGTGCGGCAAGTCGGCGCAGGTGCCGCTCCAGTCGTGGCTCGGTGACGCGATGGAGGGCCCGACCCCGGTCTCGGCCCTCATCCACGCCGCCACCATGGTGACCGCCGGCGTCTACCTGATCACCCGCTCCGGCGCGATCTTCAACGCCGCCCCGGACGCGCAGTTGGCGGTCGTGGTGGTCGGTGCGGTCACGCTCCTCTTCGGTGCGATCGTCGGTTGCGCGAAGGACGACATCAAGAAGGCGCTGGCCGGTTCGACGATGTCGCAGATCGGCTACATGATCCTGGCGGCGGGCCTCGGCCCGATCGGTTACGCCTTCGCGATCATGCACCTGGTGACGCACGGCTTCTTCAAGGCGGGCCTCTTCCTCGGCGCCGGATCGGTCATGCACGGCATGAACGACGAGGTCGACATGAGGAAGTACGGCGGCCTGCGGAAGTACATGCCGGTGACGTTCGTGACGTTCGGGCTCGGCTACCTCGCGATCATCGGCTTCCCGGGACTGTCCGGCTTCTTCTCCAAGGACAAGATCATCGAGGCGGCCTTCGCCTCGGGCGGCACGCAGGGCTGGATCCTCGGGTCCGTGACCCTGCTGGGCGCGGGCATCACGGCGTACTACATGACGCGCGTGATGATCCTGACGTTCTTCGGCGAGAAGCGCTGGCAGCCCGCCCCCGACCCGGACACGGCGCCCAGCGTCGAGCCCGGCATCGAGGTGCACCCCGGTGAGATGCCGCATCCGCACGAGTCGCCGAAGTCGATGACGATCCCGATGATCGTGCTCGCCTTCGGGTCGGTCTTCGCGGGAGGGTTCTTCAGCATCGGTGACCGGTTCGTGAACTGGCTGGAGCCGGTGACGCAGTTCGAGCACCCGCACCCGCCGATCAGCGTCCCGGTGATCACGGGCCTGACGGTCGCCGTCCTGCTGGCCGGCGTCGCGATCGCGTACGTCCAGTACGGCCGCAAGCCCGTCCCGGTCGTCGCCCCGCGCGGCTCGTTCGTGACCCGCGCCGCCCGGCGGGATCTGCTCCAGGACGACTTCAACCACGTGGTCCTGGTCCGCGGCGGCGAGCACCTCACCCGCTCGCTCGTGTACGTCGACCACACCCTGGTCGACGGGGTGGTCAACGGAACGGCGGCCACAGTCGGCGGGCTCTCCGGCCGGCTGCGGAAACTGCAGAACGGCTACGCCCGCTCGTACGCGGTCTCGATGTTCGGCGGTACGGCGGTCCTCATCGCCGTGACCCTGCTGATGAGGGCGGTCTGATTACGATGTCCTTTCCCCTTCTGACGGTTACGGCGGCGCTCCCGGCGGTCGGTGCGGTCCTGACCGCCGCCGTACCCGCCGCGCGCCGCACCGCCGCCAAGTGGCTGGCGCTGTCCTTCTCGCTGGCCACGCTGGTGCTGGCGGCCCTCGTGGTCGTCCGCTTCGAGCCCGGCGGCGACCGCTACCAGCTCAACGAATCGCACGCCTGGATCCCGGACTTCGGGGTCAGGTACGAGCTGGGCGTGGACGGCATCGCGGTCGCGCTGATCGCGCTGACGGCGCTGCTGATTCCCTTCATCATCCTGGCGGGCTGGCACGACGCCGATCCCCTGGAGACCAAGTCGTCCCGCTGGCGGCCGACTCAGGGCTTCTTCGCCCTGATCCTGATGGTCGAAGCGATGGTGATCCTCTCCTTCGAGGCCACCGACGTCTTCCTCTTCTACATCTTCTTCGAAGCCATGCTCATCCCGATGTACTTCCTCATCGGCGGCTTCGGGGACCGGGCGCATGCGGGCACCGACGGCGCGGCGGCCACCCAGCGCTCGTACGCCGCCGTCAAGTTCCTCCTCTACAACCTGGCCGGCGGGCTCATCATGCTGGCCGCCGTCGTCGGGCTGTACGTGGTCGCCGGGAGCTTCTCGCTCGCGGAGATCGCCGAGGCGCGCGCGAGCGGCGAGCTGGAGATGGCGACCAACACGGAGCGGCTGCTCTTCCTCGGCTTCTTCTTCGCGTTCGCCATCAAGGCGCCGCTGTGGCCGCTGCACACCTGGCTGCCCAATGCCATGGGTGAGGCGACCGCCCCGGTCGCCGTGCTGATCACCGCGGTCGTCGACAAGGTCGGCACCTTCGCGATGCTGCGCTTCTGTCTCCAGCTCTTCCCGGAGGCCAGCAAGTGGGCAACGCCAGTCATCATCGTGCTGGCGCTGGTCAGCATCATCTACGGCGCGCTGCTCGCGGTCGGCCAGCGCGACATCAAGCGGCTGATCGCGTACGCCTCGATCTCGCACTTCGGCTTCATCGTGCTCGGCATCTTCGCGATGACGAGTCAGGGGCAGTCGGGCGCGACGCTCTACATGGTCAACCACGGGATCTCGACCGCCGCTCTGATGCTGGTGGCCGGCTTCCTGATCTCGCGGCGCGGGTCGCGGCTCATCGCCGACTACGGCGGAGTGCAGAAGGTCGCGCCGGTGCTCGCCGGGACGTTCCTGGTCGGCAGCCTCGCGACGCTCTCGCTGCCGGGGCTGGCGCCGTTCGTGAGTGAATTCCTGGTGCTGGTCGGCGCGTTCGCGGCGTATCCGGCGGCCGGGGTCATCGCGACCGTGGGTATCGTCCTTGCCGCGCTCTACACGCTCGTCCTCTACCAGCGGACGATGACGGGCCCGGTCAAGGCCGAGGTGCGGACCATGCCCGACCTCAAGGCCCGCGAGCTCGTGGTCGTCACCCCGCTGATCGCCCTGCTGCTGCTCCTCGGCGTCTTTCCCAAGCCGCTTACGGACATCGTCAACCCGGCCGTGAAGCACACCATGTCCGACGTCCGGAAGACGGACCCCAAGCCCGAGATTGAGGCGGAGGCGGCCAAGTGAGCACATCAGCTGTCCACAGCCTGTGGACGACGGTCGCGGCGCCGAGCGCCGAGGGCGGTTTCACGGCCCCGCACATCGAGTACGCCCAGCTGTCGCCGACGCTCATCGTCCTCGGCGCGGCGGTTCTGGGCGTACTCGTCGAGGCGTTCGTGCCGCGCAAGGCCCGGTACTACACACAGCTGTTCCTGTCGGTCGTCGCCATCACCGCCGCCTTCGCGGCGATCGTGGCGCTCGCGGCCGGCGGGTACGGCACGACAAAGGCGCAGATCGCGGCGGAGGGCGCCATCGCGGTCGACGGCCCGGCGCTGTTCCTGCAGGGCACGATCCTGCTGGCCTCGCTGATCGCCGTGTTCACCTTCGCCGAGCGCAGGCTCGACCCGGACGCGCACGGCAATCGGGTCGACTCGTTCGCCGCGCAGGCCGCGTCCGTACCGGGCAGCGACAGTGAGAAGGCCGCGGTCAAGGCCGGGTTCACCACCACCGAGGTCTTTCCGCTCGCGCTCTTCGCGATCGGCGGGATGCTCGTCTTCCCGGCGGCCAACGACCTGCTGACGCTGTTCGTGGCGCTGGAAGTCTTCTCGCTCCCGCTGTACCTGCTGTGCGCCGTCGCCCGCCGCAAGCGGCTGATGTCGCAGGAGGCCGCGGTGAAGTACTTCCTCCTCGGCGCCTTCTCGTCGGCGTTCCTGCTCTTCGGCATCGCGTTGATGTACGGGTACGCGGGCTCGGTCTCGTACGCCAGGATCGCGAGCGTCGTCGACGGCACGGTCAAGCAGATCGACCCGGCGCTCGCCGACACCATGGGCAGCGACGCGCTGCTGCTGATCGGTGGCGCGATGATCCTGATGGGCCTGCTCTTCAAGGTCGGCGCGGTTCCGTTCCACATGTGGACCCCGGACGTCTACCAGGGAGCTCCGACGCCGGTCACCGGTTTCATGGCCGCCGCGACCAAGGTGGCCGCCTTCGGCGCCATGCTGCGGCTGCTGTACGTCGTACTGCCGGGCCTGCGGTGGGACTGGCGTCCCGTGATGTGGGCCGTCGCGATCGTCACGATGCTGGGCGGCGCGATCGTCGCGATCACCCAGACCGACATCAAGCGGCTGCTGGCGTACTCGTCGATCGCGCACGCCGGATTCATCCTGGCCGGTGTGATCGCGACGACGCCCGACGGCATCTCGTCCGTCCTCTTCTACCTCCTGGCGTACTCCTTCGTGACGATCGGCGCCTTCGCGGTGGTCACGCTGGTGCGCGACGCCGGGGGCGAGGCGACGCATCTGTCGAAGTGGGCGGGGCTGGGGCGGCGCTCGCCGCTGGTGGCCGCGGTCTTCGCGGTGTTCCTGCTGGCCTTCGCCGGGATTCCGCTGACGTCGGGCTTCGCGGGGAAGTTCGCGGTGTTCAAGGCGGCGGCCGAGGGTGGCGCCGGGGCGCTGGTCGTGGTCGGTGTGATCTCGTCGGCGATCGCCGCGTTCTTCTACATCCGGGTGATCGTCCTGATGTTCTTCAGCGAGCCGAAGCCGGAGGGGCCGACGGTCGCCGTGCCGTCGCCGCTGACGATGGTGGCGATCGGGGTGGGCGTCGCGGTGACGCTGGTGCTGGGCGTCGCGCCGCAGTACTTCCTGGATCTGGCCGGCCAGGCGGGAGTCTTCGTTCGCTGACCGTACGGGCATGATCGCCGCCCGGTGTCCCTCCTCGTAGGGGTGCCGGGCGGCAGCTTTTGGGCGGTGGTGTCAGAGGGTGCCCCTATCGTGGACAGCCGGCACGGTACGTACGGGGGACAGAGCGATGGACGGGACAGGTGGCATGGTCGAGGCGGTCGAGGCCGGTGCGGTGACGCGGAGCGACGCGCTGGAGACGCTGCACCGCGTCTTCGGGTACGACGCGTTCCGCGGTGAGCAGGCCGCGGTCATCGAGCATGTGGTGGCTGGCGGGGACGCGGTCGTACTCATGCCGACCGGCGGCGGAAAGTCGCTGTGCTACCAGATCCCGGCGCTGGTCAGACCGGGTACGGGCATTGTGATCTCCCCTCTCATCGCGCTCATGCAGGACCAGGTCGACGCGCTGCGGGCGCTCGGTGTGCGGGCCGGGTTCATCAACTCCACCCAGGACTTCGGCGAGCGGCGCGCGATGGAGGCGGAGTTCCTGGCCGGGGAGCTGGACCTGCTGTACCTGGCGCCGGAGCGGCTGCGGCTGGACTCGACGCTGGACCTGCTGGGCCGGGGCAAGATCTCCGTGTTCGCGATCGATGAGGCGCACTGTGTCGCGCAGTGGGGCCACGACTTCCGGCCGGACTACCTCAGCCTGTCGGTGCTGGGGCAGCGGTGGCCGGAGGTGCCGCGGATCGCGCTGACGGCGACCGCCACGCACGCCACGCATCAGGAGATCACCCAGCGGCTCGGGATGCCTGATGCGCGGCATTTCGTCGCGAGCTTCGACCGCCCGAATATCCAGTACCGGATCGTGGGGAAGGCCGACCCCAAGAAGCAGCTGCTCTCGTTCCTGCGGGAGGAGCACGCGGGGGACGCGGGCATCGTCTACTGCCTCTCGCGCAACTCTGTGGACAAGACGGCGGAGTTTCTCTGCCGCAATGGGATCGAGGCCGTGCCGTACCACGCGGGGCTCGACGGGGGGACGCGTGCGGCGCACCAGTCGCGGTTCCTGCGGGAGGAGGGGCTGGTCGTCGTGGCGACCATCGCCTTCGGCATGGGCATCGACAAGCCGGACGTGCGTTTCGTGGCGCATCTGGACCTGCCCAAGTCGGTGGAGGGCTACTACCAGGAGACGGGGCGCGCCGGGCGTGACGGGATGCCGTCGACGGCATGGATGGCGTACGGGCTCCAGGACGTGGTGCAGCAGCGCAAGATGATCCAGGGCGGGGAAGGCGGCGAGGCGTTCCGGCGGCGTGCGGCGTCCCATCTCGACGCGATGCTCGCGCTCTGCGAGACCGCGCAGTGCCGGCGGGCGCAGTTGCTGGCGTACTTCGGGCAGGAGCCCGGGGCGTCCGCCTGCGGCAACTGCGATACGTGTCTGACCCCGCCCGAGACGTGGGACGGGACGGTGCCGGCGCAGAAGCTCCTGTCGACGGTGGTGCGGTTGCAGCGGGAGCGCAGGCAGAAGTTCGGGGCGGGTCAGATCATCGACATCCTGCTGGGCCGCAAGACCGCCAAGGTGATCCAGTTCGATCATGACCAGCTGTCGGTCTTCGGTATCGGCGAGGAGCTGTCGGAGACGGAATGGCGGGGCGTGGTGCGGCAGCTGCTGGCGCAGGGGCTGCTGGCGGTCGAGGGTGAGTTCGGCACGCTGGTGATGACGGAGGAGAGTGCCTCCGTGCTGAGCCGGGAGCGGGAAGTGCGGCTGCGCAAGGAGGCGAAGCCTGTGCCGGGGGCTCGGGCCGCCGCCAAGGGTGAGCGCAAGGTGAAGGCGGCTGCCGCGAAGGCGGACCTGCCGGCGGAGGCGGTGCCGGTCTTCGAGGCGCTGCGCGCCTGGCGGGCGGAGCAGGCGCGGGAGCAGGGCGTACCGGCGTACGTCATCTTCCACGACGCGACGCTGAGGGAGATCGCTACGGTGCGGCCGGGGTCGGTGGCGGAGCTGGGCGGCATCGCCGGGCTCGGCGAGAAGAAGCTGGCTACGTATGGGGAGGGTGTGCTGGGGGTGCTGGGCTCGCTGGGCGTCGCGGGAGTGCCGGTTGCGGTGGCTCCGGCGGGTCCGGCGGCCCCTGCACCGGCGGTGGCCCCGGCTGGGACCCCGGGTCCGGCGCGCACGGCTCGGTCGGTTGCCCCGGTTGCCCCGGTTGCCCCGGCTGGGCCGGTTGCTGACGCGGGGGCGGAATGGGACTGGGACGCGGAGCCGGACTGGGACGAGCCGGAGTAGGCCGGCTTGGGCCGCTGCGCGGGGCTTGTTCCCCACCCCGCCCCTTCCCGCTGTGACACTTTGCGGCTCCGCCGCGTGGGCGGGCAAGCCCCCAGCCCCTCCGGCGTTTGAGGAGCGGGGTCTGGGGCGGAGCCCCAGTTCGGGAAGGGGCGGGTCGGGGAACAGCCCCGCGCAGCGGCACCATGGTCCCGGGCAGGGGCACGCAGGGCTTGGGCAAGGTCCCGCGCCTGCGCCCTCGGCAGCGGCACCCCTGCCTAGACCGCCGGCGCGATTCGGCCTGTTACCTCGCCGAGGCCGACCTTCGTGCCGTGTGGGCCCGGGGCCCAGGCCGTCATCGTTACCTCGTCGCCGTCCTCCAGGAACGTGCGCTTGCCGGTGGGGAGTTCCAGCGGGTCACGGCCGTTCCAGGTCAGTTCGAGGAGGGAGCCTCGCTGGTTCACTTCGGGGCCGCTGACCGTGCCGGAGCCGAAGAGGTCGCCCGTGCGGAGCGACGCGCCGTTCGCCGTCATCTGGGCGAGCTGCTGCGCCGCCGTCCAGTACATGGTGGAGAAGGGGGGAGTGGAGACCACCTCTCCATTGATCTTCACCTCGATGCGGATGTCGTAGCCGCCGGGCTCCTCCTCGTCGGAGTCGTCGAGGTAGGGGAGAAGGGAGAAGTCCCGGGCCGGGGGCGATACGTGGGCCGCGTCCAGGGCCTCCAGAGGAGTTACCCACGCCGACACCGACGTGGCGAAGGACTTGCCCAGGAAGGGGCCGAGCGGCACGTACTCCCAGGCCTGGATGTCCCGCGCCGACCAGTCGTTGAGGAGGAACAGGCCGAAGACGTGGTCCCGGAAGTCCGCGAGCGGGACCGGATTGCCGTGGGCGGAAGGGGTGCCGACCACGAAGCCGACCTCCGCTTCGATGTCCAGCTTGATGGAAGGGCCGAAGATCGGCGCCGGGTCCGCCGGCGCCTTGCGCTGGCCGCTGGGGCGCACCACATCCGTACCGGACACCACAACCGTGCCGGCCCGGCCGTGGTAACCGATCGGCAGGTGCTTCCAGTTGGGGGTCAGCGCATCGCCGTCCGGGCGGAAGATCTTGCCTACGTTCGTGGCGTGGTGCTCGCTCGCGTAGAAGTCGACATAGTCCGCCACGTCGTAGGGGAGGTGGAGAGTCACCGCCGTGACCGGGTGCAGCAGGGGCTCGATTTCGGCGCGGTGCGCGGGGCTTGTCACCCACGCGGTGAGCGCCCGGCGTACATCACGCCACGCGGTACGCCCCGCCGCGAGCAGCGGATTGAGCGTCGGCTGGTCGAGCAGCGCGGCGTACGGAGAGCCCAGCGTGAGAGCGGCCGCCCCCGCGTCCAGCACATGGCCGCCGATACGGACACCGACCCGGCGGCGCTCGGGCTCCTCGGTGGTCGAGAAGACGCCGTAAGGGAGGTTGTGCGGGCCGAAGGGGTCGCCTTCGGCAAGGTCGAGCGGGCTCTGCTCGGGCATCGGTGCTGCCTCGCTTTCCAGGTCGTGAGAAGAACACGTTACGTGGGTGTCGCCTGTGGCGGCAGTGCCTAAAGAGTTCGTAATGTCCGAAAAGACCTTGCTGGAGTGGGGAATTCCGGCTTAGCGTCCTTTGGGGACACGGCAGCAGGGCAGGTAGGGCGGGCAGGGGCGGGGCCGTGTCGTAGGGGGACAGGTGGCGAGCCGCAGTGTGCCGTTCAAACATGCGCCATTCACGCCTGACCGGGACGTTCCCGGACTCATCGTGAAGATCGGGAACTACCCGCTGCACCACGGCGGAGTGGGGGCGATCCGCAGCCTGGGAAGACTCGGCATCCCTATGTACGCCGTCACCGAGGACCGGTGGACCCCGGCCGCGCGTTCCCGCTATCTGGAGCGCGCCTTCGTCTGGCCCACCACGGGGACGGAGGAGCCGGAGCGGCTCGTGGAGGGGTTGCTGCGGATCGGGCGCCGGATCGGGCGGCCGGCCGTCCTCGTCCCCACCGACGAAGAGGCGGCGGTACTGATCGCCGAGCATCAGGACGCCCTCGCGGGGCCTTTCCTGTTCCCGCGCGTCGACGCCGGACTGCCGCGCCGCCTCGCCAGCAAGCAGGGGCTGCACGAGGAACCGGGAGGCGTTCGTACGTAGGAAGCAGCCGGCTGTCAGCGGGACTACCCGCATAGAGGGGCCCGAGCGGCTGCTGGTGCTCGCGCGCGGCTGGGGCGAGCATCCCGGCGTAATCCTCCAGGAATACCTGCCGCGCGAGGACGCCGAGGACTGGATCGTCCATGCCTACTTCGACGCGGACAGTTCGGCGCTGGCGATGTTCACCGGGGTGAAGGTGCGGTCGTGGCCGCCGCACGCGGGCATGACGGCGAACGCGTATGTGGTGGGCAACCCCGAATTGGCGGAGCTGGCCGGTCAGTTCATCAAGCGGATCGGATTCAGTGGGGTCGTCGACCTCGATCTTCGCTTCGACCGGCGCGACGGGCGGTACAAGCTGCTCGACTTCAATCCCAGGATGGGCGCGCAGTTCCGGCTCTTCGAGAACGAGGCCGGGGTCGACGTCGTAAGGGCGCAGCATCTTCATCTGACCGGCCGGAAGGTTCCGGAGGGGGAGCAGCGGGCCGGTCACCGCTATGTCGTCGAGAACATCGACCTGGCTGCTTTGCTCGCCTACCGCCGCAGCGGTTACACGACGCCGCACGCGCCGGTGCGGGCGGGCAGCACGGTGCTCGCGTGGGTCGCGGCTGACGACATGGTGCCGGTCGCCATGATGATGGCGCGGTTCGTACGGCCGGGTGCCAAGCACCTGTACCAGATGTGGCGCGGCGGCCGGGCGACCCGTCGGGGTGGCGGAAGCGGTTCCGCGAAGTGATGCGCTGTGTGTTGCCCTGGGGAGGGGATTTCAGATGATCCGTCCGGTCGCAGTCATCGGAGCCGGGCCGTACGGCCTGTCCACCGCCGCCCATCTGCGGGCGCGCGGCATTCCGGTTCGTGTCTTCGGCTCGCCGATGGTGAGCTGGCGGGAGCACATGCGCGCCGGGATGCTGCTCAAGTCGACGCCGGTGGCGTCCAACATCGACGCCCCGCAGCCGGGCCATGATCTGATCGACTTCTGCGCGGATACGGGGGAGCGGCGGTACGAGTCCGACTGGGACCTCGTGCCGGTCGAGATCTTCGCGCGGTACGGGCAGTGGTTCGCGGACAAGCTGCTTCCGGACCTTGAGCGGGTACGGGTGGTTTCCGTCGACCGCGCGGGGGCCGGGCGTGACGGGTTCGAGTTGAAGCTCGACTCGGGGGAGCAGTTCACGGCGCGGGCGGTGGTCGTGGCGACGGGGCTGTCGGGGCTCGCCCGCCTGCCGCGCGAGCTGGCGGCGGCGACGTCGGACGGGCTTTCGGCGACCGGGCCCTTTTCGCATGCCGCGCAGCACCGCGACGTGTCGCGGTTCGCCGGGCAGGACGTGATCGTCATTGGTGCGGGGCAGTCGGCGCTGGAGAACGCCGTACTGATGGCGGAGGCTGGGGCGGCATCGGTACGTGTGGTGGCGCGCAGCCGGGGCGCCGTGGCCTTTGGGGACGCGCCTGACCGGCAGTCGCGGCTGCGTCCGGAGTCGCCGTTCGGGCGGGCGTGGTCTTTGTACGGGCTGACGTATCACGCGACGCATGTACGCCGTCTTCCCGCGCCCGCCCGCCACTATCTGGTGCGGCGGGTGCTCGGGCCGCTCGGCGCGTGGTGGCTGCGGGACCGCTTCACAGCGGGGCGGATTCAGGTCACCGACGGCCGGCGCGTGGTGCGGGCCCGGGTGGAGGACGGGCGGCCGGTCCTGACGCTGAGCGGTGGGCAGGGCGCAGGGCGGGAGCTGTCCGCCGACCATGTGATGGCGGCCACCGGTTACCGGATGGACGTGGCCGCGTTGGGCTTCCTGGGGCATGAACTGAGGACGGCGCTGTCGGTTTCGCGGGGGGCGCCGCGGCTGGATGCGGGGTACGGGTCTTCTGTGCCGGGGCTCTACTTCACGGGGCTGGCGGCTGCGGCGTCGTTCGGGCCGGTGATGCGGTTCGTGTGCGGTACGGAGTATGCGTCGCCGCGGGTGGCGCGGGCGGTGGAGGTTCGCTGAGGGCGCTGGTTCCTTCGCTGACGGGAGGGCTTGATTTGCCGCGCCTGGACAAAGGGATCACTCCCCCTCGTATCGGGTGAGAAAGAACATACCGGCGCCCATCGGACTGTGATCGGGGCGACGGGAAGGCGCTCACTGCGATCGAAAGGCGACCGGATACGCTGACTTGAGTGAAGACAGCGACACATCGACAATCCGTGTGATCGTCAGCAGACAGGAGTGACCCTCGTGACCGTCGTCGGGCCGTTCGGACTGAGCGTGCGGGACCAGGCTCTTGAGACCGATGTCCAGACCGGATTGGCAGCCGTCGAGGAAGGACTCCTCGACGCTACCAAGAGCGAGGTTCCCTTCATCACGGAGGCCGCGCAGCATCTGGTCCGGGCCGGGGGCAAGCGGTTCCGGCCGCTGCTGGTCATGCTGGCCGCGCAGTTCGGTGACCCTTACGCGCCGGGCATCGTGCCCTCGGCCGTGGTCGTCGAGCTGACGCATCTGGCGACGCTGTACCACGACGACGTGATGGACGAGGCGGACGTACGCCGCGGAGTCGCCAGCGCCAACGCCCGCTGGGGCAACTCGGTCGCGGTCCTCACCGGCGACTTCCTCTTCGCGCGCGCTTCGCACATCCTGGCCGACCTCGGGCCCGAAGCCGTACGGATCCAGGCGGAGGCGTTCGAACGCCTCGTCACCGGCCAGATCCTGGAGACGGCCGGACCGCGCGAGGGCCAGGAGCCCGTCGGGCACTACCTGGACGTCATCGCGGGCAAGACCGGCTCGCTGATCGCCGTCTCGGGGCGCTTCGGCGCGATGATGTCGGGCGCCGACGAGCGCGTCGTCGACATCCTCACCCAGTACGGCGAGCGCCTCGGCACCGCCTTCCAGCTGGCCGACGACGTACTCGACATCGCGAGCGACAGCCACGAGTCCGGCAAGACGCCGGGCACGGACCTGCGCGAAGGCATTCCCACGCTGCCGGTGCTGCTGCTGCGCGCGCAGGCCGCCGAGCACGGGCGCCCCGAAGACGTCGAGCTGTGCGAGCTGCTGGACGGCGACCTCACCGACGACGCCCGGCTCGCCGAGGTGCTGCGCCGGCTGCGCGCGCACCCGGCGCTGGAGCAGGCGCGACGCGACACCATCCGGTACGCCGAGGAGGCGCGAGCCTCGCTCGCGCCGCTGCCCGAGTGCTACGCGAAGTCGGCTCTGGAGGAGCTGTGCGACGCGGTGGTGCACCGCGCGGGTTAGAACGGTAACCGAGGTGGCGTGACGCAGTTCACACCGTCGCGCTGAGTTCAGGCCCGGATTCGCTCCGTATTCATGCCCAGAAGCCGACGCAGGGGGCGGCGGCACTGGAACGGGGAGATATCCGGCCATGGGCGGTATCGCGAAGCTTCGTACACCTAAGAGCGTCATCATCGGCACCACCGCGGTCCTGGCAGCGGCGGGCGTCACGCTCGCTGTGATTCCGGCCGTCGCCGCCGACAGCCACAGCGGCGCCGGCGACGCGTCGTACTTCGTGGCCAGCCTGAACGGCGCCAACGAGGTGCCGGTCCAGGGCGGGCCCACCGCCGGCGACAAGGACGGCTCCGCGCTGGAGTTCGTCAAGGTCGAGGGCAGCACGGTGTCGTTCGCCGTGAAGTGGCGCGGTACCGACAAGCCGACCGCGCTCCACATCCACCAGGCCGGCAAGGGCGTCAATGGCGGCGTGAAGATCGACTTTACGAAGCAGCTCGGGAAGAAGAAGGGCAAGGCGCGGACTGCGACCGGCTCGGTCAATGTCGCGGACGCGGACGCGGCGGTGCTGAAGGCCTTCACGTCCGACCCCACGAGCTTCTACGCCAATCTGCACACCGCCGAGTTCCCGGGCGGTGCGGTGCGCGGCCAGTTCCACAAGGTCACCAACGCCTTCCACTTCGACCGCGCGCTGAACAACTTCCAGGCGCCGGTCGCCAAGGGCAAGCAGATCTACGAGTGCGAGAAGGGGACGGACGGCAGGAGTTCGTTCCAGCAGCGTGACGTACGGGCCGTACTCGCCGGCGGTATCGCGCATTCCTTCGTACGGCCGAACTCCGGTACGCCGCAGTGGATCGCCCCGGACCGCAGCGCGGTCACCGGCTCGCTCATCAGCAAGAGTGCGAACGGTGCCGGCAACATTCCGGAACTCGACCTCCAGGCCGCGCAGTCCGGCAAGAAGCACGGACTCTTCGCGCACACGACCGAGATCCTGCGGCTCAACACGGTGGGTGGCGTGGCGCCGGCCGGCGACTGCGAGGCGGGCTCCCTGGCGGCCGTTCCGTACCAGGCGGACTACGTATTCATCCAGCGGTAGTTCGACGGTGGTTCGGCGGTAGTTCGACGGTAGCTCCGCAGTATCTCGGCGGAAGCGGCAACTGGATGCAAGGGGCAATCGACGTCTCCCCTCTCTCGCGGGGGAGGCGCTGACGCCGTGTGTCATCCCCTAGCAGTACACGGAGTTGATCCCGGGGTCTGACGCTTCCTGGCCGCCGTTTTGGTCAGATTGGGACAACCACTCCCGACCAATTCGGGTGAGAATGGCGGCGCGGGGTGGACGAGTGCAATGGACGACGGCCGCCAACCACGGAGGTAGAGCACACATGGCACCGAACGACAGCGCACAGACCACCGAGGGCAGGGACCACTTTGCCGCGGGCCGCCGGAAGGCCGCCCGCTACATCGTTCCCGTCGCGGTGGCGGGGGTGGCGGCGGCGACCATCGGGCTCGTCCCGGCGCTCGCCGATTCCGGCGACCCCGAACTGCCGAAGATCACCGCTCAGCAGCTGATCGAGAAGATCGCGGCGTCGGACACACAGCAGCTCTCCGGAACCGTGAAGATCAACACCGACCTGGGTATTCCCTCGCTCGGCGGCCTCGCCGGAAGCCTGGCGCCCAAGGGCGAGGCCGACGGGGAGGGTTCGTCGGCCGATCCGCAGGCCAAGCTGATGGAACTCGCCTCCGGTACGCACACCCTGCGCGTGGCGGCCGACGGCCCCGACAAGCAGCGGGTGTCGATCCTGGACGACACCGCGGAGTACAGCCTGATTCACAACGCGGGCGAGGTCTGGGCGTACGACAGTGCCTCGAACGAGGCGTTCCACACGAAGGCGCCCGCGGACTCCCGGGACTCGGGGAAGCACGAGAAGGCCCCTGAGGGGGTTCCGACGACCCCTAAGGGTCTGGCCGAGGAGGCGCTGAAGGCCGCGGACGACACCACATCGGTGACGGTCGACGGTACGGCGCAGGTCGCGGGCCGGGACGCGTACCAGCTGCTCATCAAGCCCAAGCAGTCCGGTTCGACCATCGGTTCCATCCGGGTCGCGGTCGACGCGGAGAACGGCGTACCGCTCAAGTTCACGCTCACGCCGAGCAGCGGCGGCAAGGCCGCGATCGACGCGGGCTTCACGAAGGTCGACTTCGCGAAGCCGTCCGCGGACACCTTCAAGTTCAGCCCGCCCAAGGGCGCGAAGGTGACCGAGGGCGACGACGAGCTGAAGTCCCAGGAGCAGGAATTCAACAAGGACTTCAAGAAGGACTTCAAGGGCGACGAAGACCTGAAGGACTTCGAGGGGCTCAACGTCATCGGCAAGGGCTGGACCTCGGTCGCCGAGATCTCGTCCCCCGGCGGCGAAGCAGGCGACGGCGCCGGCTCGAAGGCGCCCGAGAAGGGCGACGTACCGCCGGAGGCGCAGCAGTTCCTGGACGCGCTGGGTGACAAGGTGTCCGGCAAGTTCGGCTCGGGCACGGTCTTCAAGACCCGTCTCGTCAACGCTCTGATGACGGACGACGGCAAGGTGTACGTCGGCGCTGTCACCCCGGACGCGCTGGTCCAGGCCGCCAACGCGGCCAAGTAGGCGGAGCGGGGATGGAGGAGCTGTCTGCCGTGGGTAGTGAGGCCGTGATCGACACACGTGGGCTCACGAAGCGTTTCCGCGGCGGGCAGCTCGCCGTCGACGGGCTCGACCTCAGCGTGCCCGCCGGCAGCGTCTTCGGCTTCCTCGGGCCCAACGGCTCCGGGAAGACGACCACCATCCGGATGCTGATGGGGCTCATCGAGCCGACCTCCGGTACGGCGACGCTGCTCGGCCGGCCCGTGCCGCGCGCCGCCCGTACCGTGCTCCCGCAGGTCGGCGCGCTCATCGAGGGGCCCGCGCTGTACGGATTCCTGTCGGGCCGCGACAACCTGATCCGTTACGACGCGGCCGATCCGGCGGCCGACCCGCGCACCCGCCGGGCGCGTGTCGCGGCGGCGCTCGACCGCGTGGGCCTGACTGCGGCGGGAGGTAAGAAGGCCAAGGCGTACTCGCTGGGGATGAAGCAGCGGCTCGGGCTCGCGTCCGCGCTGCTTCAGCCGCGCAAGCTGCTCGTGCTCGACGAGCCGACGAACGGTCTCGACCCGCAAGGCATGCGCGAGATCCGCTCGCTGGTGCGGGAACTGGCGGCGGAAGGTACGACGGTCTTTCTCTCCTCGCACCTGCTCGACGAGATCGAGCAGGTGTGTACGCACGCGGCGGTGATGGCCCAGGGGCGGCTGATCGTCCAGGGTCCGGTCGCCGAACTGGCGGCCGGTGCGCGCGGGCGGCTCGCCGTCACCACACCGGACACGGCGGACGCGGCGCGGGTGCTCAAGGAAATGGGCGTAACCGACCTGGTGGTCACGGAGGGCGGCCGGGTGACCGGGGAGCTGCCGCCGGGGGATGTGGATCCGGCCGACATCAACACCGCGCTGGTGCGGGCCGATGTACGGGTGAGGTCTTTCGGCGTCGCACGGACCTCGCTGGAGGACGCGTTCGTGGCGCTGACGGGGGAGGGCTTCGATGTCGCAGGCTGAGTCGCACGTTGAGCCGCAGGCCGAAACGACGGTTCGGCCGACGGTCGGTCCACAGCGGGCCCGCAGTCCGCTGTGGACCCTCGGCCTCCTCCGTTCCGAGCTGACCACCACCTTCCGGCGATGGCGCACACTCGCGCTGCTGGCAGTGCTGGCCGCCGTACCCGTGCTGATCGGCATCGCGGTGAAGATCGAGACGAGCGACGGATCGTCGATCGGCGGCGGTGGCGGCGGTGGAGGAGAAGGGGGCGGCGCGGGCCCGGCCTTCCTGACCCAGATCACCAACAACGGTCTCTTCCTCGTCTTCGCGGCGCTCGCCGCGACCCTCCCGGTCTTCCTGCCGATGGCTGTCGGCGTCATCGCGGGCGACGCGGTGGCGGGCGAGGCGAACGCCGGCACGCTGCGCTATCTGCTGGTCGCGCCGGCCGGACGTACCCGGCTGCTGCTCGCCAAGTACGTGTCCACGATGGTCTTCTGCCTGGTCGCAACGCTGACGGTGGCCGCATCGGCGCTGGCCACCGGGGCTTTGCTCTTCCCGCTGGGGGAAGTCACGACGATTTCCGGTACGCAGATCAGCTTCGGAGAAGGCCTGGTACGGGCCGCAGTGGTGGCGGCGGTCGTGGCGGCCTCGCTGGTCGGACTCGCGGCGATCGGCGTGTTCGTCTCGACCCTCACCAACAGCGGCGTAGCGGCGATGGCGGCGACGGTCGGGCTGCTGATCACCGTGCAGATCCTGGACACGATCCCGCAGCTGGACGCGATCCATCCGTATCTCTTCCCGCACCGCTGGCTGTCCTTCACGGACCTGCTGCGCGAGCCGGTCTACTGGGACGAGGTGCTGGACAACCTCGGGCTCCAGGCGCTGTACGCGGCGGTGTTCGGCTCGGCGGCCTGGGCGCGCTTCACGACGAAGGACATCTCGGCCTGAGGGGCGTGAGACGGCCCGGCCCCCGCCGGGGCCGGGCCGTCCAGACGGGAATCAGAAGGTGAGCTTCCAGCTGTCGATGTAGCCGGTGTCCTGCGCGGCGATGTCCTGGACCCTGAGTTTCCAGATGCCGTTGGCCGCCTCGCTCGACGCGTCCACCGTGTACGTGGCGATCACGTTGTCGGCCGAGTCGCTGCTGCTGGAGCTCTTCAGCCGGTACGCCGTCCCGTCGGGCGCGAGCAGGTCCACCACCAGGTCACCGCGCCAGGTGTGCTTGATGTCCACGCCCACCTTGAGCGTGGCCGGGGCGTTGCCCGTACGGCCGGAGACGGTGACGGAAGAGGTGACAGCGGCGCCGTTGTCCGGGACGGCGACGTCGGTGGTGTTCTCGTGGACGTCGCCGGGCGGGACGGTCGGCTCGTTGCCCAGCGTCCAGATGGCGTGGGCGATCGCGTCGCTGTTGCGGTCCAGGGCGGTGTCGTTGATGTTCGCCGTGGTGTCGCAGGAGGAGTGGTAGCAGCGGTCGAAGGCCGTGCCGGCGGTGCCGCCCCACTTCTGGACCTGGGCGCTCGTCTTCGTGCGGCTGGCGCCGGTGAAGAGGCCGCCGACCGGTATGCCCACGTTCTTGAAGTTGGCGTGGTCGGAGCGGCCGTCGCCCTCGGTCTCGATCTCGGTCGGGACGCCGATGCCCGCGTAGTAGTCCTTGAACGTCTTCTCGATGGCGGGGTCGTCGTCGTAGACGAAGTAGCCGGGGTTCGGCGAGCCGATCATGTCGAAGTTGAGGTAGCCGGTGAACTTCGAACGCTCCGTGGTGGGCAGGCTGTTGACGTACGCCTTTGAGCCGACGAGGCCGAGCTCCTCCGCGCCCCACCAGCCGAACCGCAGGTGCTTTGTGGGCTTGAGCTGGGCGCGGGAGACGGCGAGTGCGGTTTCCAGGACGGCGGCGGAGCCGGACCCGTTGTCGTTGATGCCGGGGCCCGAACTGACCGAGTCGAGGTGCGCGCCGGCCATCAGGATCTGGTTCGGGTCGCCGCCCGGCCAGTCGGCGATCAGGTTGTATCCGGTCGCGCCGCTGGAGGTGAACGTCGTGACGGAGGTGGTGAATCCGGCGGCGTCCAGCTTCGCTTTCAGGTAGTCGATGGAGGCCTTGTAGCCGGGGCGGCCGTGTGCGCGGTTGCCGCCGTTGGCGGTGGCTATCGACTGGAGCTGGGTGAGGTGCGCCTTGACGTTGGCGACGGGTATGTCGGGGGCGGCGAGCGCCGCGGCCGGGGCGGCGGCGGAGGAAGGCGCGGTGGCGGTGGCCAGGCCGGTGAGGGCGAGGGCGACGGCGACGGCTGTGGCGGTGCGTCTGGGGTGGGAGAGACTCGAGAGCTTGGAGTGCTGGGAGTGGTTCATGTGGGGGCTCCGGATTCCGTACGGGGACTGACGGAACGTGCGAGACGCCCCTCGACGCGGGTGGCGGCGCGGGGCGTTGGAGCTGTTGGTGCAAGGGCTGTGCGTGAGCTACGCGTGAGCTGTGCGTGCTGAATGTTCAGGGAGAGCTTGACTCTCCGTCAAGAGCGGAAACCGGTCAGCGGTGTTCGGATGCCGGACGGCGCGCGAGGTAGGCAAGACCGCCGCGCGTGGCCGTGTCCCGGTCGGCATCGAAGGAGATCGAGCCGGCACGGGTGGTGAAGGTGAAGGTCTTCGCGCGTGGCTTGGCGGCGCAGGCGAGGTGCCGACGGGCCTTGGCGCTGCCCGAGGTGACGGTGAGGGTCACCGATCCCTCGCCCGCGCAGGCCGCCTCGACGAGCAGGCGAGTGCTGGGCGTGATCTCGCTCTGGTTGTTGGAGCCGTCGATGCCACCGGCCGCCGAAAGTACGAACGTACCTTCTTCGTCGAGCGTGTCCTGGTCGGTCAGGGCGGCAGTCGCGGCCGCAGCGAGCCGCTGCTCGGCGGGCAGGCCGGGCCGGGGGCTCGCCGTCGACTGCTGCTGCCCGGGAAGAGGCGGCGGCGTGGTGCAGGCCGCCGCGCCGGCGAGAAAGGCGAACGCGGCGAGTGCCGCGCCGGCCGGGCGTATGACGTCCTTCATCAGGTCCCCCGTCGGTCGGTCGGTCGTACTGGTCAATCGACCATGCCGCCCGGCGGGGAAGGCCAACCCCGACTTGAGCCAAGCCAGAGCTTCAGTGGGCGCAGAACTCGTTGCTCTCGGGGTCGGTTTGCTTGACCGTCTTCATCTCCGGTACGCGCTGGAAGAGGATCCGGCGGCCGAGTGTCGTACGGGTCGTCCGGATGCCGGACGGCGACCGGATCCCGCCGTGCGCGGCGTCCACGACGAGCTTCTGGTGCAGTATCGTGCTAACCAGTTAGAGTGGTTACGTGATGGAGCCCGCAACGGACACGCCCGGACTGATCCTGCGCACGCCGGAGGGCCGCCCGTTCCTCTTCGATCCGGGCGCCCTCTGCCTTGAGTTGCTGCCGACCGGAGGCCCCGGGCTGCTCGCCCGCTACGAGGTGCTGCACGAGCCGGCCGATCTGGTGCGCTGGGCAGGGCGGAGCCGGCTCCCGGCCCGCCTCGGCCTGGCCGTGAGCGCGAGTGAGCTCGCGGACGCGCGCGCCCTGCGCGACGCGCTCTACCGGCTGGCCGCAGACCGCGCCCACGGCCGGGCGCTGGCCGCCGCCGACCTTGATGTGGTCAACGAGCGCGCGGCGGGGGAGGCGTTGGTCGCCCGTATCGACATCGGTACGGGCGTGGGCGCCGTACGCGCGTGGGCGCCGTACGCGCGTGGGCGCCGGGCGCCACTGGGACTCAGCTGCTGTCGACGGTGGCCCGCGACGCGATCGACCTGTTCACCGGGCCGTACGCCCACCGCATCCGCGAATGCGGCTCGCACGACTGCTACTTGCTGTTCGTCGACACCTCGCGCCCCGGCCGCCGCCGCTGGTGCGCGATGGAGCGCTGCGGAAACCGCAGCAAGGCGCGCGCCCACCGGGCCCGCCAGAGCGCCGGCGCCGGCGGCAGCGACAGAGCCGCGCTCGCTGAGTGAATCAGTTCGCGGCCGTGACGGCGGCGGGCGTCGCTTCCTCCTCGGCCGCCGTACGGGCGTCGTAGTCCGCGCGGGCCGCCGCGATCTCGTTCTGGTGCTGCTCGGTCCACGTGACGAGTGAGCGGATCGTGGTGTGCAACGTCGCGCCGAGCGGGGTGAGTTCGTACTCCACACGCGGCGGAACCACCGGATGGACCGTGCGCTTGACGAGCCCGTCGCGCTCCAGCTGACGCAGCGTCACCGTCAGCATGCGCTGACTGATGCCGTCGATCTTGCGCCGCAGCTCGGTGAAGCGCAGCACGTGGCTGTCGAGCAGCGCGATGACCAGCAGCGACCACTTGTCGGCCACGCGGTCGAGGATCTGGCGGACCTCGCAGTCCTCACGGGTGTCCCACTGGAAAGGGTCGGTGTCGCCGTAGGCCCCCTGGGAGTCGGTGACTTCGCAGTTACTCGGTGACTTCAAAGTGCCTTCTTCCATAGGCCGTGATGCTGCCTCAGGATGCCAATGGTTACAAGAGAGAACCGACCGGCATTCCGATAACTGACTTGATGTGAGAGGTCACCACCCATGACTCGACGCGCCTGGGCACTGCTACTCGTACTCTGCGGCACGATCTTTCTCGAAGGCATCGACGTCGCCATGCTCTCGGTGGCCGTGCCGTCCATCAGATCCGACCTGGAGCTGCCGACCGGCACCGCGGTGTGGGTGATGAGCGCGTACGTCCTCGGGTACGCCGGATTCACCCTGCTCGGCGGGCGTGCGGCGGACCTGTTCGGCAGGCGGCGGATGTTCCTCACCTGGCTCACGGTCTTCCTCGGCTTCTCCGTGCTGGGCGGGTTCGCGACCGAGGGCTGGATGCTGATCGTCGCCCGCTTCGTGACGGGCGTAGCAGCGGCCTTCATGACTCCGGCCGCGATGTCGATCATCACCACGTCGTACGAGGAGGGTCCGCAGCGCAACAAGGCCCTGCTCGTCTTCGCCGGCACGGCCGCCGGCGGCTTCACGCTCGGCCTGGTCATCGGCGGGCTGCTGACCCAGCTGGGCTGGCGGTGGGTGTTCTTCGCCCCGGTGCTGCTGGGCGGGCTCATCCTGATCGCGGCGCTGCGGCTGCTCCCGGCGGAGGCGCGGCCGGCCCGCCGCAGCGGCTCCTTCGACCTGGCGGGTGCGGCGACCGCCGCCGGGGCGATGCTGCTGCTGGCGTACTCGATCGTACGGCTGGAGCACGGCTTCGACGGCTGGCGGTTCACGGCCGGCGCGGTGGCCGCGGGACTGCTGCTCGCGGCGGCGTTCGTCGCGATCGAGCGCCGCTCGGCCGCGCCGCTCGTACGGCTCGGCATTCTGCGCAAGGCGTCGATGATCCGCGCCGACCTGGGGGCGCTGCTCTTCGTCGGCTCCTTCTTCGGCTTCCAGTTCATGGTCACGCTCTACCTCCAGGAACTGCGCGGCTGGTCCTCGCTGGAGACCGCGCTGGCGCTGGTGGTCATGGGCACGGACGCGGTGCTGGCGCCGACGCTGACGCCGCGCCTGGTGAACCGGTTCGGCAACGCGCGGGTGATCTTCGGCGGCTTCATGCTGGCGATCGTGTCGTACGTGCTGTTCCTGCCGGTGGGGCTCCACTGGTCGTACGCCGCGATGCTGCCGACGCTGTTCCTGACGGGCACGGCGTTCGCCCTGGCGTACGGGCCGCTCACGATCGCCGCGACGGACGGCATCGAGGAGAAGGAGCAGGGCCTGGCGGGCGGACTGCTCCAGACCGCGACGCAGTTCGGCTCGGCGGTGGGGATCTCGGCGGTGACGGCGGTGTACGGCCTGGTGGCGGCGGGCGGTGACGGCTCGCCGGAGTCGACGCTCAGCGCGTTCCGGGCGGCGCTTGCGGTTCCGGTGGCGATGGTGGTGGTGGGCGCGGCGATCACGGCGTTCGGTTTGCGGGGGCGGCGCGGTGGGCGACTGGTGGAGGCGTCCCCGTCCACTGCCGCCGCTCAGGCCCAGGCCCAGCCCGGGTCCGTCCCGGCGGCGTAGGCCGGGGCCCTGCCGGGGCTGTTCGCTCAGGGGGCCGACTTGGCCGCCGGCGCGGGCTCATCCGCAGCGCCAGGCAAGCCACCCGCACTGGCGGTTGCGCCGGCAGCCAGCGCAACCGCCGCCAACCGCGTAGCCTCCGACCGCCCCCGGCGAGCCGTCCGCAGCGCATCCCACGTGAGCAGCGCCAGCGCCGCCCAGACGAGCGAGAAGCCCGCCCACCGCTCCGGCGGCATCGCCTCGTGGAAGTACAGAACACCCAGCCCGAACTGGAAGAGCGGCGCGAGGTACTGCAACAGCCCCAGCGTCGACAGCGGCACCCGTATCGCCGCCGCGCCGAAGCACACCAGCGGCGCGGCGGTCACGATGCCGGTGGCGGCGAGCAGCGCCGCATGGCCCGCCCCCTGTGCACCGAAGGTGGCATCCCCGTGCGACCCGATCCACAGCAGATAACCCAGCGCGGGCAAGAACTGGACGGCGGTCTCGGCGGCCAGCGATTCCACGCCGCCGAGGTTGAGCTTCTTCTTGATCAGGCCGTACGTCGCGAACGAGAACGCCAGGATCAGGGAGATCCACGGCGGCTTCCCGTACCCGACGGCCAGCACGAGCACCGCAGCGAAGCCGATCCCGACCGCCGCCCACTGCGCCGGCCGCAAACGCTCCTTCAGCAGCAGGACACCCATGGCGATGGTGACCAGCGGATTGATGAAGTAGCCGAGGGACGCTTCGACGACCTGGCCGTTGTTGACGGCCCAGATGTACAGGCCCCAGTTGACGGTTATGACGGTCGCGGCGACCGCGATGAGCCCCAGCCTGCGAGGCTGACGGACCAGCTCCCCGATCCATGACCACCGGCGTACCGCCAGCAGCGCGATTCCGACGACGGCGAGGGACCAGACCATGCGGTGGGCCAGGATCTCCATCGCGCCGGCCGGCTTGAGCAGCGGCCAGAACAGGGGCACGAGCCCCCACATCCCGTAGGCGCCGATGCCGTACAGCAACCCCGACCGCTGTTCGTTGACCGACTTCACTGGCTCTCCCCACCCGCACACATCATCGTGCTGACGGTAGCGCCGACCCAGCCCATGTGTCATGTCCGTATTCCAATACGGTCATTACATCTCGCGCAGAGAGACGCAAAACGCAGAGAGACGAAAGGAGGGGCGCCCGGTCCCTCAGGACCGGGCGCCCCTCCTGGCGACAACAGGGCCGCGTCAGCCGACGACAGTCCACGTGTCGTTGCCCGCGAGCAGCGCACTCAGATCGCCCTTGCCGTTCTGCTCTATGGCGGTATCGAGCTGGTCGGCCATCAGGGTGTCGTAGACCGGGCGGTCGACGCTGCGCAGCACCCCGATGGGGGTGTGGTGCAGCGTGTCCGGGTCGGCGAGGCGCGAGAGCGCGAACGCCGTCGTGGGCGAGGCGGCGTGCGCGTCGTGGACCAGGACCTGCGACTCGTTGTCGGCGGTCACCGCGACGACCTTCAGATCGCCGGTGGCCGCATCCCGTACGACACCCTTCGACCCCTCGGCGCCGAAGCGGATCGGCTGCCCGTGCTCGAGGCGGATCACGGCCTCCTCGGCCTGCTGCTTGTCCTTGAGCACATCGAAGGCGCCGTCGTTGAAGATGTTGCAGTTCTGGTAGATCTCCACCAGCGCGGTGCCGGGGTGGTCGGCGGCCTGCCGCAGCACCTCGGTGAGGTGCTTGCGGTCGGAGTCGACCGTACGGGCGACGAAGCTGGCCTCGGCGCCGATCGCCAGCGACACCGGATTGAAGGGCGCGTCGAGCGAGCCCATCGGCGTCGACTTGGTGATCTTGCCGAGCTCGGAGGTCGGGCTGTACTGGCCCTTGGTCAGCCCGTAGATCCGGTTGTTGAAGAGCAAAATCTTCAGGTTGACGTTGCGCCGCAGCGCGTGAATCAGATGGTTGCCGCCGATCGACAGCGCATCACCGTCACCCGTCACCACCCACACGCTCAGGTCACGCCGCGACGAAGCGAGGCCGGTCGCGATCGCGGGCGCGCGGCCGTGGATCGAGTGCATCCCGTACGTGTTCATGTAGTACGGGAAGCGCGACGAGCAGCCGATCCCGGAGACGAAGACGATGTTCTCCTTCGCCAGCCCGAGCTCGGGCATGAACCCCTGCACGGCGGCAAGGACCGCGTAGTCACCGCAACCGGGGCACCAGCGCACTTCCTGGTCGGACTTGAAGTCCTTCATGGACTGCTTGGCCTCGGCCTTGGGGACCAGCGAAAGCGTCTCGTTCGCCTTAGGCATCGTTGGCCTCCTTGAGAGCCGTGGCGAGCTGCTCGGCCTTGAACGGCATTCCGTTGACCTGGTTGTACGAGTGAGCGTCGACCAGGTATCTGGCTCTGAGCAGGGTGGCCAGCTGTCCGAGGTTCATCTCGGGCACGACCACCTTCTCGTAACGCCCCAGAACCTCACCGAGATTCCGGGGGAACGGGTTGAGGTGGCGCAGGTGAGCCTGCGCGATGGGCGTTCCCGCCGCCCGCAGCCGTCGTACGGCGGCCGTGATCGGCCCGTACGTCGAGCCCCAGCCCAGCACCAGCGTCTTCGCGCCGTCCGGGTCGTCGACCTCGATATCCGGGACCTCGATGCCGTCGATCTTGGCCTGGCGGGTGCGGACCATGAAGTCGTGGTTGGCCGGGTCGTAGGAGATGTTGCCCGTGCCGTCCTGCTTCTCGATGCCGCCGATACGGTGCTCCAGGCCCGGGGTGCCGGGCACCGCCCACGGACGCGCCAGCGTCTGCGGGTCGCGCTTGTACGGCCAGAAGACCTCGGTGCCGTCGGCGAGCTCGTGGTTCGGGCCGGTCGCGAACTGCACGCGCAGGTCCGGCAACTCGTCGATTTCCGGGATCCGCCACGGCTCGCTGCCGTTGGCCAGGTAGCCGTCGGACAGCAGGAACACCGGCGTCCGGTACGTCAGAGCGATCCGGGCCGCGTCCATGGCCGCGTGGAAGCAGTCGGCGGGGGTCCTCGGCGCCACGATCGGCACCGGGGCCTCACCATTGCGGCCGTACATCGCCTGGAGCAGGTCGGCCTGCTCGGTCTTGGTCGGCAGTCCGGTCGACGGGCCGCCGCGCTGGATGGCGACCACCAGCAGCGGCAGCTCCAGCGACACCGCGAGGCCGATGGTCTCCGACTTCAGCGCCACACCGGGACCCGAGGTGGTGGTCACGGCCAGCTGCCCGCCGAAGGCGGCACCCAGCGCCGCGCCGATGGCCGCGATCTCGTCCTCGGCCTGGAAGGTCCGCACGCCGAAGTTCTTGTGCTTGCTGAGCTCGTGCAGGATGTCGGAGGCCGGAGTGATCGGGTACGAGCCCAGATACAGCGGCAGGTCCGCCTGCTGGCTCGCGGCGATCAGGCCGTACGACAGCGCCAGATTCCCGGAGATGTTGCGGTACGTCCCCGGCGGGAACGCCTTGGTCGCTGGGGCGACCTCGTAGGAGACCGCGAAGTCCTCGGTGGTCTCGCCGAAGTTCCAGCCGGCCCGGAACGCCGCCACGTTGGCCTCGGCGATCTGCGGCTTCTTGGCGAACTTGGTCCGCAGGAACTTCTCGGTTCCCTCGGTCGGCCGGTGGTACATCCACGACAGCAGGCCCAGAGCGAACATGTTCTTGCTCCGCTCGGCCTCCTTCCGGGACAGGCCGAAGTCCTTGAGCGCCTCGATCGTCATCGTCGTCAGCGGGACCGGATGGACGTTGTACGCCGCCAGGGAGCCGTCCTCCAGCGGAGACGTCTCGTACCCGACCTTGGCCATCGGGCGCTTGGTGAACTCATCGGTGTTGACGATGATTTCGGCGCCGCGCGGGACGTCCGCGATGTTCGCCTTCAGCGCGGCCGGGTTCATGGCCACCAGGACATTGGGCGCGTCGCCGGGCGTCAGGACGTCGTGGTCGGCGAAATGCAGCTGGAAGCTGGATACGCCCGGAAGGGTGCCGGCGGGTGCCCGGATCTCGGCAGGGAAGTTAGGCAGCGTCGACAGATCGTTTCCGAAGGTCGCCGTCTCCGAAGTGAAGCGGTCGCCCGTGAGCTGCATTCCGTCACCGGAGTCACCCGCGAAACGAATGATCACCCGGTCCAGACGGCGGACCTCTTTTTCGGACCGTTCCTTTTCGGACCCTCTCCGGGCCCGCGTGCTGCGCTGTTCCCCGACGACGGTGTCATTCACTCCGTCGGCACCATCGGATCCGTTGGCCTTCTCGGCCGGGCTACTGACCTGGCTGGTCACTGAACTGGACCTCCCTCGAGGCGGCTGCTCGGGGCCGGCCGGCCAGCCGGTGGCCCCAGGGCCCACCCTACGTCGGTAAGGGTGTCCTTCCCTGGGGTTATCACATACTGGACCCCGTTTTGAGACGCACTATTGCCCTGTTTCGCCATGATTCATTCGCCCCCCGGCGCTCTACTCGATGACGCTCCGTGCTCACCCTTTGGTTCTGGGACCGGCTGGGTCTTCTAGGTCTTCAGGTACGTCAACACCGCCAGCACCCTCCGGTGATCCCCATCGCTGGGCGAGAGTCCGAGCTTAAGGAAGATGTTGCTGACGTGCTTCTCGACCGCGCCGTCGCTCACCACCAACTGCTTGGCGACCGCCGAATTCGTCCGGCCCTCGGCCATGAGGCCCAAGACCTCCCGCTCGCGCGGGGTCAGCCCGGCCAGGACGTCCTGCTTCCGGCTGCGGCCCAGCAGCTGCGCCACGACCTCGGGGTCCAGTGCGGTCCCGCCCTGGGCCACGCGGACGACGGCGTCCACGAACTCACGCACTTCGGCCACCCGGTCCTTGAGCAGATAGCCGATGCCCCGGCTCGACCCGGCCAGCAATTCCGTCGCGTACTGCTCCTCGACGTACTGCGACAGCACCAGGACACCGATCCCGGGGTAGTCCTTGCGCAGCCGCACCGCCGCCCGCACGCCCTCGTCGGTGTGCGTGGGCGGCATCCGTACGTCCGCGACCACCACATCCGGCAGCTCGCCCTGCGACGCCAGATCCCCCACTGTCTTGATCAGCGCTTCCGCGTCCCCGACACCCGCGACGACATCGTGTCCGAGATCGGTCAGAAGCCGGGTCAGGCCCTCCCGAAGCAGCACTGAATCCTCGGCGATGACGACCCGCACCCTGTCCTCCACAGCCCTGAAGCCCCCCAGCAATTGAATCCCTCCCCGCTCCATCGAACGGAGAGCCCCAGCATCCCAGTATCGGGACCAACAGGCGCCAGGGTCGGGGGAATGGAGGGGAATGGAGAGGAAGAGGGCTGGGAGCGGGGAGCGGGGAACGGGCCGTGGTGGGGCGGGTCAGCCGCGCCAGGGCAGCTCCGCCGTAACCGTGGTCGGCCCGCCCGCCGGCGAGTCGGCGACCAGGATTCCGTCGACCGCGTCCAGCCGCTCCGCGAGCCCGGCCAGCCCCGAGCCGGCCGCCGTGTCCGCCCCGCCCTGCCCGTCGTCGCTCACCTGGAGCATCAGCCGGTCGGCCGTCTGCCACACCTCGACCGTCGCCCGTGACGCCCGCGCGTGCTTGCTGACGTTCTGGAGGAGTTCGGAGGCGGTGAAGTACGCGATGCCCTCGATGGCCGGGGCCGGCCGCGCCGGAAGGTCCACTTCCACCCGCACCGGCACCGTGCACCGGGAGGCCACCGCGGAGAGCGCCGCGTCCAGGCCGCGGTCGGTCAGGACGGCCGGGTGGATGCCCCGGGCCAGGTCCCGCAGCTCCTGAAGCGCGATCTTCACCTCGCCGTGTGCCTCCCCCACCATGCGCGCCGCCGCCTCCGGGTCGTGCGTCAGCTTCTCCTTGGCCAGTCCCAGATCCATCGCGAGGGCGACGAGCCTGGCCTGCGCCCCGTCGTGCAGATCACGCTCGATGCGCCGCAGGTCGGCCGCCGCGGTGTCGACGACGACGCCCCGGTCCGACTCCAGCTCGGATACCCGGGTGGCGAGCCGGGACGGGCCGAGCAGCCCGGCCACCATCACCCGGTCCACGGTCGTCAGGCCGCGTATGAGCCAAGGGGTGGCGAGGGTGATGAGCAGGCCGAACGCGCTGGTCGCGGCCAGTTCGACGGGACTGTCGAGGTAGATGTTGTGCGTGTTGTCGCCGTACAGCTGGAGGCCGTCCACACCGGCGTACACCGGGAACACCCACTTCCACAGCGGGTACGTGAGCATGGCCCAGCCGTACGACCACAGGACCAGCGACACCGAGAAGGCGAACACCGCCCACGGCATGTGCAGTACGGCGTACAGCAGATGGCGCCAGGACGTCCCGCTCTTGAGCATCGCGCCCATCCAGGCCATCGGCCCGCCCCCGCCACCCGTCTTGGCCCGCACAGGAGCCGGGTCCGCGACGTCCAGCTTGAGCAGGCCTCTGGCGCGGGCTCGCTCCATCGCTCCGAGACCCCGGCAGCCGGCCAGGCACGCCGCCAGCACCGGTACGCCCAGGAAGGTGATCAGCAGGCCCAGGCCCAGCGACGTCATGGTGACGGCGAATACGAAGAGCAGCACGCTGACCGGCAGGCTGAGCAACAGGTAGCCGAACTCGCGCCAGGTCCGGGCCTCGATCGGCGCGCGCAGCGCCGGGGGAAGGAAGTGCCTCTTCGGGGGGCGGCCCGCGGGCTTCCACTGGTCCCGCGTCTGCGGTGCGTACTCCGTGGCCATCGCTGCCGTCCGTTTCTGCTCTGGTGGTTGAGATGAGTGCCGCTGTGTGCTGCTTTGTGTGACTCAAGAATGCTGGGACGGGGACACCGGGACCATGAGGCCGGTCACCGTTTTTGACCGGGGGTTTTCCCTACTCCCGCACCCGGTCCCGCCACGGCAGCTCGGCCGTCACCGTTGTCGGCCCGCCCGCGGGGGAGTCGAGGAGGAAGAGCCCGTCCACCGCGCCGAGCCGGTCGGCCAGACCGGCCATGCCCGTGCCGCCGTCCAGCCGCGCACCGCCGCGCCCGTCGTCCCGCACCTGGATCAGCAGCCGCTCCTCGCTCCGCCACACATCCACGGAAACGGACCGCGCCCCGCTGTGTTTGCTGACGTTCTGGAGGAGCTCGGAGACGGTGAAGTACGCGATGCCCTCGATCGCCTCCGCCGGACGCGCCGTCAGATCGACGGTGACCCGCACCGGAGCCGTGCAGCGCGACGCGATCGACGACAGCGCCGCGTCCAGACCGCGGTCGGTCAGCACGGCGGGGTGGATACCGCGCGCCAGATCGCGCAGCTCCTGCAACGCCAGCTTCACCTCGCCGTGCGCCTCGTCGACCATCGCCGCCGCGGCGACGGGGTCCTTGAAGTCGCCGGTCAGCTTCTCCTTCGCCATGCCGAGCCCCATGGCGAGCGCCACGAGCCTGGCCTGCGCCCCGTCGTGCAGATCGCGTTCGATACGCCGCAGGTCGGCGGCCGCGGTGTCGACGACGACGCCCCGGTCCGACTCCAGTTCGGCGATCCGCCGCTCCAGTTCGTCGGAGGGGCAGAGCAGGCCACGGACCATCGCCCGGTCGGCATTGGCCATCGCGCGCGCCAGAAACGGCAGCACCGGCCACAGCACGAAGAGCCCGGTCAGCGTGACCGCGAAGGTCAGTACGCCCCAGGGCAGCCGGATGAACGCGTACAGCGCGGTCCGCCACCCCACCGGATCCTTCAGCCCCGCCCACAGCCGCGCCAGGAAGCCGCCCGGCCGCCGGCCCGCGGCCGCCGAGCTCGGCTCATCGACGTACACGCCGAGCAGGTTCCGCGCCCGCGCCCGTTCGACCGTGCCGAACCGGCGTGCCGCCAGCAGCCCCGCCGCCAGCAGCGGCAGGCCGATCACCGTGACCGAAAGTCCGCACCCGAGGAGGAGAACCACCACGGTGAACACAAAGCCGAAGAGAGCCATCGGCAGATTCAGGAGGAGGTGCGCGATCTCCTTCCAGGTGTCGGAGCTGTACGGGAAGCCCACGGGCTGGGGTCGGCCGGACCGGTTTGACCGGTCGTAATCTGGGAGGTGGTCGCTGGCGCCGGCAGTCATGGTGCTCAGCCTGCCGGGCCCCGACCACGGATGCCATGGGGTAACTGGGTGTGCGGAAGTAGGGATAACCCCACCACTGCGTGAGACGGCTGCTTACCCGACTTTTACCAGGGCCTAGACTCCCGTGCGTACAGATCGTCGAACGAGGCTGACGCAGCCAGCGCAGCCAGGGAGCGAGAGGGGCGGACGTGCCGGAACCGACAGTTCTCGCGGACGGGTACTTCCAGAGTTACTCGGTCGTCGGACTGCTCGCAGTCGTCGGCGTCCTCTTCGTCGCCGTGGCCTTCGGGGCCGGGCGGCTGCTGCGGCCCGTCGTGCCGACGCCGGAGAAGCTGCTGACGTACGAATGCGGCGTGGACCCGGTCGGCGAGGGCTGGGCGCACACGCAGGTCCGCTACTACGTCTACGCCTTCCTGTACGTGATCTTCGCCGTCGACTCCATCTTCTTGTTCCCGTGGGCGACGGTCTTCGCCGCGCCCGAGTACGGCGCGACGACCCTGGTCGAGATGTTCATCTTCCTCGGCTTCCTGGCCGTGGGACTGCTGTACGCATGGAAGAAGGGCGTCCTCGAATGGACGTGACCCGAGTGACCCCTGTCGATCTCCCCGAACCGACGCTGCCGCCGCTCCCCGAGCCGAAGCGACTGGGAGCTCTCGCGCGCCTGGCACCCGAGCCCATGAAGGTGGTCCTGAACTGGGGCCGCCGCTACAGCCTGTGGGTCTTCAACTTCGGTCTCGCCTGCTGCGCGATCGAGTTCATCGCCGCGTCAATGGCGCGCCACGACTTCATCCGGCTCGGCGTGATCCCCTTCGCGCCGGGGCCGCGCCAGGCCGACCTGATGGTCGTCTCGGGCACGGTCACGGACAAGATGGCCCCGGCCGTGAAGCGTCTGTACGAGCAGATGCCCGAGCCGAAGTACGTCATTTCCTTCGGCGCCTGCTCCAACTGCGGCGGCCCGTACTGGGACTCGTACTCCGTGACGAAGGGCGTCGACCAGATCATCCCGGTCGACGTGTACGTACCGGGCTGCCCGCCCCGGCCCGAGGCTCTTCTCCAGGGCATCCTCAAGCTTCAGGAGAAGATCGCCCGCGAGTCCCTGAGCGAGCGCTACGGTCACGGCCGGCCCTCCACGGCGGCCCTCCAGAGCGGCCTCGTCGCGCCGCCGCTGGCCCCGGCTTCCGGGGAGGCCGGGAAGTGAGCGAGAGGCCCAACACGACGGCGTACGACAGCCTGCCTGACGCCGTCACCGAGATCTTCGGCGAGGAAGCGACCGCCGAGCGCGCCTACGCCCTGCTCACTGTCGACGTCCCGATCGGCTCCTGGATCGCGGCCCTCGAAATCGCGCGCGACAAGCTCGGCTGCACGTACTTCGACTGGCTGAGCGCTGTCGACGAGCCGGGCACGGGCTTCCGCGTCTGCGCCCACGTCGTCGCCCTCGAAGGCCGTACGGTCCGACGCCTCCTTGTCCGTACGACCGTCCCGCACTCGGCGCCCGCCGTACCCTCCGCCGTCGAGATCTACGCGGGCGCCGAGTGGCACGAGCGGGAGACGCACGAGATGTTCGGCGTCGACTTCACCGGCCACCCGCACCTGGTGCCGCTTCTCCTGCCGGACGGCTTCGAGGGCTACCCGCTGCGCAAGGACTTCGTCCTGGCGGCCCGGGTCGCCAAGGCGTGGCCCGGCGCGAAGGAGCCGGGGGAGTCGGACCACGGCGGCCCGAAGCGCCGCCAGATGCTGCCGCCCGGCGTCCCCGACCCGAACGAATGGGGCCCCCAGAAGGGCCAGCTCCCGCCGGCCCCGGCCCGCCCCGCGCGCACCCCGCGCGCGGCCGGCGCGCCCGGTGCGGCAGCCGACCGCCCGCCGCGCCGCGCGCGCAGCGTCGCGGAGGGCTCAGCGACCCAGGCGACGGAGGCCGCGACGCCGGCCCCGGAAGGTGCCGCCGCAAGGCCACCGCGCCGCGCGCGCAGCGTGTCCGAGGGCTCGGCGAGCCAGTCGGTGGAGGCGGCGACGCCTGCCGCAACGCCGGAGGCCGCAACGCCGCCGGCCGAGGGTGCCGCGCCCGCCGAAGGCGAGGCCGCACCCGCACCCGCCCGTAGCGCCGACGCGCCCTGGCACCACGCGCGCCCCGCGTTCGAGGACGCTGATGAGCGCGCGGAGTCCGACGCGGCGACCAAAACGGGCGCGTCCGCAGAGACAGAGGCCGACGCGGCGGCAGCCGCCGACGCAGCGGCCGACGAAACCCTGGGCGGCGACGCGGGCGCCGCGAAGGAGCCCGGCCAGGCCGGCTCCGCCGACAAGGGCACAACCGGCACCACCACCCCGGATCAAGGGAGCGACGACGCGTGAACGACGTACTCGATGTCGCCTTCCGACTGGTCATCGTCTTCGCCGTGTTCATGGTCCTGCCGCTCGTCGTGGGGCAGACCGAGCACAAGGTGATGGCGCACATGCAGGGCCGCCTCGGCCCCATGTACGCGGGTGGTTTCCACGGCTGGGCCCAGCTCGTCGCCGACGGCGTGAAGTTCGCGCAGAAGGAAGACATCGTCCCGGCCAACGCCGACCGCCGTATCTTCCAGCTCGCACCGGCCGTCGCCCTCCTCCCGTACCTCCTGGTGCTCGTCGCGATCCCGATCGGCCCGAGCGAGGGCGCGGTAGGCCAGGTCATCGACGCGGGCATCTTCTTCGTGCTCGCCGTCATGGGCGTGGGAGTGCTCGGCTCGCTCATGGCGGGCTGGGCCTCGGCCAACAAGTTCTCCCTACTCGGCGGCCTGCGCACCGCCGCCCAGCTGCTCGCGTACGAACTGCCGATGCTGCTCGCCGCCGCCTCCGTGGCGATGGCGGCCGGCACCGTCTCGCTGCCCGGCATCCTGAACGCCTTCGAGTGGTGGTGGCTGCCGTGGCAGATCGTCGGCGCGACCGTCTTCTTCGTCGCCGGCCTCGCCGAACTCCAGCGGCCGCCCTTCGACATGCCGGTCGCCGACTCGGAGATCATCTTCGGCGCGTACACCGAGTACACGGGCCTGCGCTTCGCGCTCTTCCTCCTCGCCGAGTACGCCGGCATCGTCGTCCTGTGCGGTCTGACCACCGTCCTCTTCCTCGGCGGCTGGCACGGCCCCTGGGGCGCGGACGGCCTCGGCTGGGTCTGGACGCTGCTCAAGACCGCGATCCTCGCGTTCGGCGTCATCTGGCTGCGGGTGACCTACCCGCGGCTGCGCGAGGACCAGCTCCAGAAGCTCGCCTGGACCGTACTCATCCCGCTCGCTCTCGCGCAGATCGCGCTCACCGGCATCGTGAAGGTGGCGATCCAGTAATGGCTCCGATCCCAGGCTCAGGCCTCGCCAAGGGCTTGGCCGTCACGCTCCGCACGATGACGAAGAAGAACGTCACCGCGCAGTACCCGGACGTCCAGCCCGAACTCCCGCCCCGCTCGCGCGGCGTGATCGGCCTGTTCGAGGAGAACTGCACGGTCTGCATGCTCTGCGCCCGTGAGTGCCCCGACTGGTGCATCTACATCGACTCGCACAAGGAGACGGTCCCGGCCGCCGCCCCCGGTGGCCGTGAGCGCAGCCGCAACGTCCTCGACCGCTTCGCGATCGACTTCTCGCTCTGCATGTACTGCGGTATCTGCATCGAGGTCTGTCCTTTCGACGCGCTCTTCTGGTCCCCGGAATTCGAGTACGCCGAGACGGAGATCCACGAACTCACCCACGAGCGGGACAAGCTCCGCGAGTGGATGTGGACGGTTCCCGAGCCGCCCGCGCTCGACCCGGGCGCCGAGGAGCCCAAGGAGATCGCGGCAGCCCGCAAGGCCGCCGAAAAACTCGCCGCAGCCCAAGAGCAGCCGGCCCAGGAACAGGCAGCGCACCAAGAAGAGGGGCAGGGGCCCGCCGAATGAGCCACCTCGCCGCAGCCGCCGAGCAGGGTTTCCTCTCCCCGACCGGCGTCGAGATCGCCTTTGTCCTCGTCGGCATCGCCACCCTCGGCGCGGCCGCCATCACCGTCACCACCAAGCAGCTCGTGCACGCCGCACTCTGGCTGGTCGTGGCCCTCGGCGGCCTCGCCGTCGAGTACCTCCTGCTGACAGCCGAATTCATCGCCTGGGTGCAGGTCCTGATCTACGTCGGTTCCGTGGTCGTCCTCCTCCTCTTCGGGCTGATGCTCACCAAGGCGCCCATCGGGCGTTCCCCGGACGCCGACTCCGGCAACCGCTGGGCCGCCCTCGTGGTGGCCCTCGCCGCGGCCGCCGCACTCGTCTGGGTGGTCGTGGACGCGTTCCGCACCCAGTGGATCGACCTGGACGGACCGTCCCAGGGCTCCACCAAGGTCAGTGGCCAGATCCTCTTCCAGCACTGGGTGCTGCCTTTCGAGGCGCTCTCGGTTCTCCTGCTCGCCGCACTCGTCGGCGCGATCGTCCTCTCCCGCAAGAGCGACAGCGACAAGGAGCAGCGCTGATGCACCTCGCCTATCCCGCCGTGCTCGCCGCCCTCCTTTTCTGCACCGGTCTGTACGGAGTGCTCGCGCGCCGCAACGCGATCCTGGTCCTGATGTCCGTCGAGCTGATGCTCAACGCCGTCAACCTCAACCTGGTCGCCTTCGACGTCTGGCTCCGCGACGCCCTGCACTCCGGCCAGGCACTCACCCTGTTCACCATCGCCATCGCCGCGGCGGAGATCGGCATCGGCCTGTCGATCGTCCTGATGGTCTACCGCAACCGCGGGACCTCGGACATCGACAAGCTGCGCGACACCGTCGAAGGCCAGGCCGCCGACGACGAGGCTTCCGCCATGGCACACAAGGCCGCACAAGAGGCCGCAGAGAAGGCTGAGGCCGCCGCGTGACGACCACGACCCTCGCCGTCCTCGTCCCCCTCCTTCCCTTCCTCGGCGCCGCGGCCGGCCTGCTGTTCGGCCGCACCGCCCCCGGATTCGTCCGCCCCCTCGCCGTGCTGCCGACCGTGGCCGCCGCCGTGCTGGCCGCGATCGTCGCCGCACGCCAGGGCGGCGGCGGGCCGATCGACGCGTCGACGCAGCTCACCCCCACGGGCTCGGTCCCCATCGACCTCGCCCTGCACCTCGACGGCTTCGCGGTCCTCGTCGCCGTCCTGGTCGGGGTCGTCGCGACCTGCGTGCAGCTCTACTCGACGTGCTACTTGCGCGACGACCCGCGCTACCCCTCGTACGCGGCCCTGATCTCCCTCTTCACCTCCGCGATGCTGCTCGTCGTCTACTCCGGCGACCTGATGGTGCTGCTGGTCGGCTGGGAAATCATGGGTATCTGCTCGTACTTCCTCGTCGGCCACTACTGGGAGACGCCCGAAGCCCGCGCCGCCTCCCTCAAGGCGTTCCTGGTCACCAAGCTCGGCGACGTCCCCTTCCTGTTCGGCCTGTTCGCGCTCGCCGCCGACGCCGGTACGTTCCGGATCACCGGCATCCTCGGCGCCGTCGCCGGCGACGGACTGGACCACCCCACCCTCATCGCCCTGCTGCTCCTCGCCGGTGTGGCGGGCAAGTCGGCGCAGTTCCCGCTGCACACCTGGCTGCCCGACGCGATGGCGGGCCCCACACCCGTCTCCGCGCTGATCCACGCCGCGACGATGGTCGCCGCCGGTGTCTACTTCGTGGCCCGCCTCCTCCCCGTCTTCGCTGCCTCCGCCGCCGCCCTGACCGTCCTGGCCGTCATGGCCGCGGTCACGATGGTCGGCTCGGCCCTCGCCGCCCTGGCCCAGGACGACATCAAGCGCGTACTCGCGTACTCGACGATCGGCCAGCTCGGCTACATGACCGGCGCCCTGGCCGTCGGCGACCGCGGCGCCGCCGTCTTCCACCTCCTCTCCCACGGCGCCTTCAAGGCGCTGCTGTTCCTCGGCGCCGGCGTGATCATCCACGCCGCCGGCACTAACTCCCTCGCCGCCATGTCCCGCATGGGCGGCCTGGCCAAGCGCATCCCCGACGCCTACTGGACGATGACCATCGCCCTGTTCGCCCTCGCCGCGATCCCGCCCTTCGCCGGCTTCTTCTCCAAGGAAGCCGTCCTGGTCGCCGCCGAACACGCATCGCTCGGCGAGACCACGGGCGTCCCCTCCGGCGCCGGCTGGACCGTGCTCGTCGCGGCCCTTCTCACCGCCCTCCTCACCGCGGCGTACGCCACCCGCCTGTGGCTGCTGGCCTTCCGCGGCCGTGGCCCCGCCGCCGCCGACCACGGCAAGCAGCCCCTCGCCATGAACGGCGTCCTGTGGGTCCTCGCCGTCCCCTCCCTCGGTTTCGGCCTCACCGTCGGCTACCTCGCCGACTGGTTCGACGGCCACGCCCTCACCCCGACCGTCACCACCGCCGTCCTCGGCACCGGTGTCGCCCTCGTCGGCGGACTGGTCACCTACGGCGCCTGGCGGCACACCACCGCCATGGCGGCCCGCCCCCCGATCGGCGCCGTAGCAGCCCACCCCGGCGACGGCCCGGCCCTCTCCGAGGCGGAAGCCATCGCGACCCACACCCCCGCCTACGGCGACATCGCGTCAGCCCCGGACCCCGCCGACCCCGGCCGGCTCCTGCTGGGCCCGCTGCACCGCCACGCGGCCGCCGGCTTCCACCTCGACGCCGTCTACAACACCCTTTTCGTACGGCCCGTCGTGGCAGGCGCCAAGCTGGTCCGCTTCCTGGACCGCGAGGTCGTCGACACGTACGTACGAGGTGCGGGCGCCGCCCCGCGCCTCCTCGGCGCAGCCGTACGCCGAGCCCAGACCGGCAACGTGCAGACCTACCTCAGCGCACTGCTCGCCGGTTCCGTCGTCCTGGCGATCGCCGCCGTCATCGTCGCCGCCGTCGGAGCGTGAGCCGTGATCGATATCAGCCCGTCCGTGATGCAGTTCCTCCTGGCGTTCATCGTCGTCGGCCCGCTCCTCGGCGCCGCCGCGGCCCTACTCCCGGCCCCGCCCGGCCTGAAGGGCAAGAGCCCGGGGCAGGCCGTACTCCGCCACGGCGTGACCATGACCGGCGCGATCCTGATCGCCACCATCGCCCTCACCCTCGGCTTCGACCACAGCCACCCCTCGAAGATGCAGGCCACGACCGACATCAGCTGGATCCCGGCGCTCGACGTCAGGATCCACCTCGGCATCGACGGCATCTCGCTCCCCCTCCTCGTAATGACCGCGCTGCTGACCTTCCTCTGCGCGCTCTACAGCTACTTCAAGATGCCCGAGGGCCCGTCCCCGAAGGCATTTGTCGCCCTCGTCCTGGTCCTCGAGTCCGGCATGCTCGCGACCTTCGCGGTCCTCGATCTCCTGCTCTTCTTCCTGGCGTTCGAGATGGTCCTCATCCCGATGTACTTCCTGATCGCCCGCTGGGGCGGCGACCAACGTCAGGCCGCAGCCTGGAAGTTCATCCTCTTCACACTTCTCGGCTCCGTCGTCATGCTCCTCGGTCTCCTCCTCATCGGACTGAAGTCGGGCACGTTCGACATGGTGGCACTCGCCACTGACAACGGCCGTGGACTGACCACATCCGTGCAGGTCATCGCCGTTCTCGCGATCGGCCTCGGCCTCGCCGTCAAGACCCCGATGTGGCCCCTGCACAGCTGGCTCCCCGACGCCCACACCGCCGCCCCCACCGTCGGTTCGGTCCTCCTCGCCGGCGTCCTGCTCAAAATGGGCACGTACGGTTTCGTCCGCATCGCACTGCCCATCACCCCCGACGGCATGCGCACCTTCGCGCCCTACCTCGCCGCCTTCGCGGTCGTCGGCATCATCTACGGATCCCTGGCCTGCCTCGCCCTCACCCGCAAGGGCGCCAAGGGCGACCTCAAGCGCCTGATCGCGTACTCCTCCGTCGGCCACATGGGCTTCGTACTCCTCGGCATCGCGTCGATGACCCCCACCGGCGTCAACGGCGCGCTCTTCGCCAACATCGGCCACGGCCTGATCACCGGCCTGCTCTTCTTCCTGGTCGGCGCCCTCAAGGACCGCTACGGCACCGCCGACCTCGACACCCTCGCCGGCGCCACCGGTGCGGCCCTCTACGGCCGCGCCCCCCGCCTCGGTGGCCTCCTCGCCTTCGCCGCGATCGCCTCCCTGGGCCTGCCCGGCCTCGCCGGATTCTGGGGCGAGATGCTGACGATGTTCGGCGCCTTCGACCCCGCCGAGGGCCTCAACCGCCCCGCCTTCCTCACCTTCATGGTGATCGCCGGCGTCGGCACGCTCCTCACCGCCGCGTACCTCCTGGTCGTCGTACGCCGCGTCTGCATGGGCGTACCGCAGCAGCAGGCGACCGAGCCGAAGATCGCAGACGTCCAGGGCTACGAATTCGCCGCCTGGACCCCGCTCGTCGCACTCACCGTCCTTGCCGGACTCTGGCCCGCGGTCCTCCTCGGCCTCACCGACCCGGCCGTGCAGAAGCTCCTCGCAGGAGGCAAGTCGTGACCGTGGCCGCCGAAACCGCCAGCCTCGTCCAGTCCGTCGACTGGTGGGCGATCGCCCCGCCCACGATCACGGCGACCATGGGCCTGATCGTCCTGGTCGCCGACCTGTTCGTACCCGAGAGCAAGAAGCAGCTCCTCGGCCGGCTCTCGATCGCCGGTCTGGCCGCGGCGCTCCTCACCCTCCTCCCGCTCCGCGAGGGCGACCGCTCCACCTTCTGCCTGACCTCCGACACCGACGTCTGCAGCTACACGGCCGACCACTTCACCCTGGTCATCCAGCTCCTGGTACTCGGCGGCGCGCTGCTCACCGCCCTGCTCTCGATCACGGAGACGGCGAAGAACAAGCTGCCGGCGGGCGAGTTCTGGTTCCTCCTGATGTCCTCCGCGGCCGGAGCAGCCCTGCTGCCCGCCTCCCGGGACCTCGCCACCCTCGTCGTCGCCCTCGAAGTGGCGTCGCTGCCCGCCTTCGCCCTGGTCGGCATGAAGCGCGGCAACCGCCTCTCCTCCGAGGCGGCCCTGAAATTCTTCCTCTCCTCCGTCACGGCGACGGCGGTGATGCTGCTGGGCGTCAGCTTCATCTACGCGACGACCGGCACCCTGCACCTCACCGAGATCGCCGTACGCCTCGACGACGTACCGGCGCAGCTCGACACCCTCGCCAAGGCCGGCGTCGCCCTGACCCTCGTCGGCTTCGCCTTCAAAACGGCGGCGGTCCCCTTCCACTTCTGGGTTCCCGACACGTACGTCGGAGCGCCCCTCCCCGTAGCCGCCTACCTCTCCGTCATCGGAAAGGCGGTCGGCTTCACGGGCCTCATCCTGGTCACCGTCGTCGCCTTCCCCTCGTACGCCGACGTATGGGGACCGGCCATCGCCGTGCTGGCAGCGCTCACCATGACCGTGGGCAATGTGGCCGCCCTGCGCCAGTCGCCCACGCGCGCGTACAGCGCGGTTCGTCTGCTCGCCTGGTCCTCCGTCGGCCAGGCCGGCTACATCCTGGTCCCGATCGCGGCAGCGGCGTACTCCAGCGACGACCAGATCGGCTCCACGGTCGCGTACGCCCTGATGTACGCCGTGGTCAACCTCGGCGCCTTCGCAGTCGCCGCCCTGGTAGCCCGTACGCACCCGCTCAACCGCGTCTCCGACTACCGCGGCCTCTACGCGACCCGCCCCCTGGCAGCACTCGCGCTCGGCTTCTTCCTCCTCTGCCTGGCAGGCCTGCCGCCCGGCATCATCGGACTCTTCGCCAAGGTCACGGTCTTCTCCGCCGCAGTCGACGCGGGACTCGGCTGGCTCGCGGTCGTCATGGCGGCGAACGTAGTGATCGCCCTCTACTACTACCTCCAATGGACGGCGGTCCTCTTCCGCGCCCCCGAGGGCGAACCGTCCAAGCACGCGGTCCCCATGCCCGTCACGGTGGCCATCGTCCTCACCGCCGTCATCGGCATCGCCCTGTCCGGCGTACCGCAGCTGGTACTGCGCTTCGCCACAGGGAACCTCTTCCAGTAAGCCGGCTGCCCGTACGGCTCAACGGGCGGCCCGGTGCACAAGGGAACTAGCCCCCCTCACTTGGCGTTGACCAGTAAGGGAGCGTCCACTGGATGTGGAAGGCCCCCCTGAGCAAGGGGTTCCCCTGCCGCACCATTTGGAGGGCGCACCGTGCACCGCCGGCACAACGGGCTGAGGACCGCCGTCCTCCTCGGGGGACTGTCAGCCCTCATCATCGTCATCGGCAGCTTCTTCGGCCGTACGGGCCTGATTGTCGCGGTTCTCGTCGCACTCGGCACCAACGCCTACGCGTACTGGAACAGCGACAAGCTCGCCCTGCGAGCCATGCGCGCCCGCCCCGTGAGCGAGTTCCAGGCGCCACAGCTGTACCGCATGGTGCGCGAGCTCTCCACCCAGGCCCGCCAGCCGATGCCCCGCCTGTACATCTCGCCCACCCAGGCACCGAACGCCTTCGCGACCGGCCGCAACCCCCGCAACGCGGCCGTCTGCTGCACAGAAGGCATCCTCCGCCTCCTCAACGAGCGAGAACTCCGCGGCGTCATCGGCCACGAACTGAGCCACGTCTACAACCGCGACATCCTGATCTCATCGGTCGCCGGCGCCCTGGCCTCCGTGATCATGTTCCTGGTCAACTTCGCCTGGCTGATCCCCATCGGCCGCTCCGACGACGACGAGGGCCCCGGCCTCTTCGGCATGCTGCTGATCATGATCCTCGGTCCCCTCGCCGCCTCCGTCATCCAATTGGCGGTAAGCCGTTCCCGCGAGTACCAGGCGGACGCGTCCGGCGCCCAGCTGACAGGCGACCCGCTGGCTCTCGCCAGCGCGCTGCGCAAGCTCGACGCCGGCACAAAGCAGCTGCCACTACCTGCCGAGCCGCGCATCGAGACCGCAAGCCACATGATGATTGCGAACCCGTTCCGCCCGGGACAGGGAGCCGCGAGGCTCTTCTCGACCCACCCGCCCATGGCGGAACGCATTGCCCGACTCGAACAGATGGCAGGTCACCGCCCATGAAGACAATCCTGAACGTCATATGGCTGGTCCTGAGCGGCTTCTGGCTCTTCCTCGGCTACCTGCTGGCAGGCATCCTGCTGTGCATCACGATCATCGGCATCCCCTTCGGGCTGGCGGCCTTCCGGATTGGCGTGTACGCCCTCTGGCCCTTCGGCTACACCACGACAGAGCGCCACGACGCGGGAGCACCCTCCCTCGTGGGCAACGTCCTGTGGCTGATCCTCGCGGGCTGGTGGCTGGCGCTGAGCCACATCGTCACGGGCGTCGCGCTGTGCGTCACGATCATCGGCATCCCGTTCGGCATCGCCAACTTCAAGATGGTCCCGCTCTCACTGCTCCCACTGGGCCGCGAAATCGTCCCCACAGACCAGCTGTTCGCAACCCGCTGACCACCGCGCCCCCGCAGGCCCCGCAGGGTGTCGAACGCAACGAGGCCGAACAACCGCGAGTACCCGAATTGTTCGGCGCCCGAGGAGACGCCACGGGGCGTCACCGACCCCAACGCCCCGCCCGCCGCCGCACCCCGTACGCCGCCGCCCCCACCGCCAGCACCGCCGCCCCCGCCACCACCGACGACACCGGCAGCGCGAACGCCAGCCCCACGCACCCCACAAGCCCGCCCGCCGCCAGAACCCGCCCGCGCCCCGGCCCGAGCGTCCACGCCGAAGCGTTGGCGATCGCGTAGTACGCCAGCACCCCGAACGACGAAAACCCAATAGCCCCCCGCACATCCGCCACCGCGGCAACCACCCCCACCACAACACCCACCGCCAGCTCAGCCCGGTGCGGCACCTGAAACCGAGGGTGTACGGCGGCCAGCGCACCCGGCAGATGCCCGTCCCGGGCCATCGCCAGCGTCGTACGCGACACCCCGAGGATCAGCGCCAGCAGCGCCCCGAGCGCCGCCACAGCCGCCCCGACCCGCACCACGGGCGCCATCTCCGCAACACCGGCCGCGCGCACCGCATCCGCCAACGGCGCAGCGGAAGAGGCCAGTTCCCCGGCCCCCAGCACCGACAGCACCGCGACCGCCACGCACGCGTACACCACGAGCGCGATCCCCAGCGCCACGGGAATCGCGCGCGGAATCGTACGGCCCGGATCGCGCACCTCTTCCCCGAGCGTCGCGATCCGCGCGTACCCGGCAAACGCGAAGAACAACAGCCCACCGGCCTGAAGCACTCCTCCAACCCCAGACCCACCAGGCCCCGAGCCGAGCGAAGGCCCGTCCACCCCCACACAAACAGCCACGACCCCCACCAGAACCGCCAGCACCACCACCACGATCGCCCGCGTGAGCCAAGCCGACTTCTGAACGCCCCCGTAATTGACCGCAGTCAGCACGACCACCGCGCCAACCGCCACCCCGTGCGCCTGTTCCGGCCACACGTACGCCCCGACGGTCAACGCCATGGCGGCGCACGAGGCGGTCTTGCCCACCACGAAACCCCAGCCGGCCAGATACCCCCAGAAGGGCCCCAGCCGCTCCCGCCCGTACACATACGTCCCGCCCGAGGCCGGATAGAGGGCCGCGAGCCGCGCGGACGCCATCGCGTTGCAGTACGCCACCACAGCGGCCAGCGCCAGCCCCGCCAGCAGCAGCGTCCCGGAGCCGGCCGCGCCCGCCGCCGGTGCGAGCGCCACGAAGATCCCCGCGCCGACCATTGCCCCGAGCCCGATCACAACGGCGTCGAAGACCCCGAGCGTGCGTCGCAGTTCCTGTGTCATGTGCCGCACCCTACTGACGTACGCAACCACCCGGCGTTCCGGTACGTCTTCAAGGCACATGAGCATCATCAGCTGGATCATCCTCGGGCTGCTCGCCGGAGCCGCAGCCAAAATCCTGCTCCCCGGGCGCGACCCGGGCGGCCTGATCGGCACAACCCTGATCGGCATCGCGGGCGCGTTCATCGGCGGCTGGGCCTCGGCCCGCTACCTGGACCGCCCGATCGCCAACGAGTTCTACGACGGCGCCACCTGGGCCGCGGCCATCGGCGGCGCGCTGGCCCTCCTGGTCGTCTACCGGATCCTTTTCGGCCACTCGCGCTCGCGATAAAGAGAGCCGGGCCAAGCCACGCGGACACTGCCGCCCCGGGGCCGCTAGCGCAGCCCCGTCTCGCGCAACGTGATGTTGAGCCGCCCGCCCGTCATCCCGCTCGCCGGATCGCCCGTCCCCGGCAGCACCTTCGGCACACCGTGGTACGCGAAGCGCGACGGCCCCCCGAACACAAACAAATCACCGGACACCAGCTCAACATCCGTGTACGGCCGCCCCCGCCCCTCCGTATTGCCGAACCGGAACACACACGAATCACCGATGCTCAGCGACACCACAGGAGCCCCGGACCGCTCGTCCTTGTCCTGGTGCATCCCCATTTTCGCGTCACCGTCATAGAAATTGACGAGTGCGGTGTCCGGCGCGTACGCCCGCGCCGCCTCCTCGTCCCCGTACGCATCGGCCAGCGCCCGCCGCCCCAGCTCGACCAGCCACTCAGGAAACTCCGCGACCCGCGCGCCATTCACGTCATCGGCCGTGCGCGTGTACCGGTACGGCTGCCAGTGCCACCCCACGCACACCGTCCGCACCGACATGACGCCCCCATTCGGCAGCCGCGTATGCCGGATCGGCACCGGCCCCCGCGCCCACTCCCGGCACGCCCCGACCAGTTCCCGCTGCTCGTCCACCGACAGCCAGCCGGGCACATGCACGGCCCCCGGCGCGATCTGCGCCCGCTCACGGGGGAACAGCCCGGTCACGGCCGCGCCCCGGCTCCCTCAAGCTCCAGCTCCAGCAGCTGCCGCTTGCGTTCGAGCCCACCCGCGTACCCGGTCAGCGAGCCGTCCGCCCCGATCACCCGGTGGCACGGCCGCACGACGAGCAGCGGATTGCGCCCGATCGCCGTCCCCAGCGCCCGCACAGCGGCCCGCGAGACCCCGATCCGCTCGGCGAGCTTCCCGTACGAAGTCGTAGTGCCGTACGGAATGGTCTCCAGCGCTTCCCAGACCCGCCGCTGAAAGTCCGTACCGGCACCGGGACCCACACCCACGGCGTACTCGACATCGAAGCGCGTCAACTCCCCGCCGAAGTACGCCCGTACCTGCCGCCCGATCTCCCTGAAGGCGCCGGGATCACGCCGCCAGGCCTCGGGTACGTCCTCGACAGCGACCCCGCCCTTCTGCCCCGGCACGGACAGCGAGGCCAGCGCCGTGCCGCCGGTGGCCGTCGCGGACTCTTCGCCGACCAGCAGCAGTTCACCCAGTGGGCTGTCCATGGTCGCGTAGAGCGTCATGGCTGATTCCTTCCCTCGCATTACGTCGCCCGTCACGACGAGTCTGCGACGCGGGGCCCGTCGCGGCTGGCGGTATTCGGACATCGCGACGGGGGTGGAGCCGACCACGCCGCCTCCACCCCCGTCCCGATGCGAACCACCGGCTCAGCAGCTGGTCACCGGTAGTTCACGAACTGCAGCGCGAAGTCGAAGTCCTTGCCCTTCAGCAGCGCCTGCACGGCCTGGAGGTCGTCACGGCTCTTCGAGCTGACCCGCAGCTCGTCGCCCTGGACCTGCGCCTTGACGCCCTTGGGGCCCTCGTCGCGGATGATCTTCGCCACCTTCTTGGCGTTGTCCTGGGAGATGCCCTCCTCGATGGACGCGAAGATCTTGTACTCCTTGCCGGACAGCTGCGGCTCGCCGGCGTCCAGCACCTTGAGTGAAATCCCGCGCTTGATCAGCTTGGTCTCGAAGACGTCGAGGATCGCCTTGACCCGCTCCTCGGAGTTGGCCTGCATCAGGATCTTCTCGCCCGACCAATCGATCGAGGCTCCGACGTTCTTGAAGTCGTAGCGCTGCGAGATCTCCTTCGCGGCCTGGTTGAGGGCGTTGTCGACCTCCTGCCGCTCGACCTTCGAGACGATGTCGAAACTGGAGTCGGCCATGTCCTGTGGCTCCTTTGATCGGGGGCGGGGATACCGGTATCGGGTGCCTCACCGGGCAGGGTGCGCGGCCGGGCGTCCCGGGCCGCTCCCGTAAAGCCTAGCCACCCGGACCTGCCCCGGGTGCTGATCAATCCGGTGGCGAAGCACCCCTGGGTATCAGGTATCGTTTACGTCGTTGCCACGGAACACCGCCCAGGCGGTCGTACCAAAGCGACATCCCATGGCGGTGTGCCCGAGTGGCCAATGGGAGCGGACTGTAAATCCGCCGGCTTAGCCTTCCCAGGTTCGAATCCTGGCGCCGCCACAGGTAGGGAAACCCCCTCCGGACTGCAGAAACGCAGACCGGAGGGGGTTTTCTCGTTCGTACGGCCGGTCAATTGCCGGCGACGTCCTTCACCGCGACCGAGACCGGCACCGACCCGCTGATCAGCTCCAGCGTCAGACCCGCAGTCGACGGCGTGTCCAGCAGCTCGGCCAGCACAGCCGCCACGTCGTCACGCGGCACGGGGCCACGCCCCGTCGAGACCCCAAGGTGCACAAGCCCGGTCCCCGCGTCGTTCGTCAGGCTGCCCGGCCGCAGGATCGTCCAGTCGAGCCCGGTTCGCGAGCGCACGTCCGCGTCCGCCGCACCCTTGGCGCGCAGGTACGCGTCGAACACTTCGTCGCCCGCCCGATCCGCGTCCGCGCCCATGGAGGACACGACGAGACAGCGGCGTACGCCCGCCCGCTCCGCCGCGTCCGCGAACAGCACGGCCGCGCCCCGGTCCACCGTGTCCTTGCGCTCCGTACCGCTGCCGGGCCCCGCGCCCGCCGCGAAGACGGCGGCGTCGGCGCCCTCCAGTACCTCGGCGACCTGCTCGACGGAGGCCGACTCCAGGTCCAGTACGACCGGTTCGGCGCCCACCGCCCGCAGATCCTCGCTCTGCCGGGGATCGCGGATGATGCCCGCGGCTTCGTACCCGCGCGCGGCGAGCAACCGCTCCAGCCGCAGCGCGATCTGACCATGTCCACCTGCGATGACAATGCGCATGATTCCGACCGTACGCGCACCGGCGCGCGTGTGCTCAGGGCCGGGCGCATCGCGCCATGAAACCGGCTCAACCCCGCCCCTGCCGTGGGAGGTCGAGCGCGACGGCGGCCGCCGAGTCGCAGTACTCGCGAACCGCGCTGGTACGTGCCACGACACGCCCGCGATGGATGACGACGCGGCTGTACGCGAGGGACAGCACACCCGCGATCCGGTCCCCCCGTACGGCGACCAGTTCGGCCGGGAAGCCCGCCTCCACCCGTACCTCGGGCAGCCCCATCGCCTCCCGCGCCGCCGAACTCACAGCGCCGTAGGCGTCAGCGGCCCGCATCCCGCCCTGCGAGGCCAGCAGATAGGCCGCCTCCAGCGGGTCCCCGCGCCCCACCGGATTCGCCACGTCGCGCAGCGCTCCACTGCCCGCCGCGACCCGTACCCCGGCCGCCCGCAGCAGCCGTACGGGAGCCGGCCCGGCGCCCCGCCGCTCCACCCCGGAGCAGTCGCCCTGCGGCAGACAGACCACGGTGATGCCGGCGGCGGCCAACTGCCCGGCGGCGCGCGTCGCGGCGTCCAGGGGCAGCCGCGAGAGCCCGGCGCACGGACCGATGGTGACCCCGGGCCGCAGTCCGCCCGCCATCGCCGCGAGCCGCGCCAGCCGGGCCGGATCGTCACCCTCCGTGTGGAGGTCCACCGGGCAGCCGTGCTCGGCGGCGATCTCCAGGACCGCTTCCGTGAACCCGGCCGGGTCGGGATCGAGGTCCGGACAGCCACCCACCACACCGGCGCCCATCTTCACGGCGTCCCGCAGCATGGACAGGCCGTCGGCGCCCGCCAGCCCGGTGAGCAGCCGGGGCACGGCCACGGCGGTCAGATCGGCCAGCCCGCGCAGCGAGCGCCGCGCCTGCAGCACTGCCTCCATGGACCTGAGCCCCTGCACGTCCCCGATCCGTACGTGCGAGCGCACGGCGGTCGCACCGTGCCCCAGTTGCAGCAGCACCGCCTCGGTGGTGCGGCGCTGGACGTCCTCGGTGCTGTACGAGACAGGGCCGCCGGCGTCGGCGGTGAGAGCAGTATCACTGTGGGCGTGCGGCTCGGCGGCGGCAGGGAGCAGGAGATGGCCGCCGAGGTCCACGCGAGCGCCCACCGCGGGCAGGCTGCCGACGGTTCCGACGGCCTCGATACGGCCGCCGCTGAGCCGTACGTCCACCGTGCGGCCGTCGGTCAGACGGGCCGCGCACAGCAGGAGCGTGGTGCTGTCGGTGGTGGGCAAGCCGTCGCTGTTCCCAGGGGTGCCGCCGGACGAACGGGGCGGCTGCGGCTGGCTGTCGGACATCGGGCTCCTGGTGGGGCTCGGGCGTGCAAGATCAAGATCACGCAGCGTGAGTCGAGCCTATGGGGCCGCAAACCAGCCTTCGAGGAGGAGCGAAATAGTCGTACCGGTGTGGGCACGAGTGGCGTACGAGACCCGTGTGGTGGGCAGGTGAAGGGGTGCGAGAAACGGATTTGGGCGATCGGCGGGCGAGCGTGTAATGTCTTCATCGCTCGCCCCAATAGCTCAGTCGGTAGAGCGTCTCCATGGTAAGGAGAAGGTCTACGGTTCGATTCCGTATTGGGGCTCTGGTGATCGGTGATCCCCGCCTTCGGGCGGGGGGATCCGGCATCAAAGCGGTGTAGCTCAGTCGGTAGAGCAAGCGGCTCATAATCGCTGTGTCACCGGTTCAAGTCCGGTCACCGCTACACACGGTAGCCGATTGTGGGGTCGGTCCTTCGATCGGCTACTCTTTTATGCGTTCATCCGTCAACCGTCCGTCCAAGGAGCACTCACGTGGCTGCCACCGACGTCCGCCCGAAGATCACGCTGGCCTGCGTGGAGTGCAAGGAGCGGAACTACATCACCAAGAAGAACCGGCGTAACAACCCGGACCGTCTTGAGATGAAGAAGCACTGCCCGCGCTGCAACTCGCACACCGCGCACCGGGAAACCCGCTAAACACAGGCTCGTATGCGAGGCCGTCCCCGTTTCGGGGGCGGCCTCGCGTCGTTTGATCCAGTCAATTCGTCACGCATCACGCATCAGGAGGTACGAGTCCATGGCGCTCGACCAGTCCTTCGTGGGGCGGGCCTATCCGCCCACCGCACCGTACGAGGTCGGCCGGGAGAAGATCCGCGAGTTCGCCGAGGCTGTGGGCGACACCAATCCCGCGTACACCGATCCGGAAGCCGCCAAGGCACTCGGTCACTCCGATGTGATCGCGCCGCCGACCTTTGTCTTCTCCATCACCTTCAAGGCGGCGGGGCAGGTCGTCCAGGACCCTCAGCTCGGTCTGGACTACAGCCGTGTGGTGCACGGCGACCAGAAGTTCGCGTACAGGCGCCCGGTGCGTGCGGGGGACCGGCTGTCGGTCACTTCGACCATAGAGGCGGTCAAGTCGATGGCCGGCAATGACATCCTGGACATCCGCGGGGACGTCCACGACGAGGTCGGCGAGCATGTGGTGACGGCGTGGACGAAGCTCGTCGCGCGCGCGGTCCAGGAGGCGTGATGGCGGCGAAGATCTCTTACGCGGACGTCGAGGTCGGCACTGAGCTGCCGGCGCAGTCCTTTCCCGTGACGCGCGCCACGCTGGTGCGGTACGCGGGGGCATCCGGCGACTTCAACCCGATCCACTGGAACGAGAAGTTCGCCACCGAGGTCGGGCTGCCGGACGTGATCGCGCACGGCATGTTCACCATGGCCGAGGCGATCCGGGTGGTCACTGACTGGGTGGGCGACCCGGCCGCCGTGGTCGAGTACGGCGTGCGCTTCACGAAGCCGGTCATAGTCCCGAACGACGACAAGGGTGCGCTGATCGAGGTCAGCGCGAAGGTCGCCGCACTGCTCGAGGACAACCGGGTGCGGGTGGACCTGACGGCGATGAGCGCCGGTCAGAAGGTGCTGGGCATGTCCCGCGCCGTGGTCCAGCTGGCCTGACGCGCTCGTTTGACGTAAGGGGCACCTCACAATGGCGAGTGCCCCTTACTGCTTGACGACATTAGTGATTGACCACTAACTTTCTCGCATGGTCAGGATGAGCGCAGACGAGCGGCGCGAGAGCGTCATCCGCGCGGCGATCACCGAGTTCGCGCGGGGTGGCTACCATGGCACCTCCACCGAGTCGATCGCCAAGCGGGTCGGTGTCTCGCAGCCGTACCTCTTCCGCTTGTTCAAGAACAAGCAGGAGCTGTTCCTCGCCGCCGCGACCCGCAGCCTCGCCGAGACCCGCCAGGCGATGGCGGACGCCGCGAGCGAGGTGCCGGCCGATGAAGCGCACATGGCCATGGCCAACGCGTACAAGGAGCTCCTCACCCGCGATCCGGAGAGGCTGCTCATGCAGATGCAGGTGTTCGTGGCCGTGGCCTCCGCGGAGGCGGTGGGAGACCGTGCGTTCGGCGAGGCGATCCGGGCGGAGTGGGAGCGGCTCTGGGACTCCTCGCACCTCATCCTGGGGGGCGACACGAAAGAGACCACGTTCTTCCTGTCCTTCGGGATGCTGATCAATGTGCTGGCCTCGCTGGGCTTCCCGTCCGACCACCGCGTGTGGTCCGGCTTCGACATGAGCGCCACTCCGTTTCTGAAGTAGGGCGCGCCGGCGTGCTCGCGAGGGCACGTCTTTTTTACGTCCCACAAAGTTAGTCATCAATAACTAACCTCACCAGGGGGAGCCATGAAACAGAGCACTTCGGGCCCAGCCGGCCGATCCAGCCGAGCCAGTGCCGTCTGGGCGCTGATCATCACCAGCGTCGCCGGTTTCATGGCGGCCCTCGACAACCTCGTCGTCACGACCGCCCTGCCGTCCATCCGCAAGGACCTCGGCGGCGCGCTCGAAGACCTGGAGTGGACGGTCAGCGCGTACACGCTCACCTTCGCCGTGCTGCTCATGCTCGGCGCGGCCCTCGGCGACCGGTTCGGCCGCCGCCGGCTCTTCATCGTCGGCCTGACCGTCTTCACCGGAGCCTCGGCGGCGGCCGCCCTCGCCCCCGGAATCGACGCCCTGGTCGCCGCCCGCGCCGTACAGGGCGTCGGCGCGGCGATCATGATGCCGCTAACCCTCACGCTGCTCACCGCGGCCGTCCCCGCCGCACGCCGCGGCATGGCCCTGGGCATCTTCGGCGCCGTCAACGGCCTCGCCGTGGCCGGCGGCCCGCTCATCGGCGGCAGCCTCACCGAGCACATCTCCTGGCAGTGGATCTTCTGGCTGAACGTACCGATAGGCCTGGTGCTGCTGCCGCTGGCCCGGCTGCGCCTGAGTGAGTCGTACGCACCGGACGCCCGGCTCGACATCCCCGGCACGCTCCTGGTCAGCGGCGGCCTCTTCGGGATCGTGTACGCCCTGGTCAACGGGCAGTCGGACGGCTGGAGCAGTGCCCCGATCCTCACCGGCCTGATTCTCGGCAGCGCGCTCATCGGCGGCTTCGTCCACCACGGGTTCAACAACAAGAACCCCATGCTCCCCATGCGGCTCTTCCGTAACCGCGCCTTCTTCGGGATCAACATCGCGAGCCTGCTGATGTCCTCGGGATGTTCGGCTCGATCTTCCTGCTCAGCCAGTTCCTGCAGAGCGTCCTCGGCTACTCACCCACCGAGGCGGGCCTGCGGATGCTGCCCTGGACCGGTATGCCGCTGATCGTGGCGCCCCTCGCCGGTTATCTCTCCGACCGCATAGGCGGCCGCCCCGTGGTCGCGGCGGGCCTCGCCCTCCAGGCCGTCGGCCTCGGGTTTTACGCCGCGGTCATCGGCCCCGATGTCTCGTACGCCGCCCAGCTCCCCGCGCTGATCCTCAGCGGCATCGGCATGGCGCTGTACTTCGCCCCCGCCGCCAGCCTGGTCATGTCCAGCGTGCGCCCCGCCGAGCAGGGCGTGGCCTCCGGTGCCAACAACGCCCTGCGCGAGGTCGGCGGAGCCCTCGGCATCGCGGTCCTGGGCGCGGTCTTCGCGTCCCGTGGCGGCTACGAGTCCGCCGACACCTTCGTCGACGGGACCGTCCCCGCCCTGTGGATCGGCGCGGGCGTCGTGGCCCTCGCGGCGGCGGTGGCGCTGCTGATCCCGTCGCGGCGGGAGGCGGCAGCGCCCGCCCCCGCGGAGCGTGAGAAGGAACTCGTGCACTGATGCGGCGGGATACAGGGCGCCTCTGGCTGTCAGAGGCGCCCCGTACGCTTGTCCCCGTGCAGGAACTCCACGACGCCCCCCTCGCCCCCCTGACCACCTTCCGGCTCGGCGGCCCAGCGACCCGTCTCGTCACGGCCACCACCGACGACGAGGTGATCGCCACTGTCCGCGAGGCCGATGCGGCCGGCACCCCGCTGCTCGTCATCGGCGGCGGAAGCAACCTCGTCATCGGCGACAAGGGCTTCGACGGCACCGCCCTGCGCATCGCGACCACCGGCTTCGACCTGGACGGTACGTCGCTGGAACTGGCCGCCGGCGAGGTCTGGACGGACGCCGTCGCCCGCACTGTCGAAGCGGGCCTCGCGGGCGTCGAGTGCCTGGCGGGCATCCCCGGCTCGGCCGGCGCGACCCCGATCCAGAACGTCGGCGCGTACGGCCAGGAGGTTTCCGGCGTCATCACCGAGGTGGTGGCCTACGACCGCCGCGCGGGGGAGACGGTCACCATCCTCGCCGCCGAGTGCGACTTCTCGTACCGCCACAGCCGCTTCAAACAGCACCCCGACCGCTTTGTCGTCCTGCGGGTCCGCCTCGCCCTGGAGGACGCGGACGGCATGTCCGCGCCGATCAAGTACCCCGAGACCGCGCGGACCCTCGGCGTCGAAGCCGGCGAGCGCGTACCCGCCGCCGTCGCCCGCGAGACTGTGCTGAAGCTGCGCGCGGGCAAGGGCATGGTCCTGGACCCGGAGGACCACGACACATGGTCGGCGGGTTCCTTCTTCACCAACCCGATCCTGACGGCCGAGGAGTACGCCGCCTTTGTCGCCCGCGTGGGGGAGAGGCTCGGCGCCGATGTGGCGCCGCCGGCGTTCCCGGTGGGTGACGGCAGGACCAAGACGTCCGCGGCCTGGCTGATCGACAAGGCGGGCTTCACGAAGGGGTACGGGTCGGGGCCGGCCCGGATCTCCACGAAGCACACGCTGGCTCTCACCAACCGGGGTGAGGCCACGACCGAGGATCTGCTGGCGCTTGCGCGCGAGGTTGTGGGCGGGGTGCGCGAGGCGTTCGGGGTGACCTTGGTGAACGAGCCGGTGACGGTGGGCGTCAGCCTGTAGCCGCGGGCTGCCTGCGGAGCTTTCCCCGCTGCCCTTCCCGCAACCTGCGGGCAAATCCAGCCCGTCCGGCGCCTTGAGGACACGCCCGCAGGGCAGCGTCTGTGCTCTGGGGGCTGGGGGCTGGGAGCCTGCCCCCAGTTCGGGAAGGGCGGGGTGGGGAAATAGCCCCGCAGGGACACACGCACCCGCCTAGTACGCGACACCCACCCCCCGCCCAACCGTCGCCGGGTCGTCCAGCATCGCCAGCATCGCGTGCGCCACATCGGCGCGTGCGATTGTCCTGCCACTGCGCGGACTGCCGCCGACCACCTTCCGGTACGTACCCGTCAGCGGCCCATCCGTCAGTTTCGGCGGCCGTACCAACGTCCAGTCCGTCGCCGACCGCGCCAGCTCCGCCTCCATGACCCGAAGATCCGCGTAGATGTCCTTCAGGACCGCGTTGATCACGGCCAGCGAGACGCGGTCCACGAGCGGCTGACGCTCCGGCACCGGCCCGAGCGGAGCCGCGCTGACCGTCAGCAGCCGTCGCGTACCCTCCGCCTCCATCGCCTGCAGCACCGGGCGCGTGAGGGCGGCGGCCATACCCGCGTCCTTGCGGGTGCGCGCCCCCAGACCGGACAGCACCGCGTCCCGCCCCGCGACCGCCGGCCGCAGCGCCTCCGCGTCGCCGTCGCCCAGCTGCGCCGTGAAGACCTCCAGGCCCCGCCCGGTAACCCTGAACCGCGCCGGGTCGCGCACTACCGCGGTGACGCTGTGTCCGGCGGCCAGCGCCTGCTTGACGATCTCCTGTCCGATGCCGCCGGTCGCGCCGAAAACAGCGATCTTCATTGCGTACCCCTCCCCAGGTGGGTAAGTATTCACTCACTACACGTCCCACCAGAGTGGGTGAGTGCTCACTCACCCGTCAAGCCTTCTTGGAGCGCAGATGCAGAAGCCGGCCCGAGAACGGATCCTCGACGCCTCCCACGAGCTGATGCGCACCATCGGCCTGGCCCGTACCACCACCAAGGAGATCGCCCGCGCCGCCGAGTGCTCGGAGGCCGCGCTCTACAAACACTTCGCCAGCAAGGAAGAAATCTTTGTGAGCGTGCTGAAGGAACGCCTGCCCGAGCTCGGCCCGCTCCTCCACCGCCTCCTCGCCGACCCGGGGGAGCGGTCCGTCGAGGAGAACCTCACCGAGATCGCCCGTCAGGCCGCCCACTTCTACGCGGAGAGCTTCCCGATCGGCGCCTCGCTGTACGCCGAGACCAAGCTCAAGCGCCGCCACGACGACGTATTGCAGGAGATGGGCACGGGCCCCCACACGCCCATCGAGGGCCTCGACACCTACCTGCGCGCCGAACGCGAAGCCGGCCGCATCAGCCCCGACGCCGACACCTTCGCGGCCGCCTCACTGCTCCTCGGCGCCTGCGCGCAACGCGCCTTCGCCTATGACGCGACCATCGGCAAGACGCCCCCGCAGTCCGTCGACGAGTTCGCCGCCGCCCTCGCCCGCACCCTGCTGAGAGGAATCGGCTAGCCGGCGAGCCAATGGTCGATTCCCGCCAGCAGCTTGGCCTGTACGTCGTCGGGCGCGGCCGAACCGCGCACCGACTGCCGCGCCAGCTCCGCCAGCTCGGTATCCGTGAACCCGTGGTGGCGTCGCGCCAGCTCGTACTGCGCCGCCAGCCGCGACCCGAACAGCAGTGGGTCGTCCGCGCCCAGCGCCATCGGCACCCCGGCGTCGTACAGCGTCCGCAGTGGCACGTCCTCGGGCTTCTCGTACACGCCGAGCGCCACATTCGAGGCCGGACACACCTCGCAGGTCACGCCCTTTTCAGCCAGCTTCCGCAACAGCCGCGGGTCCTCCGCTGCCCGTACGCCGTGCCCGATCCGCGTCGCGCGCAGATCGTCCAGGCAGTCCCGTACGGACGCGGGCCCGGTCAGCTCCCCGCCGTGCGGCGCCGCGAGCAGCCCGCCCTCCCGCGCGATCGCGAAGGCACGGTCGAAATCCCTTGCCATGCCCCTGCGCTCGTCGTTGGAGAGCCCGAAGCCGACGATCCCGCGGTCCGCGTACCGCACGGCGAGCCGCGCCAGGGTGCGCGCGTCCAGCGGGTGCTTCATCCGGTTCGCCGCGACCAGCACCCGCATCCCCAGCCCGGTCTCCCGCGACGCGCTGTCCACCGCGTCCAGGATGATCTCCAGGGCCGGAATCAGGCCACCCAGCATCGGCGCGTACGACGTCGGATCGACCTGGATCTCCAGCCACCCCGAGCCGTCCCGCACATCCTCCTCGGCCGCCTCGCGCACCAGCCGCTGGATGTCCTCGGGCTCGCGCAGACACGCCCTGGCGGCGTCGTACAGCCGCTGAAAACGGAACCAGCCGCGCTCGTCGGTCGCCCGCAGCTTCGGCGGCTCCCCGCTCGTCAGCGCTTCCGGCAGGTGTACGCCGTACTTGTCGGCCAGATCGAGAAGCGTGCCTGGCCGCATCGACCCGGTGAAATGCAGATGCAGATGGGCCTTCGGCAGCAGTCGGACATCGCGCGCACTCAACATCCCAAGATCCTGCCGCACGCGACTGCCGCCCGGAAGCGTCTTTGCCCGAACGAGTACTTCCCCGAACGCAGAAACGGAACCCGGCAGCAGCCGGGAGCCCGTCATCCACTCACGTAGCAGGTGCTCAGTCGCGGGCCTCGGCCAGCAGCTTCTGCATCCGCGACACGCCCTCGGCCAGGTCCTCGTCGCCCAGCGCGTACGAGAGCCGCAGGTAACCCGGCGTACCGAACGCCTCGCCGGGAACGACCGCCACCTCGACCTCGTCGAGGATCAGCGCGGCCAGCTCGACCGAGGTCTTCGGGCGCTTGCCACGGATCTCCTTGCCCAGCAGCCCCTTGACCGAGGGGTACACGTAGAACGCGCCCTCCGGCTCCGGGCAGACGACGCCGTTGATCTCGTTGAGCATCCGCACGATCGTCTTGCGGCGGCGGTCGAACGCGGAGCCCATCTCGGCGACCGCGTCCAGGTTCCCGGAGACGGCGGCCAGCGCCGCGATCTGCGCCACGTTGGAGACGTTCGAGGTGGCGTGCGACTGGAGGTTGGCCGCGGCCTTGATGACGTCCTTCGGGCCGATCATCCACCCGACCCGCCAGCCGGTCATCGCGTACGTCTTGGCCACACCGTTGACCACGATGCACTTGTCCCGCAGCTCCGGCAGGACGGCCGGGAGGGAGACGGCGGCGGCGTCGCCGTAGACCAGGTGCTCGTAGATCTCGTCCGTCAGCACCCACAGGCCGTGCTCGACGGCCCAGCGGCCGATGGCCTCGGTCTCGGCCTCGGTGTAGACCGCGCCGGTCGGGTTGGACGGGGAGACGAAGAGGACGACCTTGGTCTTGTCCGTACGGGCCGCTTCGAGCTGCTCGACGGAGACCCGGTAGCCGGTGGACTCGTCGGCCACTACGTCGACCGGGACACCGCCGGCGAGACGGATCGACTCGGGGTACGTCGTCCAGTACGGCGCCGGGACGATGACCTCGTCGCCCGGATCCAGGATCGCGGCGAACGCCTCGTAGATGGCCTGCTTGCCGCCGTTGGTGACCAGGACCTGAGAGGCGTCCACCTCGTAACCGGAGTCACGCAGCGTCTTCGTGGCGATCGCGGCCCGGAGCTCGGGGAGCCCGCCGGCCGGCGTGTAGCGGTGGTACTTCGGGTTGCGGCAGGCCTCGATCGCGGCCTCGACGATGTAGCCGGGCGTAGGGAAGTCGGGCTCGCCCGCGCCGAAGCCGATGACCGGTCGGCCGGCGGCCTTCAGGGCCTTGGCCTTGGCGTCCACGGCAAGGGTTGCGGACTCGGAAATCGCGCCGATTCGGGCTGAGACCCGGCGCTCGGTGGGAGGAGTTGCAGCGCTCATGCGGGCCATCGTCCCAGACCGCAAACCCGCTCAGCACACGGATCCCGCAGGGCGGACACCGCGCGGACCGGAAGTGGTCAGGCCGTATCTGTTCGACGCCGGGCTTGTGAGCACGTACACTCACTCGTCGTTGGCCCCTCAGCGCCAGCTCCTCCGTGCGCACTCCGTGCACCCGGTCGGATGCGGTAGGTTGGGGGAACCACAAAGGGTCGTAGCTCAATTGGTAGAGCACTGGTCTCCAAAACCAGCGGTTGGGGGTTCAAGTCCCTCCGGCCCTGCTACACACGTCTTCGCCAGGATGTGTGCGCATGTACGTACTTCTATGCACTGCCGTGCGGCTCCACCGGGCGCGGCACGGCCACGACCCGGAATCAGGTGAGTAGCGTGACGGACGCCGTGGGCTCCATCGACATGCCTGATGCCCAGGACGAGACGCCGGATTCCAGCAAGAAGTCTCGTAAAGGCGGCAAGCGCGGCAAGAAGGGCCCCCTGGGCCGTCTCGCGCTCTTCTACCGTCAGATCGTCGCAGAGCTGCGCAAGGTCGTATGGCCGACGCGCAGCCAGCTGACGACGTACACCACCGTGGTGATTGTCTTCGTCGTCATCATGATCGGCATTGTGACCGTGATCGACATGGGCTTCGCCCGAGCCGTCAAGTACGTTTTCGGCTGATCCCGCGTAGGGCGCCCCACCCGGCGCCCCTTTCGCCGTTCCACCCATATGTATCCAGGAAGAAGCAGCCACCGTGTCTGACCCGAACCTGAACGACGCCATCGAGTCGCAGGAGTCCGCCGAGGACCAGCTCGACATCGTCGAGGCGGCCGACGAGGACCAGGCGGAAGCTGCTGACGTCGCTGCGGGCGAGCCGGCGGAAGAGTCCGCCGTGCACGTTGAGTCCGATGAGTCCGACGAGGATGTCGTCGAGGCCGACGCCGACGCCGAGTCCGGTGGAGACGTCGAGTCCGCCGAGGATGCCGAGGAAGAGGCCGTCGAGGCCGAGGCTCCGGCCGACCCGATCGCCGCGCTCCGCGAGGAGCTCCGCACCCTGCCGGGCGAGTGGTACGTCATCCACACGTACGCCGGGTACGAGAAGCGCGTGAAGGCGAACCTGGAGCAGCGCGCCGTTTCGCTGAACGTCGAGGAATTCATCTACCAGGCTGAAGTCCCCGAGGAAGAGATCGTTCAGATCAAGAACGGCGAGCGCAAGAACGTCCGCCAGAACAAGCTTCCCGGTTACGTCCTGGTCCGCATGGACCTCACCAACGAGTCCTGGGGTGTTGTCCGCAACACCCCCGGCGTCACCGGCTTCGTCGGCAACGCCTACGACCCGTACCCGCTGACCCTGGACGAGATCGTCAAGATGCTCGCCCCGGAGGCCGAGGAGAAGGCCGCCCGCGAGGCTGCCGAGGCCGAGGGCAAGCCGGCGCCCAGCCGCAAGATGGAGGTCCAGGTTCTGGACTTCGAGGTGGGCGACTCGGTCACCGTCACCGACGGCCCCTTCGCGACCCTCCAGGCGACGATCAACGAGATCAACGCCGACTCCAAGAAGGTCAAGGGCCTCGTCGAGATCTTCGGTCGCGAGACCCCGGTCGAGCTCAGCTTCGACCAGATCCAGAAGAACTGATCTTCTCTGGACTCACGCTTCCGACCAGGTCAGATCGGCTCTCGCAGCCGGTCTGACCTGCTCGGTTTTTAGCCGCAGCGCGATACCCGTTATCGTTGTGCGGTATGCCTCCGTCCGGTGATCGGATGGCAGGAAACTCTCACTAGGACCCGGAGAGAGCAATGCCTCCCAAGAAGAAGAAGGTCACGGGGCTTATCAAGCTCCAGATCAACGCCGGCGCGGCCAACCCGGCTCCGCCGGTCGGCCCCGCGCTGGGCCAGCACGGCGTCAACATCATGGAGTTCTGCAAGGCCTACAACGCCGCGACCGAGTCGCAGCGTGGCATGGTCGTGCCGGTGGAGATCACGGTCTACGAAGACCGCTCCTTCACCTTCGTGACGAAGACCCCGCCGGCCGCCAAGCTGATCCTCAAGGCCGCAGGTGTGGACAAGGGATCGGGCGAGCCCCACAAGACCAAGGTCGCGAAGCTCACCGCCGCTCAGGTGCGCGAGATCTCGACGGTCAAGCTCCCCGACCTGAACGCCAACGACCTGGACGCCGCGGACAAGATCATCGCCGGCACCGCCCGTTCCATGGGCATCACGGTCGAGGGCTGAAAGTCCCCGTAGCACCTCAGTGGTAGGGCCAAGCGCTGGTCCGCACCACGACTCCATCTCCCACGCGGCGGAAGCCGCATGGTGTAACTGCCAACAGGAGCAGAAGTGAAGCGCAGCAAGAACTTCCGCAGCGCGGACGCGAAGATCGACCGGGAGCGTCTGTACGCCCCGCTCGAGGCCGTCCGTATCGCCAAGGACACCTCCACCACGAAGTTCGACGGCACCGTCGAGGTCGCCATGCGTCTGGGTGTCGACCCGCGCAAGGCCGACCAGATGGTCCGCGGCACCGTGAACCTGCCGCACGGCACCGGCAAGACCGCCCGGGTCCTGGTCTTCGCGACCGGTGACCGTGCTGCGGCCGCGGAGGCCGCCGGCGCCGACATCGTCGGCTCCGACGAGCTCATCGACGAGGTCGCGAAGGGTCGTCTGGACTTCGACGCCGTCGTCGCCACCCCGGACCTCATGGGCAAGGTCGGCCGCCTCGGCCGCGTGCTCGGTCCGCGTGGTCTGATGCCGAACCCGAAGACCGGAACGGTCACCCCGGACGTGGCGAAGGCTGTCACGGACATCAAGGGCGGCAAGATCGAGTTCCGCGTCGACAAGCACTCGAACCTGCACTTCATCATCGGCAAGGTCTCCTTCGACGAGACGAAGCTGGTCGAGAACTACGCCGCGGCGCTGGAGGAGATCCTCCGTCTCAAGCCGTCCGCCGCCAAGGGCCGCTACATCAAGAAGGCCGCCCTGGCCACGACGATGGGCCCCAGCATCCCGCTGGACCAGAACCGCACGCGTAACCTCCTCGTCGAGGAAGACCCGGCCGCTGTCTGACGGCCGGGCCGAGCCTGACGGCTCGGGTCACTGAGTGGCTCTGATCGGGCCCCGTACCTCCCCCCGGGGAGGCGCGGGGCCCGATTTGCTTGTGGCTGACCTGTTCGCGTAGTCTTCCCCAGAAGCCAAAGACCGCTGGTCGTTGCTGTGTCTTCGCAAGAAGGTGCGGTGGCCGAAGGATCCGCTAGGTGCGGACGACCCGCGTAGGTGTCGTGGAGAGCTCCCGGACGCGCTTTTTAGAAAGCACAGCCGGTCGAGCTACGCCCCGTGCGCCTGCGCCGGGGCGTTTCGTTTTGCCCAGCCCCTTCTGAGCGGTCCTCATCACCCGGAAGGAGGCCGACGCTCTATGGCAAGGCCCGACAAGGCTGCCGCGGTAGCCGAGCTCGCGGACCAGTTCCGTAGCTCGAACGCCGCCGTGCTGACCGAGTACCGGGGTCTCACCGTGGCGCAGCTCAAGACGCTGCGTCGTTCGCTCGGTGAGAACGCCCAGTACGCCGTGGTGAAGAACACGCTGACCAAGATTGCGGCCAACGAGGCCGGGATCAACACGCTGGACGACCTGTTCGCAGGTCCGACGGCGGTTGCCTTCATCACCGGTGACCCGGTGGAGTCGGCGAAGGGTCTTCGTGACTTCGCCAAGGAGAACCCCAACCTGATCATCAAGGGCGGTGTCCTTGACGGTAAGGCGCTGTCCGCCGATGAGATCAAGAAGCTCGCGGACCTCGAGTCCCGCGAGGTTCTGCTCGCCAAGCTGGCGGGCGCGATGAAGGGCAAGCAGTCCCAGACTGCCTCGCTGTTCAAGGCGCTTCCGTCGAAGTTCGTCCGCACCGCGGAGGCGCTTCGTGCCAAGCAGGCCGAGCAGGGCGGTGCCGAGTAATTCGGCTCGCTTTTTGACCGACGCCGTCTGGCGCAGGTCGCAGCGGGCCGGAAGTACGCCCGCCTCACATGTACATCGGCACCAGCCGAATTAGTGGAAGGACGCCATCATGGCGAAGCTCGCCCAGGCCGACCTGCTCGCGCAGTTCGAAGAGATGACCCTCATCGAGCTCTCTGAGTTCGTGAAGGCCTTCGAGGAGAAGTTCGACGTCACCGCCGCTGCCGCGGTTGCCGCCGCCCCCGTCGGCGGTGCCGCCGGTGGCGCCGCCGAGGCCGTCGAGGAGCAGGACGAGTTCGACGTCATCCTCACCGGTGCCGGCGACAAGAAGATCCAGGTCATCAAGGTCGTGCGTGAGCTGACCTCGCTGGGTCTGAAGGAGGCCAAGGACCTCGTCGACGGCGCTCCGAAGCCGGTCCTCGAGAAGGTCGCCAAGGAGGCCGCTGAGAAGGCCGCCGAGTCCCTCAAGGCCGCCGGCGCGGCTGTCGAGGTCAAGTGACCTCGTTGAGTCTCTGACTCAGCTGCTCACGTTCTAAGGGCGATCACCCATTCGGGTGGTCGCCCTTAAGCGTTCCCGGGACGCCTTCCTTGCTCTTCGCGCTGCGGCGAGTATCGTGATCTTCGCCGTACGTCCCGTGGGTGGCCGTGCGCCGTTCGGCGCTGTGGCCAGTGACGATCTCTGTGGGGAGCGGGGGAGGCCTTGACGAACCGCACGAGGCGCGCAATTCTCAGGACGCGTCGTCATACCGATCCGGATCCGAGGCATGGATCGGCGACGTAGAGGGCAGTACTGATATGCGCATACCGCGCGTGGCTTTCCGCAGGAGTTGAGTACAGCGAGGGTGTCAAACAACCCGCACTGGACATCAGTGGGCCAAGTGGCTACACTGACCCTTTGCGCTGCCTGTTAGCTGCCTCCTGCCCGTCACCAGGGGCATACCCTCGCTCGAGCATCGACGGCCGACTTCCCCGACCAGGGATTTCTGTCGCTGTGCCGGCTTGGGACCGGTACGCGCGTAGTGAGTCCGAGCCCTCGGAAGGACCCCCTCTTGGCCGCCTCGCGCAACGCCTCGACCTCTAATACGAACAACGGCGCCAGCACCGCCCCGCTGCGCATCTCCTTTGCAAAGATCAAGGAGCCCCTCGAGGTTCCTAACCTCCTCGCGCTGCAGACCGAGAGCTTTGACTGGCTGCTCGGTAATGCCGCTTGGAAGGGTCGCGTCGAGGCCGCTCTCGAGAGCGGACAGGACGTCCCCACCAAGTCTGGTCTGGAAGAGATCTTCGAGGAGATCTCGCCGATCGAGGACTTCTCCGGGTCGATGTCGCTGACGTTCCGCGACCACCGGTTCGAGCCCCCGAAGAACTCGATCGACGAGTGCAAGGAGCGCGACTTCACGTTCGCGGCTCCCCTTTTCGTCACCGCAGAGTTCACCAACAACGAGACCGGCGAGATCAAGTCCCAGACGGTCTTCATGGGCGATTTCCCGCTCATGACCAACAAGGGCACCTTCGTCATCAACGGCACCGAGCGTGTCGTGGTGTCGCAGCTGGTCCGCTCGCCGGGTGTCTACTTCGACTCCTCCATCGACAAGACGTCCGACAAGGACATCTTCTCCGCCAAGATCATCCCGTCCCGGGGTGCCTGGCTGGAGATGGAGATCGACAAGCGCGACATGGTCGGTGTCCGCATCGACCGCAAGCGCAAGCAGTCCGTGACCGTCCTCCTCAAGGCTCTCGGTTGGACCACCGAGCAGATCCTCGAAGAGTTCGGCGAGTACGAGTCCATGCGCGCCACCCTGGAGAAGGACCACACCCAGGGCCAGGACGACGCGCTGCTCGACATCTACCGCAAGCTCCGCCCGGGCGAGCCGCCCACGCGTGAGGCTGCTCAGACGCTGCTCGAGAACCTCTACTTCAACCCGAAGCGCTACGACCTCGCGAAGGTCGGCCGCTACAAGGTGAACAAGAAGCTCGGCGCCGACGAGCCGCTGAATGCCGGTGTCCTCACCAGCAAGGACATCATCGCCACCATCAAGTACCTGGTCCGGCTGCACGCCGGCGAGGTCGAGACGGTCGGCGAGTCGGGCCGGAGCATCGTCGTCGAGACCGACGACATCGACCACTTCGGCAACCGTCGTCTGCGTAACGTCGGCGAGCTCATCCAGAACCAGGTCCGCACGGGTCTGGCTCGTATGGAGCGCGTCGTACGTGAGCGGATGACGACTCAGGACGTCGAGGCGATCACGCCGCAGACCCTGATCAACATCCGGCCGGTCGTCGCCTCCATCAAGGAGTTCTTCGGCACCAGCCAGCTGTCGCAGTTCATGGACCAGAACAACCCGCTGTCGGGTCTCACCCACAAGCGCCGTCTGTCGGCGCTTGGCCCGGGTGGTCTCTCCCGTGAGCGGGCCGGCTTCGAGGTCCGTGACGTGCACCCGTCTCACTACGGCCGTATGTGCCCGATTGAGACTCCCGAAGGCCCGAACATCGGTCTGATCGGTTCGCTCGCCTCGTACGGCCGCGTCAACGCGTTCGGTTTCGTCGAGACGCCGTACCGCAAGGTTGTCGAGGGTGTCGTCACCGACGACGTCGACTACCTGACCGCCGATGAGGAAGACCGTTTCGTCATCGCGCAGGCCAACGCGACGCTGGGTGAGGACATGCGCTTCACCGAGTCGCGCGTGCTGGTCCGCCGTCGTGGCGGCGAAATCGACTACATCCCCGGCGACGACGTCGACTACATGGACGTCTCGCCGCGCCAGATGGTGTCGGTCGCCACCGCGATGATCCCGTTCCTCGAGCACGACGACGCGAACCGCGCGCTCATGGGCGCGAACATGATGCGTCAGGCCGTGCCGCTGATCACGTCCGAGGCGCCGCTCGTCGGCACCGGCATGGAATACCGCTGTGCGGTCGACGCCGGTGACGTCATCAAGGCGGAGAAGGACGGTGTGGTCCAGGAGGTTTCCGCGGACTACGTCACCGTCGCCAACGACGACGGTACGTACACCACGTACCGGATCGCGAAGTTCTCCCGCTCCAACCAGGGCACCTCGGTCAACCAGAAGGTTGTCGTGGACGAGGGCGCCCGGGTCGTCGAGGGCCAGGTCCTCGCCGACGGGCCGGCCACCCAGCAGGGTGAGATGGCGCTCGGCAAGAACCTGCTCGTGGCGTTCATGCCGTGGGAGGGCCACAACTACGAAGACGCGATCATCCTCAGCCAGCGTCTGGTGCAGGACGACGTCCTCTCCTCGATTCACATCGAGGAGCACGAGGTCGACGCCCGTGACACCAAGCTCGGCCCGGAGGAGATCACCCGGGACATTCCGAACGTCTCCGAAGAGGTCCTCGCGGACCTCGACGAGCGCGGCATCATCCGTATCGGTGCCGAGGTCGTCGCCGGTGACATCCTCGTCGGCAAGGTCACGCCCAAGGGTGAGACCGAGCTGACGCCGGAAGAGCGCCTGCTGCGCGCGATCTTCGGTGAGAAGGCGCGCGAGGTGCGCGACACCTCGCTGAAGGTTCCGCACGGCGAGGTCGGCAAGATCATCGGTGTCCGCGTCTTCGACCGCGAAGAGGGCGACGAGCTGCCGCCGGGTGTGAACCAGCTGGTTCGCGTCTACGTCGCGCAGAAGCGCAAGATCACCGATGGTGACAAGCTCGCCGGCCGTCACGGCAACAAGGGCGTCATCTCGAAGATCCTGCCGATCGAGGACATGCCGTTCCTGGAGGACGGCACCCCGGTCGACATCATCCTCAACCCGCTGGGTGTCCCGTCCCGAATGAACCCGGGACAGGTCCTCGAAATCCACTTGGGCTGGCTCGCCAGTCAGGGCTGGAAGGTCGAGGGCGGCGAGGACTGGATGGAGCGCCTGAAGGTGATCGGGGCCGACGAGGTCGCTCCCGGCACCAACGTCGCCACCCCGGTCTTCGACGGTGCCCGCGAGGACGAGATCTCGGGTCTCTTCGAGTCCACGATCCCGAACCGCGACGGCAACAGGATGGTGCAGCCCTCGGGCAAGGCCAACCTGTTCGACGGCCGCTCGGGTGAGCCTTTCCCGGAGCCGGTCTCGGTCGGCTACATGTACATCCTCAAGCTCCACCACCTGGTCGACGACAAGCTGCACGCTCGTTCGACCGGTCCGTACTCGATGATCACCCAGCAGCCGCTGGGTGGTAAGGCCCAGTTCGGTGGCCAGCGCTTCGGTGAGATGGAGGTGTGGGCGCTTGAGGCTTATGGCGCCGCTTACGCCCTCCAGGAACTGCTGACCATCAAGTCCGACGACGTCACCGGCCGCGTGAAGGTCTACGAGGCCATCGTCAAGGGCGAGAACATTCCTGAGCCCGGCATCCCCGAGTCCTTCAAGGTGCTCATCAAGGAGATGCAGTCCCTGTGCCTCAACGTGGAGGTGCTGTCCTCGGACGGCATGTCCATCGAGATGCGCGACACCGACGAGGACGTCTTCCGCGCTGCGGAAGAGCTCGGTATCGACCTGTCCCGGCGCGAGCCGAGCAGCGTCGAAGAGGTCTGACGGGTTGTCCGGCCGCTGCTTCACCGCGGCGGCCGGCTCTCCCCGGACCCGTTCAGACCATGATTGACTCTCGACCCCGAAAGAGGGATTGACGACAAGTGCTCGACGTCAACTTCTTCGACGAGCTGCGGATCGGCCTCGCCACCGCGGACGACATCCGGACCTGGTCGCACGGCGAAGTGAAGAAGCCGGAGACCATCAACTACCGCACGCTCAAGCCCGAGAAGGACGGACTCTTCTGCGAGAAGATCTTCGGCCCGACCCGGGACTGGGAGTGCTACTGCGGTAAGTACAAGCGTGTCCGCTTCAAGGGCATCATCTGCGAGCGCTGCGGCGTCGAGGTCACTCGCGCCAAGGTGCGTCGTGAGCGGATGGGCCACATTGAGCTGGCCGCACCCGTCACCCACATCTGGTACTTCAAGGGCGTCCCGTCGCGCCTTGGCTACCTGCTGGACCTCGCGCCGAAGGACCTCGAGAAGGTCATCTACTTCGCCGCGTACATGATCACGTTCGTGGACGAGGAGCGCCGCACGCGTGACCTGCCGTCGCTGGAGGCGCACGTCTCCGTAGAGCGTCAGCAGGTCGAGAACCGTCGCGACTCCGACCTCGAAGCCCGCGCCAAGAAGCTCGAGACCGACCTGGCCGAGCTCGAGGCCGAGGGCGCCAAGGCCGACGTACGCCGCAAGGTGCGCGAAGGTGCCGAGCGTGAGATGAAGCAGCTGCGCGACCGTGCGCAGCGCGAGATCGACCGTCTCGACGAGGTATGGAGCCGCTTCAAGAACCTCAAGGTCCAGGACCTCGAGGGCGACGAGCTGCTCTACCGCGAGCTGCGCGACCGCTTCGGTACGTACTTCGACGGCTCGATGGGCGCCGCTGCTCTGCAGAAGCGCCTGGAGTCCTTCGACCTCGACGAAGAGGCCGAGCGGCTTCGCGAGATCATCCGTACCGGCAAGGGCCAGAAGAAGACCCGTGCGCTGAAGCGGCTGAAGGTCGTGTCTGCCTTCCTGCAGACCTCCAACAGCCCCAAGGGCATGGTGCTCGACTGCGTCCCGGTCATCCCGCCGGACCTTCGCCCGATGGTGCAGCTGGACGGTGGCCGCTTCGCGACCTCCGACCTGAACGACCTGTACCGCCGTGTGATCAACCGCAACAACCGTCTGAAGCGGCTTCTCGACCTCGGTGCTCCCGAGATCATCGTCAACAACGAGAAGCGCATGCTTCAGGAGGCCGTTGACGCGCTGTTCGACAACGGTCGTCGTGGCCGTCCGGTCACCGGTCCCGGTAACCGCCCGCTGAAGTCCCTGAGCGACATGCTCAAGGGCAAGCAGGGTCGATTCCGTCAGAACCTTCTCGGTAAGCGTGTGGACTACTCCGCGCGTTCCGTGATCGTCGTCGGCCCGCAGCTGAAGCTGCACCAGTGTGGTCTGCCCAAGGCCATGGCGCTGGAGCTCTTCAAGCCGTTCGTGATGAAGCGCCTGGTTGACCTCAACCACGCGCAGAACATCAAGTCGGCGAAGCGCATGGTCGAGCGTGGCCGGACCGTCGTTTACGACGTGCTGGAAGAGGTCATCGCCGAGCACCCGGTTCTGCTGAACCGTGCGCCGACGCTGCACCGCCTCGGCATCCAGGCCTTCGAGCCGCAGCTGGTCGAGGGCAAGGCCATCCAGATTCACCCGCTCGTCTGCACCGCGTTCAACGCGGACTTCGACGGTGACCAGATGGCCGTGCACCTGCCGCTCTCCGCGGAGGCGCAGGCCGAGGCCCGCATCCTGATGCTGTCCTCGAACAACATCCTGAAGCCGGCCGACGGTCGTCCCGTCACCATGCCGACCCAGGACATGGTGCTGGGCCTGTTCTTCCTCACGACCGACGAGGAAGAGCGCAAGGTCATCGGTGAGGGCCGTAGCTTCGGCTCGACCGCCGAGGCGACCATGGCGTTCGACAACCGCGAGCTCTCGCTCCAGGCGAAGGTCGACATCCGTTTCCCGGTGGGCACCATCCCGCCGCGTGGCTGGGTGCCGCCGGTTGCCGAGGAGGGCGAGCAGGAGTTCCAGCAGGGCGACAGCTTCCGGCTGCGTACGACGCTGGGCCGCGCGCTCTTCAACGAGCTGCTGCCCGAGGACTACCCGTTCGTCGACTACTCGGTGGGCAAGAAGCAGCTCTCCGAGATCGTCAACGACCTGGCGGAGCGCTACCCCAAGGTGATCGTGGCGGCGACGCTCGACAACCTGAAGGCGGCCGGCTTCCACTGGGCGACCCGTTCGGGCGTCACCGTGGCCATCTCCGACGTCGTCGTGCCCGAGGCCAAGAAGGCCATCGTCAAGGGCTACGAGGCGCTGGACGAGAAGGTCCAGAAGCAGTACGAGCGCGGTCTCATCACCAAGGAAGAGCGCACTCAGGAGCTCATCGCGATCTGGACCAAGGCGACCAATGAGGTTGCCGAGGCGATGAACGCGAACTTCCCCAAGACGAACCCCATCTTCATGATGGTTGACTCGGGTGCCCGAGGAAACATGATGCAGATGCGTCAGATCGCCGGTATGCGTGGTCTGGTGTCGAACGCCAAGAACGAGACGATTCCTCGTCCGATCAAGGCGTCGTTCCGTGAGGGTCTGTCCGTGCTGGAGTACTTCATCTCCACCCACGGTGCCCGTAAGGGTCTCGCCGACACCGCCCTGCGTACCGCCGACTCGGGTTACCTGACCCGCCGTCTGGTGGACGTCTCGCAGGACGTGATCATCCGCGAGGAGGACTGTGGCACCGACCGCGGCCTCAAGCTGAAGATCGCGTCGAAGGGTGCCGACGGCATCCTGCGCAAGACGGACGACGTCGAGACCAGCGTGTACGCACGCATGCTCGCCGAGGACGTAGTCATTGACGGCAAGGTCATCGCGCCGGCCAATGTCGACCTCGGTGACGTGCTCATCGACCAGCTGGTCATGCACGGCGTCGAGGAGGTCAAGACCCGCTCGGTCCTGACCTGTGAGTCCGCGGTCGGCACCTGTGCCTTCTGCTACGGACGCTCGCTCGCCACCGGCAAGCTGGTCGACATCGGTGAGGCGGTCGGCATCATCGCCGCCCAGTCCATCGGTGAGCCCGGTACCCAGCTGACGATGCGTACCTTCCACACCGGTGGTGTGGCCGGTGACGACATCACCCAGGGTCTGCCCCGTGTCGTCGAGCTCTTCGAGGCTCGTACGCCCAAGGGTGTCGCCCCGATCTCGGAGGCGGCCGGCCGCATCCGTATCGAGGAGACCGAGAAGACCAAGAAGATCGTCGTCACCCCGGACGACGGCAGCGACGAGACGGCGTTCCCGATCTCGAAGCGTGCCCGTCTGCTCGTGGGCGAGGGCGACCACGTCGAGGTGGGCCAGAAGCTCACCGTGGGTGCCACCAACCCGCACGACGTGCTGCGGATCCTCGGTCAGCGCGCGGTCCAGGTCCACCTGGTCGGCGAAGTCCAGAAGGTCTACAACAGCCAGGGTGTGTCGATCCACGACAAGCACATCGAGATCATCATCCGGCAGATGCTGCGCCGCGTGACGATCATCGAGTCGGGCGACGCCGAGCTGCTTCCGGGCGAGCTCGTCGAGCGCGGCCGCTTCGAGGGCGAGAACCGTCGTGTGGTCACGGAAGGCGGCCACCCGGCCTCCGGCCGTCCGCAGCTGATGGGTATCACCAAGGCCTCGCTGGCGACCGAGTCGTGGCTGTCGGCGGCGTCCTTCCAGGAGACGACCAGGGTTCTGACGGACGCGGCGATCAACGCCAAGTCCGACTCCCTGATCGGCCTCAAGGAGAACGTCATCATCGGTAAGCTCATCCCGGCCGGTACGGGCCTGTCCCGCTACCGCAACATCCGGGTGGAGCCCACCGAGGAGGCCAAGGCCGCGATGTACTCGGCCGTCGGCTACGACGACATCGACTACTCGCCGTTCGGCACCGGCTCCGGCCAGGCCGTCCCGCTGGAGGACTACGACTACGGTCCGTACAACCAGTAAGAGTGCGTGTCAGTACGTCCACAGGGCGGTCACCCTTCGGGGTGGCCGCCCTGCGGCGTTGGCGGGCTGTGCGCCTTCCGAGTGCCTTTCTGCGGGCCGTTCGCGGGCCGCCCAATGGCCGGCCGGCCTGCGGACAGAGCTCGGGAAGTCCGGTGTGTTGGGGTGGACGGCATTTGTTTTGACCGGAGTCAATGAGGTAGGTACAGTCAGACCTTGTGCCTGGGGTGTGTCCTGGCTCCACTGCGTGCTTATGTCCGCTAAGGGAGCCGGGGTAGAAAAGCACGCCGCAACCTGTGACTTCTCCATTTCGGTGGAGGCTTCCAGTGTTCGACACACCCGACCGCGTGGGTCGGAGGTGTTCCAGGTTAGTTTCACAGTGATCGGCACACAGAAACCGGAGAAGTAGTGCCTACGATCCAGCAGCTGGTCCGCAAGGGCCGACAGGACAAGGTCGAGAAGAACAAGACGCCCGCACTTGAGGGTTCCCCTCAGCGTCGCGGCGTCTGCACGCGTGTGTTCACGACCACCCCGAAGAAGCCGAACTCGGCCCTGCGTAAGGTCGCGCGTGTGCGTCTGACCAGCGGGATCGAAGTCACTGCTTACATCCCGGGTGAGGGACACAACCTGCAGGAGCACTCCATCGTGCTCGTGCGTGGTGGCCGTGTGAAGGACCTGCCGGGTGTTCGCTACAAGATCATCCGCGGTTCGCTCGACACCCAGGGTGTCAAGAACCGCAAGCAGGCCCGCAGCCGCTACGGCGCCAAGAAGGAGAAGTAAGAATGCCTCGTAAGGGCCCCGCCCCGAAGCGCCCGGTCATCATTGACCCGGTCTACAGCTCTCCTCTTGTCACGTCGCTGATCAACAAGATTCTGCTTGACGGCAAGCGTTCCACCGCCGAGCGCATCGTTTACGGCGCCATGGAAGGCCTCCGCGAGAAGACCGGCAACGACCCGGTCATCACGCTGAAGCGCGCGCTTGAGAACGTCAAGCCCTCGCTCGAGGTCAAGTCCCGCCGTGTCGGTGGCGCGACGTACCAGGTGCCGATCGAGGTCAAGCCCGGTCGTGCGGCCACCCTCGCGCTGCGCTGGGTCGTGGGTTACTCCCGCGCCCGCCGCGAGAAGACCATGACCGAGCGCCTCATGAACGAGCTGCTCGACGCCTCCAACGGTCTTGGCGCTGCCGTCAAGAAGCGCGAGGACACCCACAAGATGGCCGAGTCGAACAAGGCCTTCGCGCACTACCGCTGGTAGTCGCTACCCACATCGAGACCGAGAGAAGATTGAGCCTTATGGCCACCACTTCGCTTGACCTGGCCAAGGTCCGCAACATTGGGATCATGGCCCACATCGACGCGGGCAAGACGACCACCACCGAGCGGATCCTCTTCTACACCGGTGTGTCTTACAAGATCGGTGAAGTCCACGATGGCGCAGCCACCATGGACTGGATGGAGCAGGAGCAGGAGCGCGGCATCACGATCACGTCTGCCGCGACGACCTGTCACTGGCCGCTCAATGAGGTTGATCACACGATCAACATCATTGACACCCCCGGTCACGTCGACTTCACCGTCGAGGTGGAGCGTTCGCTCCGCGTCCTCGACGGTGCCGTCACCGTGTTCGACGGTGTGGCGGGCGTCGAGCCGCAGTCCGAGACTGTCTGGCGTCAGGCGGACCGCTACGGCGTGCCGCGTATCTGCTTCGTCAACAAGCTCGACCGCACCGGCGCCGAGTTCCACCGCTGCGTCGACATGATCGTCGACCGCCTCGGTGCGGTTCCGCTGGTCATGCAGCTCCCCATCGGTGCTGAAGCAGACTTCAAGGGCGTCGTCGACCTCGTGACGATGAAGGCCTTTGTCTGGTCCGCCGAGGCCGCCAAGGGCGAGATGTACGACACCGTCGACATCCCGGACACCCACATCGAGGCTGCCAACGAGTACCGCGGCAAGCTCCTTGAGGCTGTGGCCGAGCACGACGACGAGATGATGGAGCTGTACCTCGACGGCCAGGAGCCGACGGTGGAGCAGCTGTACGCCGCCATCCGTCGTATCACCCTCGCCTCCAAGGGCAGCGCCGACTCCGTCACCGTCACCCCGGTGTTCTGTGGCACCGCGTTCAAGAACAAGGGCGTTCAGCCCCTGCTCGACGCGGTCGTGCGCTACCTGCCTTCCCCCCTGGACGTCGAGGCCATTGAGGGCCACGACGTCAAGGACCCCGAGAAGGTCGTCCAGCGCAAGCCGGCCGACGACGAGCCGTTCTCCGGTCTTGCATTCAAGATCATGAGCGACCCGCACCTCGGCAAGCTCACCTTCGTCCGGGTTTACTCGGGCCGCCTCGAGGCCGGCAGCTCCGTGCTGAACTCGGTCAAGGGCAAGAGGGAGCGCATCGGCAAGATCTACCGCATGCACGCGAACAAGCGTGAGGAGATCGCGTCGGTGGGCGCCGGTGACATCATCGCCGTCATGGGCCTGAAGCAGACCACCACCGGTGAGACGCTCTGCGACGAGAAGAACCCGGTGATCCTGGAGTCCATGGACTTCCCGGCGCCGGTCATCGAGGTCGCGATCGAGCCCAAGTCCAAGGGTGACCAGGAGAAGCTGGGTGTAGCCATCCAGCGTCTCTCGGAGGAGGACCCCTCCTTCCAGGTGCACACCAACGAGGAGACCGGCCAGACCGTCATCGGCGGTATGGGCGAGCTTCACCTCGAGGTTCTTGTCGACCGCATGAAGCGAGAGTTCCGCGTCGAGGCGAACGTCGGCAAGCCCCAGGTCGCTTACCGCGAGACGATCCGCAAGGCCGTCGAGCGTATCGACTACACGCACAAGAAGCAGACTGGTGGTACCGGCCAGTTCGCGAAGGTGCAGATCGCCCTTGAGCCCATCGAGGGTGGCGACGCCTCGTACGAGTTCGTCAACAAGGTCACCGGTGGCCGCATCCCCAGGGAGTACATCCCCTCGGTGGACGCGGGCGCGCAGGAAGCCATGCAGTTCGGCATCCTGGCCGGCTACGAGATGGTCGGCGTTCGCGTCACCCTTCTCGACGGTGGTTACCACGAGGTCGACTCCTCGGAGCTCGCCTTCAAGATCGCCGGTTCGCAGGCGTTCAAGGAGGGTGCCCGCAAGGCCTCTCCCGTGCTCCTCGAGCCGATGATGGCCGTCGAGGTCACCACGCCCGAGGACTACATGGGCGATGTGATCGGCGACCTCAATTCCCGCCGTGGCCAGATTCAGGCCATGGAGGAGCGCAGCGGCGCTCGCGTCGTGAAGGGCCTCGTGCCCCTCTCGGAGATGTTCGGCTACGTCGGAGACCTCCGCAGCAAGACCTCGGGTCGCGCAAGCTACTCGATGCAGTTCGACTCCTACGCCGAGGTTCCGCGGAACGTCGCCGAGGAGATCATCGCGAAGGCCAAGGGCGAGTAACTCCCCCGAGTTGACGCTTTAGGCTTGACCCAACCGCCGGGGCTCTCCCCGCGACCCGTGTGTGAGAATCCCGGCGGTTGGCACCCCAGCAAAGATCACCTGGCGCCGATGAAGCAAGGCGTACAGAACCACTCCAGGAGGACCCAGTGGCGAAGGCGAAGTTCGAGCGGACTAAGCCGCACGTCAACATCGGCACCATCGGTCACATTGACCACGGTAAGACGACGCTGACCGCGGCGATTACCAAGGTGCTGCATGACGCGTACCCGACCCTGAACGAGGCCTCGGCCTTCGACCAGATCGACAAGGCTCCTGAGGAGCGCCAGCGCGGTATCACGATCTCGATCGCGCACGTCGAGTACCAGACGGAGTCGCGTCACTACGCGCACGTCGACTGCCCCGGTCACGCGGACTACATCAAGAACATGATCACGGGTGCGGCGCAGATGGACGGCGCCATCCTCGTGGTCGCGGCCACCGACGGCCCGATGCCGCAGACCAAGGAGCACGTGCTCCTGGCCCGCCAGGTAGGCGTGCCGTACATCGTTGTCGCCCTGAACAAGGCCGACATGGTGGACGACGAGGAGATCCTGGAGCTCGTCGAGCTCGAGGTTCGTGAGCTCCTCTCCGAGTACGAGTTCCCGGGCGACGACCTCCCGGTCGTCAAGGTCTCGGCGCTCAAGGCGCTCGAGGGCGACGCCGAGTGGGGCCAGACCGTCCTCGACCTGATGAAGGCCGTCGACGAGTCGATCCCGCAGCCCGAGCGCGACGTCGACAAGCCGTTCCTGATGCCGATCGAGGACGTCTTCACGATCACCGGTCGTGGCACGGTCGTCACCGGTCGTATCGAGCGTGGCATCCTCAAGGTCAACGAGACTGTTGACATTGTGGGCATCAAGGAAGAGAAGACCACCACCACGGTCACGGGCATCGAGATGTTTCGCAAGCTGCTGGATGAGGGTCAGGCGGGCGAGAACGTCGGCCTCCTCCTCCGTGGCATCAAGCGCGAGGACGTCGAGCGCGGCCAGGTCATCATCAAGCCCGGTTCGGTTACGCCGCACACCGAGTTTGAGGCCCAGGCCTACATCCTGTCGAAGGACGAGGGTGGCCGTCACACCCCCTTCTTCAACAACTACCGCCCGCAGTTCTACTTCCGTACGACGGACGTAACGGGCGTTGTGACCCTCCCCGAGGGCACCGAGATGGTCATGCCTGGTGACAACACCATCATGACGGTCAACCTGATTCAGCCGGTTGCCATGGAAGAGGGCCTCAAGTTCGCCATCCGTGAGGGTGGCCGGACCGTCGGCGCCGGCCAGGTCACCAAGATCAACAAGTAGTTTGTTGGTCTGACCTGGTTGCTCCTGCACGAGCACCAAAGAAGGGCCCCTGCTCCGTCGTTCGCGGCGGTGCGGGGGCCCTTCTGTCGTGCGGTGGCGGATAGTGCCGCGTTGCGGCAGTCCTCCTAGGGGCGCCAGAGCCACGGGGTCGCGTCCGGGCCCAGGCCGACCACTACCGGGCCCTTCGGGCCGAGGTGGAGGGTCGGGCCCTCAAGGGAGGCCGGCGTGCCCTCGCGGCGGATCAGGCGGCCCTCTGCCAGCAGCTGCGCCCGGCCCTTGCGGTCGCGGCCCAGGAGAACCGGTCCCGTGGGGGCGGATGCGGCGCCCACCGCGCCGTAACCGTTGAAGCGCAGCCCTACCGGCCTGCTGCCGCCGACTCGGGCCGTGATGAGGCGGGACGTGGCGGGGCGGCGGTAGATCAGTTCTATGCCGCCGTCGGGGGCGGTGAGGGTGGTGAGGGAGCCACCCGGGGTGGGCAGGCCGGTGACGGGGCGCGGGCCTACGGGCCTGCCGGGCGCGTCCTGCGTCCAGTGGTGCACGGTGTCGTGCCCCGCCGCGAAAACGTGGACACGGCCGCCGCCGTCCACCGCCGTGGCCAGGCCGTCCTGGATCTCGCCGCCGCCGAGGTCGCGCCAGGCGTTCCAGCGGCCGGCAGTGCTCCGGACGCGCGTACTGATGCCGTTGTCCGCGTTCCGTACGAAGAGGTGGACCCGGCCGTCGGGGGTCGCCACCGCCACGGGGGAGCCGATGCGGCGGCCCCGGTCGTGGTCCGTTTCTGGATTGCCGAGACCCGTCCAGGCGCCGAACTCGCCGCCGGCCTTGCGCTGTTCGAGCAGTACGATCTCGCGGGTATTCGCCGCGCCATGGCCGGCCAGCGCGGAGAACCGCAGGCCGAACAGGAGCTGGCGGCCCTCCCGCAGGGTCGCCGCGCCCAGCACGGGCGCCAGTGGCCCGCCGCCGAGGTCGTCCGGCGCGCCCCACGCGCCGCTGCCGGGCGCCGTCTCGCGCCAGCGTGCGACCCGCAGGCCCAGCACGCCGTACGCCGCCAGACGCCCGTCGGGGCCGGCGGCGACGACCGGGCGGGCGCCGGGGTAGCGGTAGTGGGTGGAGCGGACCCAGCCCTTGCGGTTGGTGAGCGGGCGGTCGCCGCCGACGTTGTAGTCGCCGCAGCCCGCCGCGTTCCCGCACTCCCAGTCGGGAGCGCCGCCGTACGGGACGAGGTGGGACGCCTTCTCCCTGAGCACCGGCTCGGAGAGGTTCTTCGGCCAGTGGCGGTTGTAGTAGCCGCGGAAGGACGTGGCGACGAAGCCGGGCACGTCACCGCCGCCCTCCGTCGCCTCGGCGACGCGCCGGATCATCGCCGCCCAGGCGAACGACGCGACCGCGGTGTGGTCGGCGTGGTCGGAGTACCCGGGCTGCTCACTGTCGCGGCGCCGCGTGGCCTCGTCGCTGTGCTGGATGTCGGGGTCCGGGTCGAGGGTGTGCACGACCGTGGGCCGGTAGCGCTCCAGCAGTCCCGCGAGTACGTCGATGAGCCCGTCGTAGTTGTACGAACCGGCCTTCTCCAGGGGCGAGTCGTCCGCCACGACGGTACGGAGGGAGAGCCCGCGCGCCTCCCAGAGGCTGGGTAGACCCATGCGCCCCCATGAGGTGTGCATGGCCAGGTTGAGGAAGATCAGCTCGACGCGGCGGTCGCCGTTGACGAGGGTGTTCAGCTCGGCTTTGTGGTCCCCGCGCAGGGTGGTCACGGACTTCTGCCACGTGGTGAACCGGGGGAGGCCCAGGAGGACGGCGTACGCCTGACGCAGTCCCTGATGGCGGGCGGAGGAGTACGCCGTCCGGTCGGCGGGCTGCGGACCCGCGCCGGGTATCCGGTTGACGCCATTGGCCTCACCGGCGGTGACGTACACGCAGACCAGCGGGACGCCGGAGTCCAGCGTCTGCCGGGTGTCCGGGTTCATGAAGTACAGGTCGTCGTCCGGGTGGGCGAGTATCTGCATCAGCAGTGCGTGCCGGGGGCTGGATATCTGCTTGCCGGGGACCGGGTCGGCGGCGGGGCCCTTGCGGCGCGGGGCGGGGACGGAGCACGAGGTGAGGGCGAGGCCGGCGGTGAGGGCGGCGGCGGACGCGACCAGAGCGCGCCTGGTGGGGCCCGGTGTGGTGGCGTCCTGGGGGCAGGCAGCAGCAGGCCCCCGTCCGGTCGTGCTGGTCACGCGCCGCGCTCCGTCCGCTTCCCCCGCAGCGGGCGTTGCTCGCGCCGCGCGTACATCCGTCGATCGCTTAAGGCGCCGATCCCACCCCCCGGGGGACCGGCCGCGCTGGACTAGACGGCTGTTCGGGCGTCGGGGTTGCCTCGGCCGGGCAAGCCGGTTCGTCGGCGCGTCAGCCGGTGACGCTGTCTGCCACAGTCGAGTGGCAGGGAAAGATCACCTTGCTTACGTTCGAGAAATGAATCTTCGTACTGCCGCAGCAGCCGTGGTACTGGCTGCCGCCGCCTCCGTACCGCTGTCCGGCGTTTCCTACGCGCAGCCCGACCTCGACTGCAGCGACTTCGCCTTCCAGGAGGAGGCGCAGGCGGAGTACAACCGGGACCCCAGTGACCCGCACGGGCTGGCCGAGGACCAGGGGGAGGACGACGGCGTGGCGTGCGAGGCGCTGCCCAGCAGGGGCGAAGTCGGCACAGCCACAGCCACGCCACCGGCGCCGGCCACAGCCACCGTCACAGCCACAATCCCGGCCCCCGTGCCGACCACGGCCACCGCCACAGCCCCAGCGACGGCTACAGCCACGCCCACTCCCTCACCCGTTCAGCCCACTGCGTCCCCCACTCTCGGGGTCAGGGGCGGCACGGGCAGTACGGCCGCAGGCGGCAGCAGTACCGCCGAGACCTTGTACGGCCTCGGGCTGGCGGCCGGTGCCGCCGCTCTGACCGTTGGCTTCGTGGTCGCCAAGCGACGTCGCCGCGCCAGGCGGCTGTGAGCGGTGCGGCTACGGGTAGCGCGGCAACTGCTCCGTCGAGATCGTCCACTCGCCGATGGTGACGCCCTCGCCGTAGACGAAGTCCTTCCGGGTCGCGTACCGGGGACCGTCCGGTGTCGGGTGGATGTCGGACAGCACAGCTCCGGCACCCGTACGAGGATCAAAGATCGCGTACACCGGGATTCCGAGCAGCGGATAGTCGCGCATCTTGCCGACCCAGTCGTTGTCCGGGTTGGACCGGGACACGACCTCGATCGCGGCGATGAGCGTGCGGGGGTCGAAGGACCCCTCGCCCTCCATGTCCGCCTCGGCGATCACCATGACGTCGGGATGACGCATGATGCCCTCTGCCGCCTCTTCCATATCCGGCGTCCCCGTGTGGGCTACGAGCTCTTCCGGCAGGACCTTCTCAAGACGCCTCCGCACGCGCAGCGTGGTGAGCTCATGCGGCTTTGCGGGCGACATCATGTCGTGGACGATCCCTTCCTTGGTGATCTCGAATTTGCCGGGAAGGGTGTCGTCCATGGCCTGAACGAACTCCCGCATCACCTGGTACTGGCGGGAGTCTCGCCGTGCGTCGTCCGGGGCGATGGTCATGGCGCTCGCTCCTCGTGGTCGGTGTCCCCGGGCAAGAAGGGTCGTCACCTTCATGCTAGGCGGCCCCCGGAACGACCGGGCGGCAGTCGCGGCAGCGGCCGGGTTCCGGGGCGCGGAAGGGGCGGTCGCAGCCCTCGCAGTCCTGGAACGGATCCGGTCGTACGACGACGGGTTCGGGCGGGAGCGGCCCCGGCATCAGCTCGGTCAGCCGGTGCGCGATCAGGCCCGCTGGGCTGGTCGGCTGCTCCGGCAGGCCCGTGGTCAGGGCTTGGCGCACGGCCTCGGGAGCGGCGCTGCGTTCCAGCCAGGCGGCGACACCGGGGGCCAGCCGGTGCACGTCCCGCTCGGCGAGCGTCAGGCGCGGGTCGTCCTGGCGCAGGCGCGCGAGGAGGTCGACGGCGACCCTGTCGCGTACTGGGTCCTCGGTCAGTGGCTCGGGGAGCGGTGGAGTCACGCGTCGTGGCGCGGCGGCGGCGGAGGCCGGGGCCGGAGCGGGTTCCGGCGGCGGCGCCGGCTGCTGCTCCACGGGTACGCCGACGGGCGCGGGCCGGGCCGCCTTCGGCCGCCGGGGCCGGGACGGGGCAGCGGCGGCGGGGCGTGCTCCCGGCTGGTTGCAGGACACCGTACGGGTGACGATCCGGCCGTTGGGCAGCCGCTCCCGCGACCGCTTCAGGTAGCCGCAGGCCTCCAGCTCCCGCAGGGCGGAGGCGATACGCGCCTCGCTCTCCGGGAACCGAGCCGCGAGGAACTTGATGCCGATACGGGCCCCGGCGGGCAGTGACTGGATGTGTACGGCGAGCCCGATCGCGACCAGGGTCAGTTCGCGGTGCTGGCTGAGGTGGTTGCCGACGACGGTGTAGCGGCTGGTGTGCCGGGTGTTGGCGTGAACGACGCCGGAACGGGTGGCAGCCCGACGATCACCGGACGAGGCGCGCGAACGCGCGCTAAGGTGCTGAACATCCATCGGGAAGCTGCTTCTTCCTCGTTGGTCAGGCCCTCGTTCGGGATGCCAGTCCCGGCGGGGGCCGTCGCATGTCTGTGGTTGTCGGGGCGAGCATATGCCAGGCAACCGGCAGCGAAGCCAGCCCAGTTGGCGAACGCCACCCGTGTGGGTGACGGGAGGCTGGTGGGGTTGGGAAGGGTCTTTTGCTCCGCCGGATTGAAAGTTTTAGATGTCGCGCCGCCCCACGACGCGGCCCACCGGGTCGCGGCACACCGCGACCCGGTCCAGAAGTCCGCGAGTGCTCAAGGAAGCAGCGTGAGCGCGCTGACATGCCGGGGGCGCACGATACGAAAGTGCCGCAGATCGATGGTGGCGATGTCGCTCGCTCTCAGTCGCTCGGCAACCGCGATCACCGACGCGTCGGCCGCTCCGAGCGGGAGATCGGCGTACTGCTCGACCAGGTCGACCATGCGCGAGAGGTCTTCACACATTAGCGGGACGAGACGCAGCTCATCGGATGCCAGGGCGCGCAGAAACATCGCTTCAGCTCGTGTGCCGCCGCGTGTTGCCAGGAGGTAGCCCCGAGTGGCGGGCGTCCTTGGAGTTGAACGCGGCGACGATCGGCCCCGTGTCGCAGATGATCACTGATCGGTGCCGCCCAGCTCCTCGCGGAGAATGTCGGATGAGCGCGTCGCCAGATCCGGCTCTGCCTCGATGGCCCCACCGAAGGAAAGCCGTCGGCGTCGCTGGGCTTCGGTGGGCGCGGCAGGTTCGGGCGCTGGTGTGTTGTCGACGACGAGTTGCAGCACCACGGACCGCACCGCCTCGGCCTGCTCTGGTCGCAGCCTGTCAATCAGGCGGTGCAGTTCTGGATAGTGGTCGGAGGCCACGCTCATACGTCGAGCTTAGCCGCCAGCCCCTCGCGCCGCCGGTGGCAGAGGGAACGAGTCAGCGCACGAAACTGATCTCGGCCCACACCGTCTTGCAGGGCAGCGGCCCGGACGCAACTCCCCAGCGGTCCGCGAGCGCGTCGACGAGCAGCAGCCCGCGCCCCGACTCTCCGTCGCCGGGCGCCTGAGCCGCCGGCAGCCGATCACCGCGTGCGTCGGTCACCTCGATACGGAGTGTGTCGGTGGCGGTGACGGTGAGCGTGAGCCGGAAGTCCCGCCCCGGCACGCGGCCGTGAGTCGTGGCGTTCGTAGCCAGCTCGGCGACGACAAGGGCGGCGTTCTCCAACGGGAGGCCCCAGGAGCGCAGTTGCTCGGTCGCGAGCAACCGCGCGAGCCGGGCGCCCCGGCGGGTGGCGGAGAGCTGGACGGCGTACTGCCGCGTTCCGGCATGGGTTTGGGTGATTTCTCGATTCACATCACCCAGCGTGGCGGGACGCATCTACGCTGAACAGCGACGACGCATATACGGACAGTGACTGTCCGGTCGCGGCCCGGTCCTGTCCGGCCCGTACGAGGCGTCGGGCGCGCGGGCACGTCGGAGGTGGGTGTCGGTATGGGCGGCGACAGTACGGACTACACGACGGACGGGGCGGACGGCCCCGGCTGGGACACGGGCCTGGAGGACGACTCCGGTGCGGTGCTCAAGGCGGTGAGCCGCCAGCTCAAGCTCTGGCGCGAGGCTGCGGGTCTGCGGCAGGTCGAGTTTGGTGCGGCGATCGGGTACGGCGAGGAAATGGTCTCGGCGGTGGAACGCGGCCGGCGCATCCCCAAGCCGGAGTACCTGGACCGCGCGGACGAGGTCCTGGGCGCGGGCGGCAAGATCTCCGCGATGAAGAAGGACGTGGAGGAGGCGCGGTACCCGAAGAAGGTCCGTGATCTGGCGAAACTGGAGGCGGAAGCGGTCGAGCTCGGCGCGTACGGCAACCACAACATGCACGGCCTGTTGCAGACGGAGGAGTACGCGCGGGCGCTGTTCGACATGCGGCGGCCCGCGTACTCCGTGGATGAGTTGGACCGGCAGGTGGAAGCTCGTATGGCAAGAAGGGTGATCTTCGACCGGTCGCCCGCCCCGGCCCTCACCTTCGTGCAGGAAGAGGTGACGCTTCGGCGTCCGATCGGGGGCAGATTGGTGCTGCGCCGACAGCTCGAACGACTCCTGGAAGTCGCCCAGTTGCGGAACGTTGAGATGCAGGTGATGCCGACGGATCGCGACGACCATGCAGGAATGGCCGGTCAGCTTCAGGTGTTGAAGTTCGGGGACGGTTCAGCGGTGGGCTACTCGGAGGCGCAGCTGATGAGCCGCATGGTCCCCGATCCGAAACAGATCCAAATCCTTGAACTTCGGTATGGGATCATCCGGGCCCAGGCTCTTAGCCCACGGGAGTCGCTGGCCTTCATCGAGAAAGTGCGGGATGAGACATGACTCTTAAGCCCTCTGCCGGGGACGCCTCCGCGCTGGAGTGGAGCAAGAGCAGCCACAGCACCAATGACGGCCCCAACTGCGTCGAGGTTGCGTGGACCAAGAGCAGCTACAGCGCCAGCGATAGCAACGACTGCGTCGAGATCGCGGCAGGCTGCGGCACCGTCCACGTCCGCGACTCCAAGAACGTGCGCGGCCCACAGCTCGGGTTCGCGCCCGACGCCTGGGCCGACTTCGTGGCGTACGCGTCCACGAGCTGACTCGCACGCCCGAGCCCCTGCCCTGTTTGACCGAGGGCAGGGGCTCGGAGGCGCTTAGGGGCCGTCAGTCGTCTGCGAAAAGGTCCTCAGCGGAGGTGGCGGTGAGGGTGCGGGTGAGCCAGGCGCTGAGAGTGTCGAGGTCGGTACAGCTGGTGATGCGGTGGCGGGCGTTGTCGGGGATCTCGATGCCGCGCCGGGTGAGCATTAGCAGGATGTCCTCCGTCCGCGCCTCTAGCCGGCCCTCGATGACCATCAGGTCCCTCCAGATCTGAGCTGCCGGGGCGGTGCCCAGGCCCAGTTCTGCGAGTTCGATGACGATGCTCGCGGTGTCTCGGTCCACGGCCCTCAACCCAGCGGCCAGCGCTTTCAGCACGGCGTCGGCCTCCGGGGCCTTGCCGTGGGTGATCGCGGAGAGCGTGGCCAGGAGGATGTCGCGGGCGGCTGCGGCGGGGTCGGTGAGGGCCGGGACGTTGTGCGGGCCCAGGACCAAGGGGCGCATCGTCAGGGCCGGCCACTGCGGGAGGCCGATGTCGACCGGTTCGGCAGCCCAGGCTGCGGTGTTCCTGTCCTGGCACACGACGAGAAGTACCGGCGGAACGCCGTACTCGACATTGAGGCGGGTCAGGGAGTAGACCCAGCTTGCACGCCTCGCCGGGTCCTCCTTCTCCTGGGCCTGGACCGCCAGCAGAAAGCTGCTGGCCGGGTCGGCGGTGTCGAAGCGCAGCAGTGCGTCCACGCGGTCGGTTGGGAGCAGGGTGACGGCGACGGGGTCGTCGAAGGGGAGGTCGAGTGCCCGGAAGGTGCGGGTGAAGGCACCCGGTGCCTCCTGGAGGATGCGGTGCATAGCCTCATGCGAAGAAGTGACCATGGCATATGACGCTAGAGAGGCGATTGCCGCTCGTGCCGCCGTACGGGGGGTCCTTCACCCGCACGGGTGGACGGCGTGTGCGGCGCGCCCGGACGGCGGTGCGGTTTGACGTGCGTCGCGCACGGGGTAATCTTCTGCGCCCGATTGGCGCGGGCTGTGCCCCGTATGGCAGACTGTCGGGGTTGCTCGGTTGAGTGCCGATGCTGCGCGCCTCCCGTCGGGAGGACCGGAAGCGAGTCCCACAGTACTCGTCGCCTTAACTGCCCCTCAGGGCAGCGCTGGGGCGGACGTACGGGAATCTTTCGGGAAGCGTCAGCGGGGCTGATACCAGGCGCCCGGTGGGTGTTCTGCCCCCGGCTCGCGGTCGCGGACCGCATCCCCTACTGCAGGGAAAACCTTCGGGATTTCTACGTGGCGAGGATGCGACACGCCCGACCGCGTGGGTCGGAGCAGAGCGGTGCTTTCCCAGACAATCCACGGGTCCCAGAGCGTTACGAGAGAACAGGACTACTAGGTAGCCATGGCGGGACAGAAGATCCGCATCCGGCTCAAGGCCTACGACCACGAGGTCATCGACTCTTCGGCGAAGAAGATCGTCGAGACGGTGACTCGCACTGGTGCGTCGGTCGCAGGCCCGGTGCCGCTGCCCACAGAGAAGAACGTGTACTGCGTCATCAAGTCGCCGCACAAGTACAAGGATTCTCGCGAGCACTTCGAGATGCGCACGCACAAGCGCCTCATCGACATCCTCGACCCCACCCCCAAGACCGTTGACTCGCTGATGCGCCTGGACCTTCCGGCCGGCGTTGACATCGAGATCAAGCTCTGAGGGGCGCGGAGATGGCTAAGCAGATTAAGGGAATCCTGGGCGAGAAGCTCGGCATGACCCAGGTCTGGGACGAGAACAACCGGGTTGTCCCGGTGACCGTCGTCAAGGCCGGGCCGAATGTCGTGACCCAGGTCCGCACGAATGACTCCGACGGCTACGAGTCGGTCCAGATCGCCTTCGGCGAGATCGACCCTCGCAAGGTGAACAAGCCCCTCAAGGGCCACTTCGCCAAGGCCGACGTGACCCCGCGCCGCCACCTGGTGGAGCTCCGTACCTCCGACGCCAGCGAGTACACGCTCGGCCAGGAGATCACTGCCGAGGTGTTCGAGTCCGGCGTCAAGGTTGACGTCACGGGCAAGAGCAAGGGCAAGGGCTTCGCCGGTGTCATGAAGCGTCACAACTTCGCCGGTGGCAAGGCGTCCCACGGTGCCCACCGCGTGCACCGTAAGCCTGGTTCCATCGGTGGCTGTGCCACCCCCGGCCGTGTCTTCAAGGGCATGCGCATGGCGGGTCGTATGGGCAACGAGCGGGTCACCACCCAGAACCTGACCGTCCACGCCGTTGACGCCGAGAAGGGTCTGCTGCTCATCAAGGGCGCCGTCCCCGGCCCCAACGGTGGCCTCGTCCTGGTCCGTACCGCGGCCAAGGGGGTTTGAGGAACCGATGAGCACCATTGACATCCTTACGCCGGCAGGCGACAAGGCCGGTACCGTCGAACTCCCCGCGGAGATCTTCGACGCCAAGGTCAGCATTCCGCTGATCCACCAGGTCGTTGTCGCACAGCTGGCTGCTGCCCGTCAGGGCACGCACAAGACCAAGCGTCGCGGCGAAGTCCGTGGTGGCGGCAGGAAGCCCTACCGCCAGAAGGGCACCGGCCGCGCCCGTCAGGGTTCGACCCGCGCCCCGCAGTTCGCAGGCGGTGGCGTCGTACACGGCCCGCAGCCGCGTGACTACTCGCAGCGCACGCCCAAGAAGATGAAGGCCGCCGCTCTGCGTGGCGCCCTCACCGACCGGGCCCGTAACGCTCGCATCCACGTCGTCTCCGACGTGGTCGAGGGTGCGGTTGTGTCCACGAAGGCCGCGAAGTCCCTGCTGGGCAAGGTCAGCGAGCGCAAGCACGTGCTCCTGGTCGCCGAGCGTTCGGACGAGGCCGCGTGGCTCTCCGCCCGCAACCTGCCCCAGGTGCACCTCCTGGAGCCGGGCCAGCTGAACACGTACGACGTGCTCGTCTCTGACGACGTGGTCTTCACCAAGGCTGCTTTCGAGTCTTTCGTGTCTGGCCCCACCAAGGCCGATGAGACCGAAGGGAGCGACGTCTGATGGCTGAGGCGACCGTAACCAGCAAGACCTTCACGGACCCGCGCGACGTCCTCGTCAAGCCGGTTGTATCCGAGAAGAGCTACGCGCTGCTCGACGAGAACAAGTACACGTTCATCGTCGCGCCCGGCACCAACAAGACCCAGATCAAGCAGGCCGTCCAGGCGGTCTTCGGGGTCAAGGTCACCGGTGTCAACACGATCAACCGGCAGGGCAAGCGCAAGCGCACCAAGACCGGCTTCGGCAAGCGCGCTGACACCAAGCGCGCCATCGTGACCCTCGCCGAGGGCGACCGTATCGACATCTTCGGCGGCCCGACCTCCTGACGGAGGTCGAGTCGTCCGGAATCGGACGAGGACTGAGAAATGGGAATCCGCAAGTACAAGCCGACGACGCCGGGCCGCCGTGGCTCCTCCGTCGCCGACTTTGTCGAGATCACGCGGTCCACGCCGGAGAAGTCGCTGGTCCGCCCCCTGCACAGCAAGGGCGGCCGTAACAACGCCGGTCGGATCACCGTTCGCCACCAGGGTGGCGGACACAAGCGCGCCTACCGCGTGATCGACTTCCGTCGTCACGACAAGGACGGCGTGCCGGCCAAGGTCGCGCACATCGAGTACGACCCGAACCGCACCGCGCGCATCGCGCTCCTGCACTACGCAGACGGCGAGAAGCGCTACATCATCGCACCGCGTGGGCTCACGCAGGGTGACCGGATTGAGAACGGCCCTGGCGCCGACATCAAGCCCGGCAACAACCTGGCGCTGCGCAACATCCCGGTCGGTACGACCATCCACGCCATCGAGCTGCGGCCCGGCGGCGGCGCGAAGTTCGCCCGTTCCGCGGGTGCCTCCGTGCAGCTGCTGGCGAAGGAGGGCACGATGGCCCACCTTCGTATGCCTTCCGGTGAGATCCGCCTGGTCGACGCCCGCTGCCGCGCCACGATTGGCGAGGTCGGCAACGCCGAGCAGTCGAACATCAACTGGGGCAAGGCCGGCCGTATGCGTTGGAAGGGCGTCCGCCCGACCGTTCGTGGTGTCGCGATGAACCCCGTTGACCACCCGCACGGTGGTGGTGAGGGCAAGACTTCCGGTGGTCGTCACCCGGTCAGCCCGTGGGGTCAGAAGGAAGGTCGTACTCGCTCGCCGAAGAAGGCATCGAGCAAGTACATCGTCCGCCGCCGCAAGTCGAACAAGAAGCGCTAGGAGCGGGTTTAGATGCCGCGCAGTCTCAAGAAGGGGCCCTTCGTCGACGGACACCTCATCAAGAAGGTGGACGTACAGAACGAGGCAGGCTCCAAGAACGTCATCAAGACCTGGTCCCGGCGCTCGATGATCATCCCGGCCATGCTGGGACACACGATCGCGGTGCACAACGGCAAGATTCACGTCCCGGTGTTCGTCACCGAGTCGATGGTCGGCCACAAGCTCGGCGAGTTTGCGCCGACCCGCACCTTCCGCGGCCACGTCAAGGACGACCGCAAGTCGAAGCGCCGCTAAGGCGGGGTGCGAAGACTATGAACGACACCGAAGGGACAACCATGGAAGCCAGGGCCCAGGCGCGGTACATCCGCGTCACGCCCATGAAGGCCCGCCGCGTGGTGGACCTTATCCGTGGCATGGATGCCACGGAGGCTCAGGCGGTCCTGCGTTTCGCCGCGCAGGCCGCGAGCGTGCCGGTCGGCAAGGTGCTTGACAGCGCCATCGCCAACGCCGCGCACAACTACGACCACTCGGACGCTTCCTCGCTGGTCATCAGCGAGGCGTACGTCGACGAGGGCCCGACCCTGAAGCGGTTCCGTCCGCGTGCTCAGGGCCGTGCCTACCGGATCCGCAAGCGGACCAGCCACATCACCGTGGTCGTCAGCAGCAAGGAAGGTTCCCGGTAATGGGCCAGAAGGTAAACCCGCACGGGTTCCGGCTCGGCATCACCACGGACTTCAAGTCCCGTTGGTACGCCGACAAGCTGTACAAGGACTACGTCAAGGAAGACGTCGCCATCCGCAGGATGATGACGTCCGGCATGGAGCGCGCCGGCATCTCGAAGGTTGAGATCGAGCGCACCCGTGACCGCGTGCGTGTGGACATCCACACCGCTCGTCCGGGCATCGTCATCGGCCGCCGTGGCGCCGAGGCCGACCGCATCCGCGGTGACCTCGAGAAGCTCACGGGCAAGCAGGTGCAGCTGAACATCCTCGAGGTCAAGAACCCCGAGATGGACGCTCAGCTGGTTGCTCAGGCCGTTGCCGAGCAGCTCTCCTCCCGCGTCTCCTTCCGTCGCGCCATGCGTAAGAGCATGCAGGGCACGATGAAGGCCGGCGCCAAGGGCATCAAGATCCAGTGTGGTGGCCGTCTCGGCGGCGCCGAGATGTCCCGGTCCGAGTTCTACCGCGAGGGTCGTGTGCCGCTGCACACGCTGCGCGCGAACGTGGACTACGGCTTCTTCGAGGCCAAGACCACCTTCGGCCGTATCGGCGTGAAGGTCTGGATCTACAAGGGCGACGTCAAGAACATCGCCGAGGTCCGTGCCGAGAACGCCGCGGCCCGTGCGGGTAACCGCCCGGCCCGTGGTGGCGGCCCGGCCGACCGTCCGGCCGGTGGCCGTGGTGGTCGTGGTGGCGAGCGTGGCGGCCGCGGCCGCAAGCCGCAGCAGGGTGCACCGGCAGCAGAGGCCCCCAAGGCCGACGCTCCCGCCACCTCTGCTCCGGCTGAGAGCACCGGAACGGAGGCCTGACCGAAATGCTGATCCCTCGTAGGGTCAAGCACCGCAAGCAGCACCACCCCAAGCGCCGCGGTATGGCGAAGGGTGGCACTGAGGTCGCATTCGGCGAGTACGGCATCCAGGCGCTGACCCCGGCGTACGTGACGAACCGCCAGATCGAGGCTGCTCGTATCGCGATGACCCGCCACATCAAGCGTGGCGGCAAGGTCTGGATCAACATCTACCCGGACCGCCCGCTCACGAAGAAGCCTGCCGAGACCCGCATGGGTTCCGGTAAGGGTTCTCCGGAGTGGTGGATCGCGAACGTGCACCCGGGTCGGGTCATGTTCGAGCTGTCCTACCCGAACGAGAAGATTGCTCGTGAGGCGCTCACCCGCGCTGCTCACAAGCTTCCGATGAAGTGCCGGATTGTTCGGCGCGAGGCAGGTGAGTCGTGATGGCGGCCGGTATCAAGGCGACCGAGCTGCGCGAGCTCAACGACGAGGACCTCGTCGCGAAGCTCCGTGAGGCCAAGGAAGAACTGTTCAACCTCCGCTTCCAGGCGGCGACCGGACAGCTCGAGAACCACGGCCGGCTCAAGTCCGTCCGTAAGGACATCGCCCGGATCTACACCCTGATGCGCGAGCGCGAGCTGGGCATCGAGACGGTGGAGAGCGCCTGATGAGCGAGAAGAATGTGACTGAGACGACTGAGCAGCGCGGTTTCCGCAAGACCCGTGAGGGTCTCGTCGTCAGCGACAAGATGGACAAGACTGTCGTCGTCGCTGTCGAGGACCGCGTCAAGCACGCCCTGTACGGCAAGGTCATCCGCCGTACGAACAAGCTCAAGGCTCACGACGAGTCCAACGCCGCAGGCGTCGGCGACCGCGTCCTCATCATGGAGACGCGTCCGCTGTCGGCAAGCAAGCGCTGGCGCATCGTCGAGATCCTCGAGAAGGCCAAGTAATTCCTAGCGGGATTCTCCCCACTAGGCAGTTCCGCCAGGCTCGGCAGGGGCACTTCGGTGCCCCTGCCGGGAACCGGCAGACGATCAGGAGATAGACGTGATCCAGCAGGAGTCGCGACTGCGTGTCGCCGACAACACGGGTGCGAAGGAAATTCTCACCATCCGTGTTCTCGGTGGCTCGGGTCGCCGCTACGCGGGCATCGGCGACGTCATCGTCGCCACCGTCAAGGACGCGATCCCCGGTGGCAACGTGAAGAAGGGTGACGTCGTCAAGGCGGTCATCGTTCGCACCGTCAAGGAGCGCCGCCGCCAGGACGGCTCGTACATCCGCTTCGACGAGAACGCCGCTGTCATTCTCAAGAACGACGGCGACCCTCGTGGCACCCGTATCTTCGGCCCGGTGGGCCGTGAGCTGCGCGAGAAGAAGTTCATGAAGATCATCTCGCTCGCGCCGGAGGTGCTGTAAGCATGAAGATCAAGAAGGGCGACCTGGTTCAGGTCATCACCGGTAAGGACAAGGGCAAGCAGGGCAAGGTCATTCTGGCCGTGCCCCGCGAGAACCGTGTCCTGGTCGAGGGTGTCAACCGGGTCAAGAAGCACACCAAGGCCGGTCAGACCGCTCGCGGTTCGCAGACCGGTGGCATTGTGACGACTGAGGCCCTGATCCACGTCAGCAACGTTCAGCTGGTTGTGGAGAAGGACGGCAAGAAGGTCGTTACCCGCGTCGGCTACCGCTTTGACGACGAGGGCAACAAGATCCGCGTTGCCAAGCGGACCGGTGAGGACATCTGATGACTACCACCACCGCACCGCGCCTCAAGCTGCGCTACCGCGAGGAGATCGCGGGCAAGCTGCGTGAAGAGTTCTCGTACGAGAACGTCATGCAGATCCCCGGTCTCGTCAAGATCGTGGTCAACATGGGTGTGGGCGACGCCGCCCGCGACTCCAAGCTGATCGATGGCGCCATTCGCGACCTCACCACGATCACGGGCCAGAAGCCGGCCGTCACCAAGGCCCGGAAGTCCATCGCGCAGTTCAAGCTGCGCGAGGGTCAGCCGATCGGCTGCCACGTCACCCTCCGTGGTGACCGCATGTGGGAGTTCCTGGACCGTACGCTGTCGCTCGCGCTGCCGCGTATCCGTGACTTCCGTGGTCTGTCGCCGAAGCAGTTCGACGGCCGTGGCAACTACACCTTCGGTCTCACGGAGCAGGTCATGTTCCACGAGATCGACCAGGACAAGATCGACCGGGTCCGGGGCATGGACATCACCGTGGTCACCACGGCGACCAACGACGACGAGGGTCGTGCCCTCCTTCGTCACCTCGGCTTCCCGTTCAAGGAGAACTGACCGTGGCGAAGAAGGCCCTGATCGCTAAGGCGGCCCGCAAGCCGAAGTTCGCTGTGCGCGCGTACACGCGTTGCCAGCGCTGCGGCCGGCCGCACTCCGTCTACCGCAAGTTCGGCCTGTGCCGCGTGTGCCTTCGTGAGATGGCTCACCGTGGCGAGCTGCCGGGCGTGACCAAGAGCTCCTGGTAGTACGGGACTTCCCGTACTCCAGAGGCTCTCGGTAAGTATCTGGTCGGCAGGAGCCCGACACCGCATGCCGTAGGCTTGCGGGGTTGGGCGCCTGCCGCCCTGACCGACTTACTACGCCGTAGGTCCCCGCACCGCACCCGTCCCGCCACTGAGTGGGGAGAGGGATGGCGCATACAGGAAACCCCGGCGAGAGAGGCCGAAGGCCAATTCATGACCATGACTGATCCGATCGCGGACATGCTGACTCGTCTGCGTAACGCGAACTCGGCGTACCACGACACCGTGGCTATGCCGCACAGCAAGATCAAGTCGCACATCGCGGAGATCCTCCAGCAGGAGGGCTTCATCACTGGCTGGAAGGTCGAGGACGCCGAAGTTGGCAAGTCCCTCGTCCTCGAGCTGAAGTTCGGCCCGAACCGTGAGCGCTCCATTGCGGGCATCAAGCGGATCTCGAAGCCGGGTCTGCGCGTTTACGCGAAGTCCACCAACCTGCCGAAGGTCCTCGGCGGCCTGGGCGTGGCGATCATCTCCACGTCCCACGGTCTCCTGACCGGCCAGCAGGCAGGCAAGAAGGGCGTAGGTGGGGAAGTCCTCGCCTACGTCTGGTAGTCGGGAACGGAGGAAAAGCTAATGTCGCGAATCGGCAAGCTCCCCATCCAGGTTCCCGCCGGTGTGGACGTCACCATCGATGGCCGCACGGTCGCGGTGAAGGGCCCCAAGGGTTCCCTCTCGCACACCGTTGCCGCGCCGATCGAGGTCACCAAGGGCGAGGACGGCACCCTTGCGGTGCTGCGCCCCAACGACGAGCGTCAGAACAAGGCCCTCCACGGCCTGTCCCGCACGCTGGTGGCGAACATGATCACCGGCGTGACCACGGGTTACACCAAGGCGCTCGAGATCAGCGGTGTCGGTTACCGCGTCCAGGCGAAGGGCTCCAACCTGGAGTTCGCCCTGGGCTACAGCCACCCGATCGTCGTTGAGGCCCCCGAGGGCATCACCTTCAAGGTCGAGTCGCCCACGAAGCTCAGCGTCGAGGGCATCGACAAGCAGAAGGTCGGCGAGGTCGCCGCTAACATCCGCAAGCTGCGGAAGCCCGACCCGTACAAGGCCAAGGGCGTCAAGTACGCCGGCGAGGTTATCCGCCGCAAGGTTGGAAAGGCGGGTAAGTAAGCCATGGCATACGGTGTAAAGATCGCCAAGGGTGACGCGTACAAGCGCGCTGCCATCAAGCGCCGCCACATCCGGGTTCGCAAGCACGTCTCCGGTACGCCGGAGCGTCCGCGCCTGGTCGTGACGCGTTCCAACCGCAACATTGTCGCGCAGGTCATCGACGACATCGCGGGCCACACGCTCGCTTCGGCGTCGACCCTGGACACCTCGATCCGTAGCGGCGAGGGCGACAAGAGCGCCCAGGCCCAGCAGGTTGGTGCGCTCGTTGCTGAGCGCGCGAAGGCTGCCGGCGTCGAGGCCGTCGTGTTCGACCGTGGTGGCAACAGGTACGCCGGGCGCATTGCCGCTCTGGCTGACGCCGCCCGCGAAGCCGGGCTGAAGTTCTAAGCCCCGGTTCCGGGACTAACGGACGTAACAGAGAGAGGTAAATCCAATGGCTGGACCCCAGCGCCGCGGAAGCGGTGCCGGTGGCGGCGAGCGGCGGGACCGGAAGGGTCGCGACGGTGGCGCTGCCGCCGAGAAGACCGCTTACGTTGAGCGCGTTGTCGCGATCAACCGCGTTGCCAAGGTTGTCAAGGGTGGTCGCCGCTTCAGCTTCACCGCGCTGGTCGTGGTGGGCGACGGTGACGGCACTGTAGGCGTCGGTTACGGCAAGGCCAAGGAAGTTCCCGCGGCCATTGCCAAGGGCGTTGAAGAGGCCAAGAAGAGCTTCTTCAAGGTTCCGCGCATCCAGGGCACCATCCCTCACCCGATTCAGGGCGAGAAGGCTGCGGGCGTCGTCCTGCTCAAGCCGGCTTCCCCCGGTACCGGCGTTATCGCCGGTGGCCCGGTGCGTGCCGTACTCGAGTGCGCCGGCGTTCACGACATCCTGTCGAAGTCGCTCGGCTCGTCGAACCCGATCAACATCGTGCACGCGACTGTGACGGCCCTCAAGGGTCTGCAGCGTCCCGAGGAGATCGCGGCTCGCCGTGGTCTGCCCCTCGAGGACGTGGCCCCCGCGGCCCTGCTCCGTGCTCGTGCTGCGGGAGCGGGTGCGTAATGGCCCGTCTCCAGATCACGCAGACGAAGTCGTACATCGGCAGCAAGCAGAACCACCGCGACACCCTGCGTTCGCTCGGGCTCAAGCGCCTGAACGACGTGGTTGTCAAGGAGGACCGCCCCGAGTTCCGCGGAATGGTTCACACCGTCCGCCACCTCGTGACGGTTGAGGAGGTCGACTGACATGGCGGAGAACAACCCGCTGAAGGTCCACAACCTCCGGCCCGCCCCGGGCGCCAAGACCGCCAAGACCCGTGTGGGTCGTGGCGAGGCGTCCAAGGGTAAGACCGCAGGTCGTGGTACCAAGGGCACCAAGGCCCGTTACCAGGTTCCGCAGCGCTTCGAGGGCGGGCAGATGCCCCTCCACATGCGTCTGCCGAAGCTCAAGGGCTTCAAGAACCCGTTCCGCACCGAGTACCAGGTCGTGAACCTGGACAAGCTCGCCGACCTCTACCCGCAGGGTGGAGAGGTCACGGTGGCCGATCTGGTCGCCAAGGGCGCGGTTCGTAAGAATGAGCTCGTCAAGGTGCTCGGCGCCGGCGAGATCTCCGTGGCGCTGACGGTTACGGTTGACGCCGTTTCCGCCTCCGCCAAGGAGAAGATCGCTGCCGCTGGCGGCACCGTCACCGAGCTCGTCTGAGAGACGAGCCCGATGGCTTGAACATCGACCGGGGATGCCTCACATATGGGGCATCCCCGGTTGGTCGTTCCAAGGGGGGCATCGTCGCCGGTATGGTGGCGTGCACCGTTAACTTCCGTGCGGTGTGTCCGCACGGCTTTTGACTGCTATTTGTTGCATTCGTTGTTCCGTCGGATTCGTCGATCCTCAATACCGTCACCTCTGACGCAGTAGCGCGGGGGTCGCAGGAGGCACCGTGCTCACCGCGTTCGCCCGGGCGTTCAAGACGCCCGACCTGCGCAAGAAGCTGCTCTTCACACTGGGCATCATCGTGCTGTACCGGCTCGGGGCCCACGTTCCGGTTCCCGGCGTCAACTACAAGAACGTGCAGATCTGTGTCGACTCGGCAGAGACGGGCGGGCTATTCGGGCTCGTCAACCTGTTCAGCGGTGGCGCTCTGCTGCAGATCACGATCTTCGCGCTCGGCATCATGCCGTACATCACGGCGAGCATCATCCTCCAACTTCTGACCGTGGTGATCCCGCGACTGGAGGCCCTCAAGAAGGAGGGACAGTCCGGTACGGCCAAGATCACGCAGTACACGCGTTATCTGACGGTCGCCCTGGCCGTGCTGCAGGGCACCGGCCTGGTGGCCACCGCCCGTAACGGCGCGATCTTCCAGGGCTGTCAGGTCGCGGATCAGATCGTCCCGGACAAGTCCATCTTCGTGACGATCACGATGGTCATCACGATGACCGCGGGCACCGCGGCCGTCATGTGGCTCGGTGAGCTCGTGACCGACCGCGGCATCGGCAACGGCATGTCGATCCTGATGTTCATCTCGATCGCCGCCGGCTTCCCGGGCGCCCTGTGGGCCATCAAGAAGTCCGGAGAACTGGCCAACGGCTGGATTGAGTTCGGCATCGTGATCCTGGTCGGCTTCGCCATGGTCGGCCTTGTGGTCTTCGTCGAGCAGGCGCAGCGCAGGATCCCCGTGCAGTACGCGAAGCGCATGATCGGGCGCAAGTCCTACGGCGGTACGTCCACGTACATCCCGCTCAAGGTGAACCAGGCCGGTGTGATCCCGGTCATCTTCGCGTCGTCGCTGCTCTACATCCCCATGCTCATCGTTCAGTTCAGCGGTGGCGGAGCAAACTCCAGCTGGGGCAGGTGGATTCAGGGGAACTTCGTGGATGGCAAGCCCATCTACATCGCCACGTACTTCCTGTTGATCGTGTTCTTCGCCTTCTTCTATGTGGCGATTTCGTTCAACCCCGAGGAAGTCGCCGACAACATGAAGAAGTATGGTGGCTTCATCCCGGGTATCCGGGCAGGCCGGCCTACTGCCGAGTACCTGAGCTACGTGCTCAACCGGATCACTTGGCCGGGCTCGCTGTATCTGGGTCTGATCGCTCTTGTGCCGACGATGGCGTTGGCAGGCTTCGGCGCGAACGCGGACTTCCCCTTCGGTGGAACAAGCATCCTCATCATCGTGGGTGTGGGTCTCGAGACCGTGAAGCAGATCGAGAGTCAGCTCCAGCAGCGCAATTACGAAGGGTTCCTCCGCTGATGCGAATCGTCCTCGTCGGGCCGCCCGGTGCCGGCAAGGGAACGCAGGCCGCTTTCCTTGCCAAGAACCTGTCGATCCCGCACATCTCAACGGGCGACCTCTTCCGCGCCAACATCAGCCAGGGCACTGCCCTTGGCAAGCAGGCGAAGGCGTTCATGGACGCCGGCAACCTGGTGCCGGACGAGGTCACCATCGGGATGGCCAAGGACCGCATGGCCCAGGACGACGCCAAGGGCGGCTTCCTGCTGGACGGCTTCCCGCGGAACGTCTCGCAGGCCGTGGCGCTCGACGAGTCGCTGAAGGCCGAGGGACAGCAGCTGGACGGCGTGCTGGACCTGGAAGTCCCCGAGGACGAGGTCGTCAAGCGGATCGCGGGTCGCCGTACCTGCCGCAACGACTCGAGCCACGTCTTCCACGTGACGTACAGCCCGCCCGAGCAGGACGGCGTCTGCGATGTCTGCGGCGGCGAGCTCTACCAGCGTGGCGACGACACTGAGGAAACGGTGCGGCGTCGGCTGGAGGTCTACCACAGCGAGACCGAGCCGATCATCGACCACTACAAGGCTCAGGGCCTGGTGGTCACCATCTCCGCGCTGGGCAAGGTCGACGAAGTGACCAAGCGCGCGATGGAAGCCCTGAAGAAGTCCTCCGACGAGGGCTGATCGAGCAAGCAGTACAACGGTTGCGGCCGCGGTGTCCGAGAGGCGCCGCGGCCGTACTGTTGGGCGGGGTACAAGTAGTTGCAGCGAATGTGGAAGGCACACGCATGGTGGAGATCAAGACCCCCGAGCAGATCGCGAAGATGCGCGAGGCGGGGCTGGTCGTCGCCGCCGTCCACGCGGCCACGCGTGAGGCGGCCGTGCCGGGCGCCACCACCAGGGATCTGGACGAGGTGTCCCGCAAGGTGCTCGCCGAGCACGGTGCGAAGTCGAACTTCCTCGGGTACGGCGGTTTCCCCGCCACCATCTGTACGTCGGTCAACGAGGTCGTTGTCCACGGCATCCCGGACGAGAAGACGGTCCTCAAGGACGGCGACATCATCTCGATCGACGCCGGCGCGATCGTCCACGGCTGGCACGGGGACGCGGCGTACACCGCATTCGTCGGTACGGGGCACGCGCCCGAGCTGATCGAGCTGTCGCGGGTGACCGAGGAGTCGATGTGGGCGGGCCTCGCCGCGATGAAGCTGGGCAACCGGCTGGTCGACATCTCGAAGGCGATCGAGTCGTACATCCGTCGCCAGCCGCGTCCGGCGACGGGCAAGTACGGGATCATCGAGGACTACGGCGGGCACGGCATCGGCTCCGAGATGCACATGGACCCGCACCTGCTGAACTACGTCACGCGCAAGCGCGGCAAGGGCCCGAAGCTGGTTCCCGGCTTCTGCCTGGCGATCGAGCCGATGGTGAGCCTCGGTACGGCGCAGACGGATGTCCTGGAGGACAACTGGACCGTCGTGACCACAGACGGGACCTGGTCCTCGCACTGGGAGCACTCGGTGGCGCTGACGGAAGAGGGACCGCTGGTCCTGACCGCGGTGGACGGCGGCAAGGCGAAGCTGGCTGAGTACGGGGTTACGGCCGCGCCGGATCCGCTGGGCTGAGCTCGGTCCGTCGGCGGGCGGAGTCCGGCGCAGTCGCTCGATGCTTGTGAGGCGCCCCGGGCGCCGAGCCCGCGAGAGCGGCGTTGAGGAGCGGCTCCGCTGGGCTGAGCCCGGTCCCGCCGTGCGGAGTATCGATCTTGACTGTTGGGCACACTTGCCGGATTCGTCTTTTCCGGGTGCCTGACGTAGACTGACTCGTCGGCTCGCGTGTGCCCGTATGCCTGCATACGGATGCGTGAGTCGATCAAGGTAGCCGATTCGAAGGGCGAAGCGTGGCCAAGAAGCAAGGTGCCATCGAAATCGAGGGCACCGTGATCGAGTCCCTCCCGAACGCAATGTTCAAGGTGGAACTTCAGAACGGTCACAAAGTCCTAGCGCACATCAGCGGCAAGATGCGTATGCACTACATCCGCATCCTCCCGGATGACCGGGTCGTGGTGGAGCTGTCTCCGTACGACCTGACGCGTGGCCGGATCGTTTACCGATACAAGTGAGCTTGGGCTAGTCCTGCACTTGCCTCGGCGGCCGGGAGGGTCGTTGCTGGACAGGCTTGACCTGTCAAACTCTCCGGAGCGATCCAGGAGAGAGTCTTCCTGATCCGTCAGGAAGAGAACTCCAACGGTACAAGTAGATCTTTGCCCCGCCTCCGCCTGGTGCGGGGGCACTGACCCGGAGAACCTCACATCCCATGAAGGTCAAGCCGAGCGTCAAGAAGATCTGCGACAAGTGCAAGGTGATCCGCCGTCACGGCCGGGTCATGGTCATCTGCGAAAACCTGCGCCACAAGCAGCGCCAGGGCTGACGTACGACCCCCTGCATCTCGCAGAACTTCGCGCGACGCAAGCAAAAACGTAATTACGCAGAACCCAGTGCCCACGGGTGCTGACACCTCCGGCGGAGGCCGGGGACCTGGTCCGTAACGCTCCTTGAGGGGAGTGGTCGGTGGCCACGGAGCGGTTCTGCGGAAGACCTCCGAGCAAACAGGAGCCATGAATGGCACGCCTTGAAGGCGTTGACCTCCCGCGCGAAAAGCGTATCGAGGTCGCCCTTACCTACGTCTTCGGCATCGGTCGTACCCGTGCCCAGGAGACTCTCGCCGCTACCGGCGTGAACCCGGACACGCGCGTTCGTGACCTGGCCGAAGAGGACCTGGTCAAGATCCGCGAGTACGTCGACGTCAACTTCAAGACCGAGGGTGACCTCCGTCGCGAGGTGCAGGCCGACATCCGCCGCAAGGTTGAGATCGGCTGCTACCAGGGTCTGCGTCACCGCCGCGGCCTGCCGGTTCACGGCCAGCGCACCAGCACGAACGCTCGTACCCGCAAGGGCCCGCGTCGCGCGATCGCCGGCAAGAAGAAGCCGGGCAAGAAGTAGTCCTCAGCCGGACGCTTATCAGCGGTCTTCGCTGTAGGACCGACCACCTCCCGTAGGAGATATAGATGCCCCCCAAGGGTCGTCAGGGCGCCGCCAAGAAGGTGCGCCGCAAGGAAAAGAAGAACGTCGCTCATGGGCACGCCCACATCAAGAGCACGTTCAACAACACGATCGTTTCGATCACCGACCCCTCGGGCAACGTGATCTCCTGGGCCTCCGCCGGCCACGTCGGCTTCAAGGGCTCGCGCAAGTCCACTCCCTTTGCCGCGCAGATGGCTGCCGAGTCGGCCGGCCGTCGCGCGCAGGAGCACGGCATGCGCAAGGTTGACGTCTTCGTCAAGGGTCCCGGCTCCGGCCGTGAGACCGCGATCCGCTCCCTCCAGGCCACTGGCCTCGAGGTTGGCTCGATCCAGGACGTCACCCCCACCCCGCACAACGGCTGCCGCCCTCCCAAGCGCCGCCGCGTCTGACGCTTCGCGTCCGACTCTGGTTGTTGCAGTGCGTTCGGAGTGAAGACCGACCTTCACTTCCGGACGCGTTGTACTCGGGCGGTACGGTCCTTCGGGCCGTGCCGCCCGTACCCTTGTAACAGTTGGCATCAAATAGTGGGTGCCAAGACTGGAGGCATTTCTCATGCTTATCGCTCAGCGTCCGTCGCTGACCGAAGAGGTCGTCGACGAGTACCGCTCGCGGTTCGTGATCGAGCCCCTCGAGCCGGGCTTCGGTTACACCCTCGGCAACTCCCTGCGTCGTACGCTCCTCTCCTCGATCCCCGGTGCCGCTGTCACCAGCATCCGGATCGACGGCGTCCTGCACGAGTTCACCACCGTGCCGGGTGTCAAGGAGGACGTGACCGACCTCATCCTCAACATCAAGCAGCTGGTGGTTTCCAGCGAGCACGACGAGCCCGTCGTGATGTACCTGCGCAAGCAGGGCCCGGGTCTGGTCACCGCCGCTGACATCGCCCCGCCGGCCGGTGTCGAGGTCCACAACCCGGACCTCGTTCTCGCGACGCTGAACGGCAAGGGCAAGCTGGAGATGGAGCTGACCGTCGAGCGCGGTCGCGGCTACGTCTCCGCCGTCCAGAACAAGCAGGTGGGCCAGGAGATCGGCCGTATTCCGGTCGACTCCATCTACTCGCCGGTGCTCAAGGTCACGTACAAGGTCGAGGCGACCCGTGTCGAGCAGCGCACCGACTTCGACAAGCTGATCGTCGACGTCGAGACCAAGCAGGCCATGCGGCCGCGCGACGCCATGGCGTCCGCCGGTAAGACGCTGGTCGAGCTGTTCGGTCTGGCGCGCGAGCTCAACATCGACGCCGAGGGCATCGACATGGGCCCGTCCCCCACGGACGCCGCCCTTGCCGCCGATCTGGCGCTGCCGATCGAGGAGCTCGAGCTCACCGTTCGTTCGTACAACTGCCTCAAGCGTGAGGGCATCCACTCCGTGGGTGAGCTCGTGGCGCGCTCCGAGGCCGACCTGCTCGACATCCGCAACTTCGGCGCGAAGTCGATCGACGAGGTCAAGGCGAAGCTGGCCGGCATGGGCCTGGCCCTCAAGGACAGCCCGCCCGGATTCGACCCGACCGCCGCTGCCGACGCCTTTGGCGCCGACGACGACGCGGACGCCGGTTTCGTCGAGACCGAGCAGTACTGATCGTGCCCGGCGCCGGCGACTGAGGCTTTGTCCTCAATCGCCGGACGGGTTGGATTTTGCCGGTGCGGGCCTGATTGGTCCGTGCCGGAGCAGGAAATCTTCCGGCGGGCATTAGCTCGTCGGTAACTGACACCGGTACCTGATACGGCCGGTGCAGACACTAGGAGAAACACCATGCCGCGTCCCGCAAAGGGTGCCCGTCTGGGCGGCAGCGCCGCGCACGAGCGTCTGCTTCTCGCCAACCTGGCGAAGTCGCTGTTCGAGCACGGCCGCATCACGACGACCGAGGCCAAGGCCCGCCGCCTGCGCCCCGTCGCCGAGCGTCTGGTCACCAAGGCGAAGAAGGGCGACATCCACAACCGTCGCCTGGTGCTGCAGACGATCACGGACAAGAGCGTCGTTCACACGCTCTTCACCGAGATCGCTCCGCGGTACGAGAACCGCCCCGGTGGTTACACCCGCATCACGAAGATCGGCAACCGTCGTGGCGACAACGCCCCGATGGCGGTCATCGAGCTCGTCGAGGCCCTGACCGTGGCGCAGGCCGCCACCGGTGAGGCCGAGGCCGCGACGAAGCGTGCGGTCAAGGAAGACGCCCTCAAGAAGGACGAGGCTGTCGAGGACGCCGCGCCGGCCGCCGAGGCTGCCGAGGGTGAGTCCAAGGACGCCTGAGCGTTCTGACACCACTGGGCGGGCCCGCATCACCCTTCGGGGCGGTGCGGGCCCGTTCTGGTTTTTGTTGCTTTGGGAGGATTTGCGGGTGAGCGAGGGCATTGAGGGTGCGACTCCCGGGTTCGTGCGGGTGCGGCTGGATCTTTCGTACGACGGGAAGGACTTTTCCGGGTGGGCGAAGCAGACCGAGCGGCGCACGGTCTGCGGTGAGATCGAGGACGCGCTGCGGACCGTGACGCGGTCCACGGTGACGTACGAGCTGACGGTCGCCGGGCGTACGGACTCGGGCGTGCACGCGCGCGGCCAGGTCGCGCACGTCGACCTGCCGGAGGACGTGTGGGCCGAGCACCACGACAAGCTGCTGCGGCGGCTCGCGGGGCGGCTGCCGCACGATGTACGGGTCTGGAAGGTGACGGAGGCGCCCCCGGGGTTCAACGCCCGGTTCGCGGCCGTCTGGCGGCGCTACGCGTACCGCGTGACCGACAATCCCGGGGGAGTCGACCCGCTGCTGCGCGGACATGTGCTCTGGCACGACTGGCCGCTGGACGTCGACGCCATGAACCGGGCGGCCGAGAAGCTGGTCGGGGAGCACGATTTCGCGGCGTACTGCAGGAGGCGTGAGGGCGCTACGACCATTCGGACCTTGCAGGAGCTCAGCTGGGAGCGGGGGGCGGACGGTGTGATCACCGCTACCGTGCGCGCCGACGCCTTCTGCCACAACATGGTGCGGTCGTTGGTGGGTGCGATGCTGTTCGTGGGCGACGGGCACCGGGACGCGGACTGGCCGGGCAAGGTGCTGGCGGCGGGCGTACGGGACTCGGCTGTCCATGTCGTACGCCCGCACGGCCTCACGCTGGAAGAAGTGGGCTATCCGGCTGACGAGCTGCTGGCGGCTCGTGCCCGGCAGGCCCGCAACATGCGGACGCTGCCCGGGTCACCCGGCGGCGGCTGCTGCTGACGCCTGGGTCTTTCCGCGCTGGTGGATCTGGCGGAAGGTGAACTCCGCGAGGTCGTCGCCGGTCGTGTAGACGTCCTTGTCCGACACCGTGACGTTCTTGCCCGTGGTGAAGCCGGCGACGGTGAAGTACGCGTAGCGGCCGTAGGCGTTGGTCGTCTTGCGGCAGATCGCGCCGGCCCGGCAGAAGGTCGGGACGCCGGCTCCGGGGAGCGAGGCGAGACCGCCGCTTGCCTGCTCCTTGGCCTTCTGGGCCTGGGCGGCGGTGTCGAAGACCGCGACGCCGATGGTGACGGCCACGCCGTCCTTCGAGTAGGTCGCGCGGATGACCTGGTCGCAGCCGTTGGCGGCGAGTACGGAGCCCAGGGCGCCCTGGGTGGCGGCGGAGCAGCTGGTGGTGCGGTTCGTCGCGCCCTTGGCGTACGCGCGGTCGCCCATCTTCAGTTTCTTGCCAGGGAAGAGGGTGTCGGCGCTCAGCGGCAGCTTGTCCTTCTGCGCGCTGGAGATGAAGTCCCTGGGGTTCGGCGGGGGCGGGGGCGCCTGGGAGGAGAAGGAGGGGCCGGGCTGCACGGACTCCGTCGGCAGGGTCTCGGGGGTCGGCAGCTCGCTCGCCGAGTTGGTGTTGTCGGTGTTTGTGTTGTTGCCGTTCGTCGTGACCACCGCTGTGGCGACGATCGCGCCGACCACCGCCGTCGCCAGGACGCCGCCGCCGATGTACATCCACCGCTTGCGGCGGGCGCGTGCGGCGGAGGCGTCGGCGAGTGCCGCCCAGTCCGGTGTGTCGGGTGTCGTCTGCGTTCCGTACGGATCCTGAGGGCTCTGCTGTCCCTCGGGGCCACCCCAGGAGGGCCCCCCTTGCCCAAAGCTCATGCCGCGCATCCTAATCCGGTTGGGTGATGCGGCGGACGGCGGCGACAATGCGGAGCATGGGACATCTTGAGGCCGCACACGTCGAGTACTACCTGCCGGACGGGCGGCCGCTGCTCGGTGACGTTTCCTTCCGGGTCGGGGAGGGCGCTGTCGTGGCCCTGGTCGGGCCCAACGGAGCGGGCAAGACGACCTTGCTCAAGCTGATCTCCCGGGAGCTGCAGCCGCATGGCGGGTCGGTGACGGTGAGCGGTGGGCTGGGGGTGATGGGGCAGTTCGTGGGGTCCGTACAGGACGAGCGGACTGTGCGGGACCTGCTGGTCTCGGTGTCCCAGGAGCGCATCCGGGAGGCCGCCGCGGCCGTCGACCGGGCCGAGCACGGGATCCTGACCGTGGACGACGAGAAGGCGCAGATGGCTTATGCGCAGGCGTTGTCCGACTGGGCGGAGGTCGGCGGGTACGACGCCGAGACCGTCTGGGACATGTGCTCCATGGCGGCGCTGGGGATCGGGTACGACAAGGCGCAGTTCCGCGAGGTGCGGACACTCAGTGGGGGTGAGCAGAAGCGGCTCGTGCTGGAGGCGCTGCTGCGGGGGTCTGACGAAGTGCTGCTGCTGGACGAGCCGGACAACTATCTGGATGTGCCCGGCAAGCGGTGGCTGGAGGAGCGGCTGAAGGAGACCCGCAAGACGGTCTTCTTCGTGTCCCACGACCGCGAGCTCCTTTCGCGGGCCGCCGACAAGATCGTGAGCCTGGAGCCGGGCGCGACGGGGGCCGACGCATGGGTGCACGGCGCCGGGTTCGACACCTTCCACGAGGCGCGGGCCGAGCGGTTCGCCCGGTTCGAGGAGCTCCTGCGCCGGTGGGAGGAGGAGCGTGCGCGGCTCAAGGCGCTGGTGCTGAGGCTGCGGGGGCAGGCGGCGAGCAGCCCCGACATGGCCTCGCGGTACCGCGCCATGCGGACGCGGTTCGAGAAGTTCGAGGAGGCGGGCCCGCCGCCGGAGCCGCCGCGGAAGCAGGACATCCGGATGCGGCTGCGGGGCGGGCGCACGGGGGTACGGGCCGTCGTGTGCGAGGGGCTGGAGCTTGTCGGGTTGATGAAGCCGTTCGACCTGGAGGTCTATTACGGGGAGCGGGTCGCCGTGCTCGGGTCGAACGGATCCGGCAAGTCGCACTTCCTGCGGCTGCTCGCCGGGGAGAACGTCACGCACACGGGGAAGTGGAAGCTGGGCGCGCGGGTGGTGGCCGGGCACTTCGCGCAGACGCACGCGCATCCCGAGCTGGTCGGGCGGACGCTCGTCGACATCCTGTGGTCCGAGCACTCCAAGGACCGGGGCGGGGCGATGGGCGTGCTGCGGCGGTATGAGCTGGAGCGGCAGGGGGATCAGGCGTTCGACCGGCTGTCGGGCGGGCAGCAGGCGCGGTTCCAGATCCTGCTGATGGAGCTGGAGGGGACGACCGCGCTGCTGCTGGACGAGCCGACGGACAACCTTGACCTGGAGTCGGCGGAGGCGCTGCAGGAGGGGCTGGAGGCGTACGACGGGACGGTGCTGGCCGTTACGCACGACCGGTGGTTCGCGAAGTCCTTCGACCGGTATCTCGTGTTTGGGTCGGATGGCGTTGTCCGGGAGACGGCGGAGCCGGTTTGGGACGAGCGGCGGGTGGAGCGGGTCCGGTAGCGCGGCGCCGGCGGCGGCCTGGGCCGGCTCCCGGTGCGGGGCTCTGGGGTCGGTGCCGCGTCGGGGCGTCTCCTCGGGCGCCGAACGTTCGGGTAGGTGTTCCCTCGTTCGGGCTCGTTGCGCTCGACGCCCTGCGGGGAGCGCCCCGACACGTCCCCTCCTGGCACCGCGGCCTGCGAGGCGGGGTCGGGCGGGTCGGAGTGGGCCCGGGGGCGGGGCGCGAGCCGGGTGGCCGAATGTGGGCGGGGGCTTGGGGCGGGTGCCGCCGGGCCGTTTTGACCCGTACGGGGGCAGGCGGGTAGGCTTCCAGTTCGTTATGCGTATTGGCTTGGTCGTTCTCACGCGAGGGGCCCTTACGCCGGTCCACCGGGCCGATGACCAGCGGCAGGCAGACGGGTTGCGTCCCCGAATGCCGCCACGGCTGTCGTGATCGTCCGGGTGGCCTTGTCAGGACCCACTCACTGAAGAAGCGAAGGCTACGACCGTGCGTACGTACAGCCCCAAGCCCGGCGATGTCACGCGCCAGTGGCACATCATCGACGCGCAGGACATCGTCCTGGGCCGTCTGGCGACGACTGCCGCCAACCTCCTGCGGGGCAAGCACAAGGCGATTTACGCCCCGCACATGGACATGGGCGACTTCGTCATCATTGTCAACGCCGAGAAGGTTCACCTCTCCGGCAACAAGAAGACCCAGAAGATGGCGTACCGCCACTCCGGTTTCCCGGGCGGTCTCCGTTCGGTGCGCTACGACGAGCTGCTGGCGAAGAGCCCCGAGAAGGCCGTCGAGAAGGCCATCAAGGGCATGATCCCCAAGAACACCCTGGGTCGTCAGATGCTCTCGAAGCTGAAGATCTACGCAGGTCCCGAGCACCCGCACGCTGCCCAGCAGCCGGTGCCGTTCGAGATCACCCAGGTCGCGCAGTAGTTCCGGCCACACCCCCCTAAGAACGAAAGAAATCTGAGGAGAATCGTGGCCGAGACCACTGCAGAGACCCCCGTCGAGGGCACCGAGGCTGAAGAGACCTTCGCCGAGGTGACGACGTTCGAGTCCGAGGTGCCCGTCGAGGGTGAGTACACCTCCGAGTCGCTCGCGGGCCGCTTCGGCGACCCGCAGCCCGCGGCCGGCCTGGGCCGTCGCAAGAACGCCATCGCCCGCGTCCGGATCGTTCCGGGCACCGGCAAGTGGAAGATCAACGGGCGTACGCTCGAGGACTACTTCCCGAACAAGGTGCACCAGCAGGAAGTCAACGAGCCCTTCAAGGTGCTCGAGCTCGACGGCCGCTACGACGTCATCGCCCGCATCGCGGGTGGCGGTGTCTCCGGTCAGGCCGGTGCGCTCCGTCTCGGTGTCGCCCGTGCGCTGAACGAGGCGGACGTGGACAACAACCGCGCCACGCTGAAGAAGGCCGGCTTCCTCTCCCGCGACGACCGTGCGGTCGAGCGCAAGAAGGCCGGTCTCAAGAAGGCCCGCAAGGCGCCGCAGTACAGCAAGCGCTAATCCGCCTGCTCGCCTGTATCAGACGTTCGCCCCGGCGGCACCTCGTGTGCTGCCGGGGCGTTCGTTTATCGCTTTCTGGCTTTCTGGCTTTGTAGTGCATTTTCGGAGCATTTCGGAGGACACCAGTGGGACGACTCTTCGGCACTGACGGTGTGCGCGGTGTCGCCAACGCGGACCTGACGGCTGAGCTCGCGCTCGGTCTGTCGGTCGCGGCGGCGCATGTGCTCGCCGAGGCGGGCACCTTTGAGGGGCATCGGCCGACCGCCGTGGTCGGACGTGATCCGCGTGCGTCTGGGGAGTTTCTGGAGGCCGCCGTCGTGGCGGGTCTCGCGAGCGCGGGTGTGGACGTGCTGCGGGTCGGAGTTCTGCCGACCCCCGCGGTGGCTTACCTCACCGGGGCGCTGGGTGCCGATCTCGGCGTCATGCTCTCCGCGAGCCACAACGCGATGCCGGACAACGGTGTCAAGTTCTTCGCGCGCGGTGGGCACAAGCTCGCCGACGAGCTGGAGCGCCGCATCGAGGCTGTGTACGAACAGCACAGGACCGGCGAGCCCTGGGCCCGGCCGACCGGGGCGGGCGTCGGCCGCGTTTCCGACTACGACGCGGGCGCGGATCAGTACATCGCCCATCTCATTGGTGTGCTGCCCAATCGGCTCGACGGCGTGAAGGTCGTGCTGGACGAGGCTCACGGGGCTGCCTCGCGCGTATCGCCCGAGGCCTTCGCCCGGGCCGGCGCCGAGATCGTCACCATTGGTGCCGACCCTGATGGGCTGAACATCAACGACGGGTGCGGGTCCACGCACCTGGAGATGCTCCGGGCCGCCGTCGTCGAGCACGGCGCCGATCTTGGTGTCGCGCATGACGGGGATGCCGACCGGTGTCTGGCCGTGGATGCCGAAGGGCGTGAGGTCGACGGGGACCAGATCCTCGCCGTGCTCGCGCTCGCCATGCGGGAAGCCGGTCAGCTCCGTAAGAACACCGTGGTCGGCACCGTCATGTCGAACCTCGGCTTCAAGCTGGCCATGGAGCGCGAGGGCATCCAGCTCGTACAGACCGCCGTCGGCGACCGGTATGTGCTGGAGTCGATGAAGGCCGAGGGGTACGCCCTGGGTGGCGAGCAGTCCGGGCATGTGATCGTGCTCGACCACGCGACCACCGGCGACGGCACGCTCACCGGCCTGATGCTGGCCGCGCGGGTGGCCGCCACCGGGCGTACGCTCGCGGACCTCGCCGGGGTCATGAGCCGGCTGCCGCAGATCCTCATCAACGTGCCCGACGTCGACAAGTCGCGCGTCACCACCTCCGCCGAGCTGGCGGCCGCCGTCGCCGACGCCGAGCGTGAGCTGGGCGCCACCGGACGGGTACTGCTGCGGTCCTCCGGCACCGAGCCGCTCGTGCGGGTCATGGTCGAGGCGGCCGACATCGAGCAGGCGAAGGCGGTCGCGGGGCGGCTCGCCGATGTGGTGAAGTCCGCGCTCGGTTAGGCGTTCTTGCCGGCGGTACGCTCGCGCTGCTTCGCCCAGAAGTACTTCTGGGCCAGCAGCGTGAGCGTACCGGCGACGACGATGCCGAGCAGGTTGAGCAGGAGCTGCTCGGAGGAGCCCCACGTCTGCTTCACCTGGCCGTAGCTCAGCGCCACGGCCGCGTTGGCCGCCGCCGGGACCGTTGTCACCGAGATGGCGACGCCGACCAGGGCGCCGGACTTGGCCGACGTGAGGGACAGCATGCCGGCCGCGCCCGCCAGTACGGCCACTACGAACGACAGCCAGTCGGGGGCGTAGATGAAGCCCGTGTTGGGGCGCTTCGCGGCCAGCATGGTCTCGGTGAAGAGGTTCGTCGCGTCCATGAAGAGGCTGAACAGGACCGTCACCGCCATCGCCGCCGCGAAACCCACGATCAGCGCGGCGAACGAGCGCCAGGCCAGCTTCGGGGCGCGCTGCACCAGCGCCGTGCAGAAGCCGGCCAGCGGGCCGAACTCAGGGCCCACCGCCATCGCGCCCACGATCAGGATCGCGTTGTCGAGCACCACACCGCAGGCTGCGATCATCGTCGCCAGCGACAGGAACGCGATGTAGGTGACGGAGAGCGTCGACTCCTCGTGCGTCGCCTCCGACAGCTGCTCCCACAGCACCGCGTCCGCGCCCTCGCCCGGTGCGTCCTTCTCCGCCTTCGCGGCGCGGGTGGAGAGGGAGAGGTCGATGTTCTCCACGGCGATCGAGCCGCATTCGTCGATGCCCATCGCGCGGAGCGTGTTGATGAGGTCGTCGCCCGCCTCGCGCGCCACATCGCACATGATCAGGTCGCCTGCCGGGGCGCGGGCAGCCCCGGGGATGACGGCGATGTGTGTGGTGCCTACCGTCTTCTCCACCGTGCCTACGACCTCGTCGGTGCGGTCGGCAGGGACGATCAGGCGGAGGTGAAGCACGGTGTGTATCCCTCAGAGTTTGCGGAGTGAGAGGCGTTTGACCTTGTGGTCGGGGCCCTTGCGCACAACCAGCGTGGCACGGCCGCGCGTTGGCGCCACGTTCTCCAGCAGGTTGGGCTTGTTGATGGTCCGCCACATCGTACGGGCGTAATCCAGGGCCTCTTCCTCGGAGACCTGGGTGTACTTCCTGAAGTAGGAGGAGGGGTCCTGGAACGCCGTCTCGCGCAGTTTGCGGAAGCGGTTGAGGTACCAGGTCTCGATGTCCTCGGAGCGCGCGTCGACGTACACGCTGAAGTCGAAGTAGTCGGCGAGACCGACCCGGGTGCGGCCGTCCTTGCCGGGGAGCGCGGGCTGCAGGACGTTCAGGCCCTCGACGATCAGGATGTCGGGGCGGCGGACCGTAAGGCGCTCGCCGGGCACGATGTCGTAGATCAGGTGGGAGTAGACGGGGGCGGTGACCTCGTCCTTGCCCGCCTTGATGTCGGCGACGAAGCGGGTGAGGGCTCGTCGGTCGTACGACTCCGGGAAGCCCTTGCGTGACAGGAGGCCGCGGTTCTTGAGCTCCTCCATGGGGTAGAGGAAGCCGTCGGTGGTGAGCAGCTCGACGTGGGGGTGCTCGGGCCAGCGGGCCAGCAGTGCCTGGAGGAGACGGGCGACGGTCGATTTGCCCACGGCTACGCTGCCCGCCACTCCTATGACGAACGGGGTGCCGCGCTGGGAGCCGTGGCCGTTGGCCGCGTCGCCGAGGAAGGTGTTCAGGGCGCCGCGCAGGCCCGAGGTCGCCTGTACGTAGAGATTGAGCAGGCGGGAGAGGGGGAGGTAGACGTCCCGTACCTCGTCGAGGTCGATGACGTCGCCCAGGCCGCGGAGTTTTTCGAGCTCCTCCGCGGTGAGGGGGAGGGGGGTCTTCTCGCGCAGCGCGCTCCACTCCGCCCGGGTGAGGTCCAGGTACGGCGAAGCGTCTGCCCGGCGCTGGGCGCCTCGGGGGGTGCCCGGCGGGGTGCCTGGCGGGGTGCTTCGTGGCGGCGAAGTGATCACAGGGCCATTGTCCGGTGTACGGGGCTGCCGTGGGTGGTGTGCTCGGTCACGTGGGGCCGTCGGCCGTAGGGTGCGGACATGTGCGGAATCGTGGGGTACGTCGGCGGGCAGTCGGCGCTTGATGTTGTCGTCGCGGGACTGAAGCGGCTCGAATACCGGGGTTACGACTCGTCAGGGGTGGCCGTCCTCGCCGACGGTGGGCTGGCCGCGGGGAAGAAGGCGGGCAAGCTCGTCAACCTGGAGAAGGAGCTGGTTGGGCGGCCGCTGCCGGCCGGGTCCACGGGCATCGGGCACACCCGGTGGGCCACACACGGCGGGCCCACGGATGTCAACGCCCATCCGCATCTGGACAACGCGGGGCGCGTCGCCGTCGTACACAACGGGATCATTGAGAATTTCGCGTCGCTGCGGGCCGAGCTCGCCGAACGCGGGCACGAGCTGGTCTCGGAAACCGATACCGAGGTCGTGGCGCACCTGCTGGCCGAGTCCTTCTCCTCGTGCGGGGACCTGGCGGAGTCGATGCGGCTGGTGTGCCGTCGGCTCGACGGGGCGTTCACGCTGGTCGCCGTGCACGCGGATGAGCCGGATGTGGTGGTGGGGGCGCGGCGGAACTCGCCGCTGGTGGTGGGTGTGGGGGAGGGGGAAGCCTTTCTCGCGTCCGACGTGGCCGCGTTCATCGCGCATACGCGGTCGGCGATCGAGCTGGGGCAGGACCAGGTCGTCGAGGTACGGCGGGAAGAGGGCGGGGGCGGCGCGGCAGGGGTGTCGGTCGCGGTGACCGATTTCTACGGTGCGCCGGCGGAAGTGCGGTCGTACCACATCGACTGGGACGCCTCCGCGGCCGAGAAGGGCGGCTACGACTACTTCATGCTCAAGGAGATCGCCGAGCAGCCGAAGGCTGTCGCCGACACGTTGCTGGGGCGGATCGACGGTGCCGGCTCGCTGCGCCTCGATGAGGTGCGGATCCCTGACGCCGTGCTGCGGGAAGTCGACAAGGTTGTGGTGGTGGCTTGTGGGACCGCCTTTCATGCGGGGATGATCGCGAAACTGGCCATTGAGCACTGGACGCGGATTCCCTGCGAGACTGAGCTGGCGAGCGAATTCCGGTATCGCGATCCCATTCTGGACTCGCGGACGCTGGTGATCGCGATCTCGCAGTCCGGCGAGACCATGGACACGCTGATGGCGCTGCGGCATGCGCGGGAACAGGGCGCGAAGGTGCTGGCCGTATGCAATACGAATGGGTCGACCATTCCGCGGGAGTCCGATGCGGCGCTTTATACGCATGCCGGGCCTGAGGTCGCCGTTGCTTCCACCAAGGCGTTTTTGACGCAATTGGTTGCCTGCTATCTGGTCGCGCTTTATCTGGCGCAGGTGCGCGGGGCCAAGTGGGGGGACGAGGTCCGGGGCGTCGTGCGCGAGCTGTCCGCGATCTCGGGGCAGGTGGAGCGGGTCCTGGAGACGATGGAGCCGGTGCGCGAGCTGGCCCGGTCGCTGGCGGGGAAGGACACGGTGCTGTTCCTGGGGCGGCATGTGGGGTATCCGGTGGCCCTGGAGGGGGCGCTCAAGCTGAAGGAGCTCGCTTACATGCATGCGGAGGGATTTGCCGCGGGTGAGCTGAAGCACGGGCCGATTGCGCTTATCGAGGATGATCTGCCGGTTGTCGTTGTTGTTCCTTCGCCTCGGGGGCGGTCTGTTCTGCACGACAAGATCGTGTCGAATATTCAGGAGATCAGGGCTCGGGGGGCGCGGACAATTGTCATCGCGGAGGAGGGGGATCAGGCGGTTGTTCCGTACGCCGATCATCTGATCTGGATTCCCGTCACGCCGACGCTTTTGCAGCCGTTGGTTTCCACTGTGCCGTTGCAGGTTTTCGCCTGTGAGCTGGCTACGGCCCGGGGCAATGAGGTTGATCAGCCCCGGAACCTGGCCAAGTCCGTGACGGTGGAGTGAGCGCGTGATCATTGGTGTGGGAATTGACGTCGCCGAGATCGAGCGCTTCCGGGTGTCGATGGAGCGTACGCCGCATCTGGCCGACCGGCTGTTCCTGGAGAGCGAGTTGAACCTGCCGAGCGGTGAACGGCGCGGAATCGCCTCGCTCGCCGCGCGGTTCGCGGCGAAGGAGGCCCTCGCGAAGGCGCTGGGCGCGCCGGCCGGGCTGCACTGGACGGACGCGGAGGTGTACGTCGAGGACAGCGGGCAGCCGCGGCTGCGGGTGAGCGGGACGGTGCTGGCGCGGGCGCAGGCCCTGGGGGTGCGGTCCTGGCATGTCTCGCTCAGTCACGATGCGGGGATCGCATCTGCGGTGGTCATTGCCGAAGGCTGAAGGTCGAGGTCGACGTCGAGGTCGAAAGGTGAGGTGTCTTTGCTCATGCGTGCTGCTTATGGCGTGGAGACCGTACGGACCGCTGAGCGGGAGCTGATGGCCCGCCTCCCTGAGGGTGCGCTCATGCAGCGGGCCGCGGCCGGGCTCGCGGCGGTGTGTGCGGGGCTGCTGGGACGGGTTTACGGATCGCGGGTTGTGCTGCTCGTCGGGAGTGGGGACAACGGGGGCGACGCGCTGTACGCGGGGGCGCGGCTGGCCCGGCGGGGGGCGGGGGTCGCTGCGGTGTTGCTCGATGCGGAGCGGGCGCATGGGGGTGGGCTGGCCGCGTTGCGGCGGGCTGGGGGAACCGTGGTGGCGGCCGGTGATGCGGGTGTGGGTCTTGCGGGTGCCGATTTTGCGGGTGCGGATTTTGCGCGGGCGAATCTTGCGCGTGCGGATTTTGCGCGTGCGGATCTTGTGGTCGACGGGATCACCGGGATTGGGGGCAGGGGTGGGTTGCGGGAAGCCGCTGTGCCGTTGGTGCGGGCCGCGCGGGGCTCGGGGGCGGTTGTCGTCTCCGTGGACCTGCCCAGCGGGGTCGAGGCGGACAGTGGGGAGGTGCGGGGGGAGTGCGTGCGCGCCGATGTGACGGTCACCTTCGGTACGTACAAGCCCGGGCTGCTGATCGACCCCGCGCGGGAGTACGTCGGGGCCGTGCGGCTGGTCGAGCTGGGGCTGGATCTCGAAGCGGTGGAAGCGGACGTCGAGGCGCTGCAGCATGCGGACGTGGCCGCGTTGCTGCCGGTTCCGGGGGCGGAGAGCGACAAGTACCGGCGCGGGGTGGTGGGCGTCGTGGCCGGGTCGGAGCGGTATCCGGGGGCGGCGGTGCTCGCGGTGGCGGGGGCGCTGCGGGGCGGGGCCGGGGCTGTGCGGTACGTGGGGCACGGG
>NZ_JAGGOK010000036.1 GCF_018614615.1 Streptomyces sp. ISL-100 | reverse complement strand
GGAGTTCATCGACCCGCACGGCGGCCTCGACGACCTCGCTGCCCGCGTCCTGCGCACCCCCGGGACCCCCGAGGAGTCGTTCTCCGACGACCCGCTGCGCATGATGCGCGCCGCGCGGTTCGCCGCTCAGCTCGACTTCGAGGTGGCTCCCGAGGTGGTCGCCGCGATGACGGCGATGTCCGGGCGCATTGAAATCGTCTCGGCCGAGCGGGTGCGTGACGAGCTCAACAAGCTGATCCTCTCCCCGAACCCGCGCAAGGGTCTGAGGCTGCTTGTCGACAGCGGCCTCGCCGGATTCGTGCTGCCCGAGCTGCCCCAGCTGCGGCTGGAAAGTGATGAGCATCACAAGCACAAGGACGTCTACGAGCACTCGCTGACTGTCCTGGAGCAGGCCATGGACCTCGAAGAGGACGGGGCCGACCTCGTGCTGCGGCTCGCGGCGCTGCTGCACGACATCGGGAAGCCGCGGACGCGGCGCTTCGAGTCGGACGGCAGGGTCTCCTTCCATCACCACGAAGTGGTGGGCGCGAAGATGACCAAGAAGCGCATGACCGCCCTGAAGTACTCCAACGACCTGATCAAGGACGTCTCGACACTCGTGGAGCTGCACCTGCGCTTCCACGGGTACGGCACCGGCGAGTGGACCGACTCCGCCGTACGCCGCTACGTACGCGACGCGGGCCCCCAGCTGGAGCGGCTGCACAAGCTGACCCGCTCGGACTGCACCACACGCAACAAGCGAAAGGCGAGTGCGCTGTCACGGGCGTACGACGGGCTTGAGGAGCGCATCTCGCAGCTTCAGGAGCAGGAGGAGCTTGACTCCATCCGGCCCGATCTGGACGGCAACCAGATCATGGAGATCCTTGGCATCGGCCCCGGCCCGGCGATCGGCAAGGCGTACAAGTTTCTGCTGGAGCTGCGTCTGGAGAACGGGCCGATGGAACACGATGAAGCGGTCGCGGCGCTCAAGGAATGGTGGGCGACGCAGAACTGAAGTCATGTTTCACGTGAAACACCGCCCCTCGCTTGCGCGCTACGGGGTGCCTCCCGACCGGTCCCAGCGGAACACGGCAGCAGCGGCCACCGCGTAGACGAGAGCGACCACGATCACCAGCGTGGCCGAGCGGCCGTCGGCGGGCAGCATCAGCGCCGCCGTCGCCGCAGCGCCCACGAAGGCGACGTTGAACAACACGTCGTAGATCGAGAAGACCCGCCCGCGATAGGCGTCGTCGACCGACGACTGCACCACCGTGTCGGTGGTGATCTTCGCGCCCTGCGTCGTGAGACCGAGCACGAAGGCCGCGATCATCATCGGTACGGGCTCGAAGGGCAGCGCGAGGGCAGGTTCGAGTACGGCGGCCGACCCCGCACACATGACCATCCACCCGTACGGTCCGAGCCGCCCCACCACCCACGGCGTCAGCACGGCGGCCGCGAAGAACCCCGCCGCTGAGACGGCAACGGCGACGCCGAGCAGCGCCAGCCCCTCGTCCCCGCCGCCCCCCGGCCCGTCGGACCAGGCGTACCGCACCAGCATCAGCACCATGACCGTCAGCGCGCCGTAGCAAAAGCGCATCAGCGTCATCGCGGCCAGCGCACGTGCCGCGGCACGTCGCTCCGACAGATGCCGCAAGCCGTCCGCGAGCCCCTGGGCCGTGGAGGCCAGCGCGGCGCCCAGCCGCGGCTGCACCTGATCCGGATCGGGGCCGAGCAATTCACGGTTCATCCGCAGCGACGACAAGGCGGCGCAGAGGTAAAGGGCCGCCCCCAGTAGCACCACCGCCGCATCGGACTCCGACGCCACCAGCCGTACGGCGAAAGCCAGGCCGCCGCCGGCGGTGGCGGCGAGCGTCCCGGCCGTCGGGGAGAGCGAGTTGGCCATGACGAGCCGGTCGGCGTCGACAACGCGGGGCAGTGCGGCCGAGAGCCCGGACAGCACGAAACGATTGACGGCGGTGACGGAGAGAGCCGAGACGTAGAAGAGCCAGTCGGGCACGGACGCGAGGATCAGCACCGCCGTGCCGCAGGCGAGCACCGCCCGCAGCAGGTTCCCGTAAAGGAAGACCTGCCGGCGCTGCCAGCGGTCGAGCAGCACGCCCGCGAAAGGGCCCACGGCCGAATAGGGGAGCAGCAGTACGGCCATCGCTGAGGCGATCGCGCCGGGCGAGGTCTGCTTCTCCGGGGAGAAGACGACGTACGCGGCGAGCGCGACCTGGTACACGCCGTCTGCGCACTGGGAGAGCAGCCGGACCGTCAGCAGGCGGCGGAAGTTGGTCAGGCGCAGGAGTACGCGCAGATCACGTACGACGGGCATGCGAGCAAGCGTCACACACGTCGAGGGTCCCCGGGTGGATTACCCGGGGACCCTCGACGATCGGACTGCTACTGCTGTGCTTCTAGCGCTCGACCTCGCCCGCGATGAAGCTCTCGACGGCGCGGTGGGCCGCGTCGTCGAAGTACTGCACCGGCGGGGACTTCATGAAGTACGAGGACGCGGAGAGGATCGGGCCGCCGATGCCGCGGTCCTTGGCGATCTTCGCGGCGCGCACGGCGTCGATGATGACACCGGCCGAGTTCGGGGAGTCCCAGACCTCGAGCTTGTACTCCAGGTTCAGCGGGACGTCACCGAAGGCACGGCCCTCGAGGCGCACGTATGCCCACTTGCGGTCGTCCAGCCAGGCCACGTAGTCCGACGGGCCGATGTGGACGTTGTCGGCGCCCAGGTCGCGGTCGGGGATCTGCGAGGTGACGGCCTGCGTCTTCGAGATCTTCTTGGACTCCAGGCGCTCACGCTCGAGCATGTTCTTGAAGTCCATGTTGCCGCCGACGTTCAGCTGCATCGTGCGGTCCAGGACGACGCCCCGGTCCTCGAAGAGCTTCGCCATGACGCGGTGCGTGATGGTGGCGCCGACCTGCGACTTGATGTCGTCGCCGATGATCGGGACGCCCGCCTCGGTGAACTTGTCCGCCCACTCCTTGGTGCCGGCGATGAAGACCGGGAGAGCGTTGACGAAGGCGACCTTGGCGTCGATGGCGCACTGCGCGTAGAACTTCGCAGCGTCCTCGGAACCGACGGGCAGGTAGCAGACGAGGACGTCGACCTGGCGGTCCTTGAGCGTCTGGACGATGTCGGCCGGGGCCTCTTCGGACTCCTCGATGGTCTGGCGGTAGTACTTGCCCAGGCCGTCGAGGGTGTGACCACGCTGCACGGTGACGCCGGAGTTCGGCACGTCACAGATCTTGATGGTGTTGTTCTCGCTCGCGCCGATGGCGTCCGCGAGGTCGAGGCCGACCTTCTTGGCGTCGACGTCGAAGGCGGCGACGAACTCGATGTCCTTCACGTGGTAGTCGCCGAACTGCACGTGCATGAGACCCGGCACCTTGCCCGCCGGGTCGGCGTCCTTGTAGTACTCGACGCCCTGCACCAGCGAGGCGGCGCAGTTGCCCACGCCGACGATGGCTACGCGAACCGAACCCATTGGCGGTTGCTCCCTGTGTGTTCTCTACGAAGCCCTGCGGATGTGCAGGGCCTCACTTGACGGTGTCGTCGGACGGACCCGGCGGGAAGTCATCCCGGTGCCGGGGCAGGCCGTCCGTCTGTCCAGATGTGGTGTCGTGACGAGCCGGGGACTCGGGGTCGGATCGTCGCTGATCCCGCCCCGCCCGCTCGCTCTCGATGAGCTCGTTCAGCCAGCGCACTTCGCGCTCGACGGACTCCATGCCGTGCCGTTGCAGCTCAAGCGTGTAGTCGTCCAGGCGCTCCCGGGTACGGGCCAGGGAGGCGCGCATCTTCTCGAGACGCTCCTCCAGCCGGCTCCTGCGGCCCTCGAGCACCCGCATCCGCACCTCGCGCTCCGTCTGTCCGAAGAAGGCGAAACGAGCAGCGAAGTGCTCGTCCTCCCAGGAATCGGGGCCGGTGTGGGAGAGCAGCTCCTCGAAGTGCTCCTTACCTTCGGCTGTCAGCCGGTAGACGATCTTCGCCCGGCGTCCGGCGAGCGAAGCGGCGAGCGCGTCCTCGGGAGCGCTGCCGGGCTCTTCGATCAACCAACCGTTGGCGACGAGCGTCTTGAGGCAGGGGTAGAGCGTCCCGTAGCTGAAAGCGCGGAAGACCCCCAGCGAGGTGTTGAGCCGCTTGCGCAGCTCGTAACCGTGCATGGGGGACTCGCGCAGCAGGCCGAGCACGGCGAATTCGAGGATGCCTGAGCGCCTGCTCATCCTTCGCCTCCTCAGTCGCCGACGGGCCTTATGCCGAGCTGATGTATCGACTCGATACATCCAGACGATAGATCGGCTGTCCCGCTTCGACAAGGGGGGGCATGGTGAACGGCGTCACATCACCAATTCGAGGCACGCAACTTGCCTGATTTGGGGTGAACATCGGCACTGGGTGGGTTTTGACAGTGCGTAGTCTGTGCGGCATGCAGACCACCGGGAACCAAGTGACGCCAGGGAGCGTCCTCGTCCTGGATGCACATGAGGCCGTACGGACGAACCCGATCCCGGGCTGGTCCGTACTTCGGGGGGACCGGAACTCACCTGCCGCTTCCAGGCGATCTCGCCTGCCCGAGGAGTAGTCGTTCGATGAGCGAGCACCGTCGCAAACCGTCGCAGCCGCAGGACGGAGGACGTGCCGCGGCCCGGCGAGCCGCCCAGCAGCCATCAGGCCGCCGCGCGGCCCCCACGCGGGACACCAGCAGCACCACTGAGATGCTTTCCGGCTCGTACGGAGAGGAACGTCCGCCCGGCGGCAGAGCGGAAGCCCGCCGTGCCGCCCAGCGCGGCACGGCGGGCGGCTCACGCCGGCGCGGGGCCGAGCCTGGCGGCCGGGCCGCCGGGCGCGGGCGTGGAGGCCCCCCGGCCAAGGAGCGGTTCATCAACTACCCGCGCTCGGAGAAGTACGGGTGGCGGCGGTTCGTACCGTCCTGGAAGCTGGTCAGCGGCACCTGCCTCGGCTTCTTCGCGATCATGGTCGCGGGCATGGGGGTGGCCTTCGCATGGGTCGACACACCCGACGCGCAGAAGATGGCTCAAGCGCAGAACAACGTCTTCTACTGGGACAACGGCACGCAGCTGGCCGCGACCGGTGGCGACCGCAACCGCCAGTCCGTCGACATCGGCCAGATTCCGCAGTCCATGCAGAACGCGGTGATCGCTGCCGAGAACGCCTCTTTCAAGGACGACTGGGGTGTCGACCCCATGGGTATCGGCCGGGCCATCGTCAACATGGCCATGGGTCAGGAGACGCAGGGCGGCTCGACCATCACCCAGCAGTACGTGAAGAACCTGTACCTCGACCAAGACCAGACGATGAAGCGCAAGTTCACCGAGCTCATCATCTCGCTCAAGGTCGGCACGATGGAGGACAAGGACGACGTCCTCAAGGGATACCTGAACACCGCGTACTTCGGGCGAGACGCGTACGGAATCCAGGCCGCGTCCCAGGCGTACTTCGGCAAGGACAGCGAAGACCTGAACGCGTCCCAGAGCGCCTTCCTCGCGGCACTTCTCAAGGGTCCGAACCTCTTCAACCCTGACGGCGGCCTCGGCGACAATGCCACCCCCGATAAGAACAGGGAGCGCGCCGAATACCGCTGGGCATGGATCCTCGACCGCGAGGTCGAGGTCGGCCGGATGAAGCAGGCCGAGGCGGACAAGTGGAAGAAGGCCGGGTTCCCCACGCTCAAGGACTCGGAGCAGGCCACTGGCCTCGGTGGCCAGAAGGGCTACCTGGTCGAGACCGCCAAGAAGTACGTGATGAAGCAGACCAAAATCACGCCGGAGAAGCTCGCGCTCGGCGGCTATCGCATCTACACGACCTTCAACAAGGACAAGGTCAACGCGATGGAGAAGGCCGTCAACAAGACGCGCAAGGCGTTTCTGGACACCAAGGCGCGCCCCAAAAAGGACAAGTTCGTCCAGTTCGGTTCCGCCTCGGTGGACGTGGAGACCGGCGCGATCGTCGCGCTCTACGGCGGCGAGGGCTGGGACAAGAAGCACTTCACCAACAACGCCGACACCTGGGGCGTCCCCGTCGGCTCGACCTGGAAGCCGTACGTCCTCGCCGCGGCGATGAAGCACGGCACCCACAACTCGGGCAGTGAAGGTCTCTCGCCGCTGAGTAAGTACAACGGCAACGACATGATCGAGATCAAGTACCCGAGCGGTAATCCGGTCCCGGGCAAGAACGGGCAGCCGTTCCGTCAGAAGAACGAGAGCGACAAGGCGTACGGCTACGTCACACTCAGGGAAGCGATGGAAAAGTCCATCAACACCCCGTTCGTACAGCTCGGCATGGACGTGGGCCTGGACAAAGTGGCCGATATGGCAGAGGACACCGGAATCCTCGAAGAGAGCATGGACCAGCGGAACGCGTCCTTCTCCCTGGGTACGTCCACACCGAGTGCCATCCGCATGGCCAGCTCGTACGCAACCTTCGCCGACTCCGGCATGCATCGTGAGCCGTACTCCGTCTCCAAGGTCCTCCTGAACGGCCAGGAGCAGCCAGGCTTCGAGAAGCCCAAGCGCGAGCGGGCGATGGACCCGGAGATCGCGGACAACATCACCGACGTCCTGCGGAACGTCGTCGAGAGTGACGAGGGCACCGGTAAGAAGGCGCAGAAGCTGGGCCGCCCGGTCGCCGGCAAGACCGGTACCACCGACAAGAACAAGTCGGCCTGGTTCGTCGGCTACACCCCGCAGCTGTCGACCTCGGTCACCCTGTTCCGTACGGACCCCGAGTCCCGCAAGCTGCTCTCGATGAACGGCACGGGCGGCGTCCCCTCCATCCACGGTGGTGACATTCCCACCGAGGTCTGGACGAACTACATGCGCGACGCGCTCAAGGATGAGGAAGTGAAGGACTTCCCCGAGGCGCTCCCGATCGGCAAGAAGGCCGACTCGGCCGGTGCGCCGACGCCGAAGCCGAGCGTCACGCCCAGCCAGACGCCGTCCTCGACCCCGTCCTCCACCCCGTCCCAGACCCCCTCGGAAACCCCGCCAACCCCCTCCGAGACCCCGAGCGAGACCGAGACCTGCGAGCCGCTCGACTGGGCCTGCGACAACGGTGAGAACGCCAACGGCGGCAATGCCAACGGAGGTACGGACGCAGGCGGCACCGACGCCGGCGGTACGGATACAGGCGGCACCGATACCGGCGGAACCACCGACGGCACCACGACCGACGGCGGAACCACCGACGGCACCACCACCGACGGCAGCACCGAAGGCAAACCGGGCAACGGCAGCAGCAACGGTGGCCTCTTCGGAGGCGGCGGCTGACGCCACGCCCCACCCCACCCTGACGAGGGCCGTCGCACCCCGGTGCGGCGGCCCTCGCCGCATGCACAGCCCCGTACGGCAGGATGACCCCCATGACGAGCGTGCACGAGGACCGGCCCGTAGTACGGCCCACGCAGCAGGACACAGTCGCAGCGGCGGGCAGCGAGCTGATCGGCGGACCCGTCGGCCGGTGGGCCAGGCTGGGAGCCGGCCGGCTCACGCCGGTCCGCGTCGTAGCCCTCGTCGCCATCGGCATGTTCGCGCTCGGCATGGTGCAGAAGATCCCGTGCTACGAGTGGGCCTGGTTCCGCGGCACCAGTTCGCAGTACACCCACGCCTGCTACTCCGACATCCCGCACCTCTACCTGGGGCGCGGCTTCGCCGACGGGCTCGTACCGTATTTCGATCGCCTGACCGGCGACATGGAGTTCCTCGAATACCCCGTCCTGACAGGGCTGTTCATGCAGGTCGCCGCCTGGCTGACCATGCCCTTCGACGGCTCCGTCCAGGAGCGCGAACAGGCCTACTGGATGGTCAACGCGGGCATGCTGATGATCTGCGCCGCCATCATCGCCGTCTGCGTCGCCCGTACACACCGACGACGCCCCTGGGACGCCCTGCTCGTCGCTCTCGCGCCCGCCCTCGCCCTCACCGCCACCATCAACTGGGACCTGCTCGCCGTCGCCCTCACCGCCGCCGCGATGCTCATGTGGTCCCGGGGACGTTCGCTGGCCTTCGGCATCCTCATCGGGCTCGCGACCGCCGCGAAGCTCTATCCCGTGCTGCTCCTGGGACCGCTGCTCGTGCTCTGCTGGCGAGCGGGCAAGTACCGGGAGTACGGGGCCGCGCTGCTCGGGGCGACAGGGGCCTGGCTGCTCGTGAACCTGCCCGTCATGATCCTCGCCCCCGAAGGGTGGAAGAAGTTCTACACCTTCAGCGAGGAACGGACTGTCGACTTCGGCTCGTTCTGGCTGATCATCACGCAGCGCACCGGCAAGTCGCTCGATGTCGAAGCCGTCAACACGTACGCCACCCTGTTGATGATCCTGCTGTGCGCGGGCATCGCCGCGCTGACGCTGACAGCGCCCCGCCGGCCGCGCTTCGCCCAGCTCGCCTTCCTGGTCGTCGCCGCGTTCATCCTCACCAACAAGGTCTACTCCCCGCAGTACGTCCTGTGGCTCATCCCCCTCGCCGCCCTGGCCCGGCCGCGCTGGCGCGACTTCCTGATCTGGCAGGCCTGCGAGGTCATGTACTACCTGGGAATCTGGATGTACCTCGCGTACACCACCAGCGGCGACAAGCAGCGCGGGCTGCCCCCCGAGGGCTACCAGCTCGCCATCACGCTGCACCTGCTGGCGACGCTCTACCTGTGCGCCGTCGTCGTACGCGACATCCTCATGCCCGAACGGGACGCCGTACGTCGCGACGGCTCGGACGACCCCTCGGGCGGTGTCCTCGACGGGGCCGAGGACACCTTCGTCCTGGGGAAGGCGGCGCACCCGCCGCGGCACGCGGTGCACCACTTCGAGGGGCCACGGGTGGAATGGGGCACCACCACGTCCCGGACATGAGGGCATGACCGCCCGCCGGGACGGCCGTCAGGGGGTCCTCAGCGGCTGCTCAGCGGCTGCTCAGCGGCTGCTCAGCGGCCGATCAGCGGTCGACGATGCGGTCGAACTGCGTAGTCGTGTGGCGCAGATGGGCCACCAGCTCCTCGCCCACCTTCGGCTCCTGCGCGTCCGAGGGGACGAACAGGATCGACACCTGCATGTGCGGCGGCTCCGCGAACCAGCGCTGCTTGCCCGCCCACACGAACGGCGCGAGATTACGGTTCACCGTGGCCAGACCGGCACGCGCCACGCCCTTCGCGCGCGGCATCACACCGTGCAGCGCCTTGGGCGCCTCCAGGCCGACACCGTGCGACGTACCGCCCGCCACCACCACGAGCCACCCGTCCGACGCCGCCTTCTGCTGGCGGTAACCGAACCGGTCGCCCTTGGACACCCGGGTCACGTCCAGCACCGCGCCGCGGTACTCTGTCGCCTCGTGGTCGCCCAGCCACAGCCGCGTGCCGATACGCGCACGGAAGCGGGTCTGCGGGAACTGCTGCTGCAGCCGCGCCAGTTCCGCGGCCTTCAGGTGGCTGACGAACATCGTGTGCAGCGGAAGACGCGCCGCCCGCAGCCGGTCCATCCAGCCGATGACCTCCTCGACCGCGTCGGAACCGTCCGTACGGTCCAGCGGGAGGTGCAGGGCGAAGCCCTCCAGGCGTACGTCCTCGATGGCCGCGTGGAGCAGCCCGAGCTCCTCCTCCTTCACGCCGTGACGTTTCATCGAGCTCATGCACTCGATGACGACACGGGCGCCGACCAGCGCGTGCACCCCGTCGACCGACGACACCGAGCGCACCACCCGGTCCGGCAGCGGAACCGGCTCCTCGCCGCGCCGGAACGGCGTCAGGACGAGCAGGTCACCGCCGAACCAGTCCTTGATGCGGGCCGCTTCGTAGGTCGTGCCGACGGCCAGGATGTCCGAGCCGAAACGGGTCGCCTCGTCCGCGAGCCGCTCATGGCCGAAGCCGTAGCCGTTGCCCTTGCAGACCGGCACTATTCCCGGGAACTGATCGAGGACGGACTTCTGGTGCGCCCGCCAGCGCGCGGTGTCGACGTAGAGGGTGAGCGCCATGGCCGGTCCGGAACCTTTCTCGTGGCTGCGGTGTATCAGGGGTATGGACGGAAACGGAGTCGGGCAGGGATCAGCGGTACGACATGTACATGTCGAGCGCCTTGTGCAGCATCTTGTTGAGCGGGAAGTCCCACTCGCCGACGTACTCCACAGCCTCCCCACCCGTACCCACCTTGAACTGGATCAGGCCGAACAGGTGGTCGGTCTCGTCGAGAGAATCGGAAATACCCCGCAGGTCATAGACAGTCGCACCCATCGCGTACGCGTCACGCAGCATCCGCCACTGCATCGCGTTCGACGGCCGGACCTCACGGCCGATGTTGTCCGAAGCGCCGTACGAGTACCAGACATGCCCACCGACGACCAGCATCGTCGCCGCCGACAGATTCACGCCGTTGTGCCGCGCGAAGTACAGCCGCATCCGGTTGGGATCCTCGGCGTTCAGGACCGACCACATCCGCTCGAAGTACGAAAGCGGGCGCGGCCGGAAACGGTCACGCACAGCCGTGATCTCGTACAGGCGCTGCCACTCGGCGAGGTCCTCGTAACCCCCCTGCACAACCTCGACACCGGCCTTCTCGGCCTTCTTGATGTTGCGCCGCCACAGCTGATTGAAGCCCTTGAGCACATCATCCAGCGACCGGTTCGCCAACGGAACCTGGTACACGTAACGCGGCTGCACGTCACCGAAACCGGCGCCGCCGTCCTCGCTCTGCTGCCAGCCCATCTTCCGCAGCCGGTCCGCCACTTCGAAGGCACGCGGCTCGATGTGCGTCGCCTCGATGTCCCGCAGCCGCTTCACATCCGGATCCTGGATACCGGCCTTGATGGCCGGCGCGTCCCAGCGGCGAATGACCACCGGCGGGCCCATCTTCACGGAGAACGCACCCTGCTGCTTCAAATGCGCCAGCATCGGCTGCAGCCAGTCGTCCAGATTCGGCGCGTACCAATTGATCACCGGACCCTCGGGCAGATACGCGAGATACCGCTTGATCTTCGGCAACTGCCGGTACAGCACCAGGCCGGCGCCGACCAGCTGGTCACTCCGGTCGAACCAGCCCAGGCTCTCCGAACGCCACTCCGTCTTCACATCAGCCCACGCCGGGACCTGGCAATGGCTCGCCGACGGCAGGCTCTGGATGTACGCCAGATGCTGCTCGCGGCTAATGGTCCTCAGGGTCAGGCTCATGCGGGGCGCTCCTCGGCAGGTCTGTCCCCATGGGATCAGGGGCTCCGGCTCTCGCGCCGAAGCCTACTGCGCCCAGTGAGCGCCCCGACTGGCCCGCTGACCCAGCCGGGCCTATCCCAGCACCCCACCAAACAGGCCACCGTGCGCCATACCGAGGTAGAAGCCGACCGCGGACGCCCCCAGCCCGACGATCAGCAACGTCCGCTCGCGCGTCGTGACCGAGATGAACTGCCCGTACGCACCCGCGATGATCCCCGCCAGCCCCGCCCAGGAGCTGATCAGATGCAGGTCGTGGAACATCGCCGTGACAAAGGCGACCACGCCCAGCAGCACCGTCACCGCGACCAGGGTGTCCTGGCGCGGATGAGGCTTGCCGTCGGTCTCGAAGAGAGAAGTCGAGGAGTGTCGTCGCATTGCCTGTGCCATGGGGCACCTCCTGCTCGAAGCGGCGAACCGTGATGCCGCACACACCCGATGTGTACAGATTGTGGGCCTTCCCGCCCGGATTTCAACCGCAAGGCGGTGAGCAGGTAGTCTGTACGGTCTGCACCGGTGTCTGCCCATGTCAGAAAACAAGCCTCTTCTCTCGAAGAAGGCGGCTTGTCAGTGGCGGCCGATACCGTTGCGTACGCATCACGACCCTCCTGCCACGGAACGACCGTGGCCGCTGAGTCCAAAGGAGGTGGGTTCCACATGCGTCACTACGAAGTGATGGTCATCCTCGACCCCGATCTCGAGGAGCGCGCTGTCTCCCCGTTGATCGAGAACTTCCTCTCCGTCGTCCGTGAGGGCAACGGAAAGGTCGAGAAGGTCGACACCTGGGGCCGTCGTCGTCTGTCCTACGAGATCAAGAAGAAGCCTGAGGGCATCTACTCGGTCATCGACCTGCAGGCCGAGCCCGCAGTCGTCAAGGAGCTCGACCGACAGATGAACCTGAACGAGTCGGTCCTCCGGACCAAGGTCCTCCGCCCCGAAACCCACTGAGCTCAGTAGCTCAGCGGTAATCGGGTCCGAGTAGCAACAAGCAGCCAGCAGCAATCCCCGCCGAGAGGTTCACCCATGGCAGGCGAGACCGTCATCACGGTCGTCGGCAATCTCGTCGACGACCCCGAGCTGCGCTTCACCCCGTCCGGTGCGGCGGTCGCGAAGTTCCGTGTCGCGTCCACTCCCCGCATCTTCGACAAGCAGACCAATGAGTGGAAGGACGGCGAAGGCCTGTTCCTCACCTGCTCGGTCTGGCGTCAGGCGGCGGAGAACGTCGCAGAGTCGCTTACGCGAGGCATGCGCGTCGTCGTACAGGGCCGGCTCAAGCAGCGGTCCTACGAAGACCGCGAGGGCGTCAAGCGCACGGTCTACGAGCTGGACGTCGAGGAAGTCGGCCCCAGCCTCAAGACAGCCACGGCCAAGGTCACCAAGACCACCGGTCGAGGCGGCCAGGGCGGATACGGCGGCGGTCAGCAGGGCGGCCAGCAGGGCGGCGGCAACTGGGGCGGAGCCCCCAGCGGCGGCGGCCAGCAGCAGGGCGGCGGCGCACCCGCCGACGACCCCTGGGCCAGCAGTGCACCGGCCGGCGGCGGTCAGCAGCAGGGCGGCGGCAGCTGGGGCGGAAGCTCCGGCGGTTCCGCCGGCGGCGGCTACTCGGACGAGCCCCCCTTCTAAGGCGGGCCCGTACACCACTTCTTGATCACACAGGAGAAACACCATGGCGAAGCCGCCTGTGCGCAAGCCTAAGAAGAAGGTCTGCGCATTCTGCAAGGACAAGGTCACGTACGTGGACTACAAGGACACGAACATGCTGCGGAAGTTCATTTCCGACCGCGGCAAGATCCGTGCCCGCCGCGTGACCGGCAACTGCACGCAGCACCAGCGTGACGTCGCCACGGCAGTCAAGAACAGCCGTGAGATGGCGCTGCTGCCCTACACGTCCACCGCGCGATAAGGGAAGGGTGACCGAAAAATGAAGATCATCCTCACCCACGAGGTCTCTGGCCTCGGCACTGCCGGCGACGTCGTTGACGTCAAGGACGGCTACGCTCGCAACTACCTGGTCCCGCGTGGTTTCGCGATCCGCTGGACCAAGGGTGGCGAGAAGGACGTGGCGCAGATCCGCCGCGCCCGCAAGATCCACGAGATCGCGACCATCGAGCAGGCCAACGAGATCAAGGCCAAGCTCGAAGGCGTGAACGTCCGTCTGGCCGTTCGCTCCGGCGACGCCGGCCGTCTCTTCGGTTCCGTCACCCCGGCCGACGTCGCTTCGGCGATCAAGGCTGCCGGTGGCCCCGACGTCGACAAGCGCCGCGTTGAGCTGGGCTCGCCGATCAAGACCCTGGGTTCGCACCAGGTCTCGGTGCGTCTGCACCCCGAGGTCGCCGCGAAGCTCGGCGTCGAGGTCGTCGCCGCCTAAGGCTGCGCATCTCAGAGCAGTACGAAGGGCCGCACCCCACGGGGTGCGGCCCTTCGCCGTTTCACGTGAAACATCACTGCCGCTCAGCGCGTGGCGCCCGTAACAATCCAGCGGCCCGAACGCGCACGCAGCCAGAGCGTCACCATCCGCACCGCCATCATCAGCGTCATCGCCCACCACAGGGTGGTCAGCCCACCACCCAGCACCGGCACCAGAAGAGCCGCCGGCGTGAAGACCGCCAGCGTCGCCAGCATGGCCCACGCCAGATAAGGCCCGTCCCCCGCACCCATCAGCACACCGTCCAGCACGAAGACGATCCCCGAAATCGGCTGCGAGACAGCCACCACCAGCAACGCCGTCAACAGCGCGTCCCGCACCACCTGATCGCTCGTGAACAGCGGAATGAACAACGGCCGGGACACCGCGACCAGCACGCCGAGCACCACCCCGGACGCAATGCCCCACTGCACCATCCGGCGGCACGCTTCCTGCGCACCCTTGGCGTCGTCGGCGCCCAGATAGCGCCCGATAATCGCCTGGCCCGCTATGGCGATCGCGTCGAGGGCGAAGGCCAGCAGACTCCACAGCGACAGAAGGATCTGGTGGGCCGCGACATCCGCGTCCCCGAGCCGGGCGGCCACCGCGGTGGCGATCATCAGGACGGCACGCAGCGAGAGCGTACGGACCAGCAGCGGTGCGCCGGCCTGTGCGCAGGCCCGTATGCCCGCGGCGTCGGGGCGCAGGGATGCGCCGTGCTTCCTGGCGCCCCGTACCACCACCACGAGATAGGCGGCGGCCATCCCGCACTGGGCGATCACGGTGCCCCACGCGGAACCCGCGATGCCGAATCCGGCGCCGTACACCAGGCCCACATTGAGCAGCGCGTTGGCGGTGAAGCCGCCTACGGCGACGTACAGCGGTGTCTTCGTGTCCTGGAGACCGCGCAGGACACCTGTGGCCGCAAGGACGACGAGCATCGCGGGGATGCCCAGACTGGAGATCCGCAGATAGGTGATGGCGTACGGAGCCGCCGTGTCGGAAGCGCCGAAGACATCGACGAGCCAGGGAGCGGCGGGCAGGACGACCGCGATCACCGCGGCGCCGAGGAGCAGCGCGAGCCAGATGCCGTCCATACCCTGCCGGATGGCGGCCTGGAGATCGCCCGCGCCGACGCGGCGGGCGACCGCGGCGGTGGTGGCGTAGGCGAGGAAGACGAAGACGCTCACCGCGGTCATCAGGAGCGTGGCGGCGATGCCGAGGCCCGCTAGTTGCGGGGTGCCGAGGTGGCCGATGACCGCGCTGTCGACCATCACGAAGAGGGGCTCGGCGACCAGGGCGCCGAAGGCCGGGAGGGCGAGCGCGATGATCTCGCGGTCGTGCCGGCGTCGGCTGGTCTTCGCTGCCGTGGGGGCCTGAGTCATGAGGTCAATCTAATCTTCCACAGGTAAGAGATGCAATGGCCTTGCGATCCTTACGGCCGGGTGCTTTCCGGGTTCGGCTGTGCGCCGTTTGTTCTGATCTTGAACCAGGGGCCGAAGTTTTTCTTCCCCACAGCCGGTGGATCGAGAAAGTGCAGGTCAGGGCAGTGGAAGTGGGTGCGCTATGAGTTTGTCCACAGTGCTGTCCCCCGGTCCGTGCACAGGTTCAGTGGACTTCTCCACAGCAAGTGGTCTTTCGTCCACACGGCCTGTGGATAACCAGATTGGCTGACGGTGCCCGCGGGCCTACCGTGGTGCGGCGCCCGCCTTCCGTTCCGGCCCCGGAAGCTCGTCGAATCCGATGCGCCGGAACCGGAGTCGGGCGTCTCATTTGTCAGAGCCGTGCCGTAAGAAAGAGTGGCACAGCGAGGTCCGCGCAGCGGACGGGAGGAGGTGGCCCGGTGAGCATTTCCGAGCCATTGGACGACCCCTGGGCCGACAGCGGTCCAGGTGACCGTCTGCCCGCCTCCCGTCGGCGTCGCGGCGAAGGCCGGGGGCGCGACGAGCAGCACGACCGCGGCGGCGAGAGTGGAGGCGGCTGGGAGGGCGGGGCTCCTGCCTTTGAGCGAGTACCCCCGCAGGACCTTGACGCGGAGCAGTCCGTTCTCGGCGGCATGCTGCTTTCGAAGGACGCCATCGCCGACGTGGTGGAGATCCTCAAGGGGCATGACTTCTACCGCCCGGCGCACGAGACCGTCTACACGGCGATTCTCGACCTCTATGCCAAAGGTGAGCCGGCCGACCCCATCACGGTGGGCGCCGAGCTGACCAAGCGCGGCGAGATCACGAAGGTCGGCGGCGCCTCGTATCTGCACACGCTTGTACAGACGGTGCCTACGGCGGCCAACGCGGAGTACTACGCCGAAATCGTCCATGAGCGGGCGGTGCTGCGCCGGCTGGTCGAGGCGGGCACGAAGATCACGCAGATGGGATACGCGGCCGACGGCGATGTCGACGACATCGTCAACGCCGCGCAGGCCGAGATCTACGCCGTCACCGAGCAGCGCACCAGCGAGGACTATCTGCCGCTCGGCGACATCATGGAAGGCGCGCTGGACGAGATCGAGGCGATCGGTTCCCGTACGGGCGAGATGACCGGTGTGCCGACCGGTTTCACGGACTTCGACTCGCTGACCAACGGCCTGCACCCTGGCCAGATGATCGTCATCGCGGCCCGTCCCGCCATGGGTAAGTCGACGCTGGCGCTGGACTTCGCGCGGGCCTGCTCGATCAAGAACAATCTGCCCAGCGTGATCTTCTCCCTCGAAATGGGGCGCAACGAGATCGCGATGCGCCTGCTCTCGGCGGAGGCTAGGGTGGCGCTGCACCACATGCGCTCCGGCACGCTGACGGACGAGGACTGGACGCGGCTGGCGCGGCGTATGCCGGATGTCTCGCAGGCGCCGCTGTATATCGACGATTCGCCGAACCTGTCGATGATGGAGATCCGGGCGAAGTGCCGTCGGCTGAAGCAGCGCAATGACCTGAAGCTCGTGATCATCGACTATCTGCAGCTGATGCAGTCCGGTGGTTCCAAGCGTGCGGAGAGCCGCCAGCAGGAGGTCTCGGACATGTCCCGAAACCTCAAGCTGCTGGCGAAGGAGCTTGAGTTGCCGGTGATCGCGCTGTCGCAGCTGAACCGTGGTCCCGAGCAGCGTACGGACAAGAAGCCGATGGTCTCCGACCTGCGTGAATCCGGCTCGATCGAGCAGGACGCGGACATGGTCATCCTGCTGCACCGTGAGGATGCGTACGAGAAGGAGTCGCCGCGCGCGGGCGAGGCGGACCTGATGGTGGCCAAGCACCGTAATGGTCCGACGGCGACGATCACGGTGGCGTTCCAGGGTCACTACTCGCGCTTCGTGGACATGGCGCAGACCTGATCCCTGAAACCGTAGTTCTCTGATTCCGTGTCGAGGGAACTGGTGGGCTGGCTGAACGTACGCCGCAGGACCTCCGCACTCGTCGCCTTCTCGGCAACGCTTCACCACGTTCAAACCCGCACCAGCAGACGCGGGCTGGGCATCGGCAGCGCTTTGGTCCCTTTTTTCGAAGCCCTGGCGGGTCTAGGCTCTGCGGATGACCTTGGAATGGGAACAGGTAATTGTTCACTCGGTAGATCCGGTGGCCTTGGGGCAGTGGTGGGCCGAGGCTCTTGGCTGGGTTGTGGTCCACTCCTCTGATGAGGAGTTCGAGATCCGCCCGGAGCCGGATCGCCTGCCGGGATTGGACTTCGTCCGGCTTGATGAGAGCAAGAAGGTCAAGAGCCGACTGCATCTCGACTTCAGGCCTGATGATCAGGACGCCGAGGTGGCTCGTCTGGTGGCTCTTGGCGCGCGGCGTGTTGATATTGGCCAAGGTGACCAATCGTGGGTTGTATTGGCAGACCCTGAAGACAACGAGTTCTGTGTCCTTGGCCAGCGGCGTCAGTAAGCGACAGAGGCCCACCGCTGCCGCCTGACAGCGAAGCTGAGAACCTACACACCGCAATGGTTGATGACCACCGCTGCGTGAAAAGAGGTCGACGGCGTGGGGTGGTGGCGGTAGGTGTTGACCATGACCTCACCGCTCGAAGAGCTGCTTCCCAGTACGCAACGCGCCCTCCTGCATCGCATCGCCACCGCACAAGCCGAGGGGAGGACGCCCTCGTTCGTCGCTGCGGTGCAGCGTGATGGGCAGATCGTGTGGACTGGGTCCCGTACCTGTGTCGACGGGCATGGGCCGGACGCGGATACGCAGTATCGGATCGGTTCGATCACCAAGACTTTCACCGCTGTACTGGTGCTGCGGCTGCGCGACGAAGGCTTGCTCGACCTTGGTGACCCGCTGGAGAAGCACCTTCCGGGTACAGGGGTGGGTGAGGTGACTGTGGCTCAACTTCTCAGTCACACCGGTGGGTTGTCGGCGGAAGCGCCGGCGCCGTGGTGGGAGCGGACGCCGGGCAGTTTGCGTCCTGAGTTGGCCGATGTGCTGGGTGAGCAGGTGCGGATGCATCCGGCCGGGCGTACTCACCATTACTCCAATCCCGGATACACGCTGCTGGGCCGGCTTGTGGAGGCGGTGCGTGGGGAGTCCTGGGCGGAGGTGCTGAGGCGCGAGGTTCTTGAGCCGCTGGGGATGGGCCGTACGAGCGCGGAGCCCGAGGCCCCGCATGCCGGTGGCTGGGCGGTGCATCCGTGGGCCGATGTGATGCTGCCCGAGCCGGCGGTGGACCTTGGGCTGATGGCTCCGGCCGGTCAGCTCTGGTCTGCGACTGGAGACCTCTGCCGCTTTGCCGGGTTCCTTGCGGTGGGTGACGAGAAGGTGCTGAGTGCGGAGTCCGTACGGGAGATGCGTACGCCTGTTGCTCCGGCGGGTGCTGGGGACGTGGTCGGTGGCTATGGGCTGGGGTTGCAGATCGTCCAGGGCGGCGGTCGGACGCTGGTGGGGCACTCCGGGTCGTTGCCGGGCTTTGTGGCGGGCCTGTGGGTGAGCGTGGAGGACGGGGTGGCTGCGGTGGCGCTCGTCAACGCTACGTCGGGGGTGTCCGCTCCTGCGGTGGCGGCCGATCTGATCCGCATCGTGGTGGAGGCCGAGCCGCGTATCCCGGAGCCTTGGCGGCCGCTGCCCGAGGCCGAGGTCGACCAGGAGTTGCTGGCGTTGACTGGGCCGTGGTTCTGGGGCACGTCGCCGTACGCCCTGACTCTAGTCGCCGATCGTGGCGTGGAGCTGCAGCCGCTGCGGGGCAACGGGCGCGGATCATGCTTCGCCGCGCGGCCGGACGGTACTTGGACCGGTCTTGATGGTTACTACCTTGGGGAGACGCTCCGGGTGGTGCGGCGGGAGGACGGGTCGGTGAGTCATCTCGACCTGGGCTCGTTCGTCTTCACGCGTGAGCCGTACGAGCCGGGGGACGCGGTCCCTGGAGGCGTGGACGAGGGCGGCTGGCGCGGGCTGTGACGTTTCACGTGGAACCGGGCATGGGGGTGGGAGGCCGGTAGATTCCGAGCGGGCCCGAAGCCGCAAGTTCCGGTTGCGACTTCGGGCCCGATGTCTGCGCCCGTGTCGCCGTGGCCTCCGGTGACCGTCACCCGGTCGCAGCCGTCGCGTCGGCAGAGCCAGGCGATGTGCTGCTCGAACTGGCTGGGGTTCATGGCGTCGAGCGCGCCCATTGATCAGGCTGCCTCGCGTTCGCGCAGAACGCGCCGGAGGTGGGTGATTTCGTTCTCGAGCGCCTGGATGCGGCCCCGGTGTTCGCCGTCGTTCTCGACGCGGCGTTGAGCAGGGGGACGACGGCGCGGCCGATGGTGGTGCGGCAGACGTCCTCCGCGATCTCGGTGACCTTGCCGTCGGTGTGCGTGGCCAGGCGCTGGTCGAGGACGCCGGTGATGTGCTCGTCGAGCAGCGAGGCAAGCCTGTGGACGAAGTTATCCGCAGGCTGCGAGCGCTGGTTTTCCGCGAGGTCGAGCAGGGTGACTTCGTTGAGTGTGAGGGCGGGATCCGGACATACGGCCGCCCCTCGGGCAAGGGGCAACGAGTCAAATCAAACGGTTTTCAGATACTCAGCTTGAATCCAACATGGGTGGCTTCAAAGCCGAGTCGCTCGTAGAAGCGGTGGGCGTCGGTGCGGGTGGCGTCTGAGGTGAGTTGGACCAACTGGCAGTTCTGGCGTCGGGATTCGTCGATGGCCCACTCGATGAGCTGGGTGCCGAGGCCGCTGCCGCGTTCGTCGGCGTGGATGCGTACGCCTTCGATGATCGAGCGGGTGGAGCCGCGTCGGGACAGCCCGGGGATGACCGTGAGTTGCAGTGTGCCGACGACGCGGCCCTCGCGTGCCGCGACGACGAGGTGTTGGTTCGGGTCGTCGGTGAGGCGGGTGAGGGCGGCGGTGTACGGGGCGAGGTCGTCGGGGGACTCGCGCTGGGCGCCCAGGGGGTCGTCGGCGAGCATGGCGACGATCGCGGGAAGGTCGGCGGGGGCTGCGCGGCGTATCTCAAGATCGCTCATGGGGGCAGGTTACGCAGCGGGTGTGGGGGCGCGCAGTTCTTCGACTGCCCTGACCAGGGGCTCCAGTTCGGGGTTCTTCGCGGCTTCGTCGAGGGCTTCGCGCAGTGCGGTGTCGTTGGTGGGGCGGGCTTGGGCGAGCAGGGCTTGGCCGGCCTCGGTGACGTCGGTGTAGATGCCGCGGCGGTCGGTGTCGCAGAGGTAGCGGGTGAGCAGGCCGCGGTCTTCGAGGCGGGTGACCAGGCGGGTGGTGGCGCTCTGGCTCAGTACGACGGCTTCGGCGACCTGTCGCATCTGCAGGTGTCCGCCGGGGCCGCTGTGCTGGCGGCTGAGGACGTCGAGGAGTGAGTACTCGCGCACGCTGAGGCCGTGCCGGCTCTGGAGGGCCTTCTCGATGTGGGCGTCGATCCTGCCGTGCAGCAGGGAGAGGGCGCACCAGCCTTGGGAGAGGGCGGTCAGGGCGGGGTCTGTCGCTGTCATGGATCTCTCCTTGTCCGGAGCGGCTTGAGCTCAGGATAGACGACGGGCGCAATAGTCCGCGCTTGCATTTAGCCCGCGTCTGCAATTATTGTCGACGCTTGTAAGGCGCATGTGCAATCTATTCGGAAGGTCTGGCCATGCCACTCGCGCTCCTCGCCCTCGCCATCGGGGCGTTCGGTATCGGCACCACAGAATTCGTGATCATGGGGCTGCTGCCCGAGGTGGCCACCGACTTCGGTGTCTCGATACCCACCGCCGGCTATCTGGTCAGCGGTTATGCCCTCGGCGTCGTGCTGGGTGCGCCGCTGATGTCCGTCCTCGGCACCCGGATCTCCCGCAAGCGCATGCTGATGCTGCTGATGGGACTGTTCATCGCGGGCAATCTGCTCTCAGCTGTCGCCCCCTCGTTCGGCGTGATGCTCGGGGCCCGCGTGGTCGCCTCCCTCGCGCACGGTGCGTTCTTCGGAATCGGATCGATCGTCGCGGCCGATCTCGTCGCCCCGGAGAAGAAGGCCGGAGCCATCGCCATGATGTTCACCGGCCTCACCACCGCGAATGTTGTCGGTGTCCCGCTCGGTACGTTCATCGGCCAGAGCTATGGCTGGCGGATCACCTTCGCCGCGGTGGCCGCGCTCGGCGTGCTCGGTCTCGCGGGCGTCGCCCGGCTCGTACCGGAGATGCCCATGCCCGAGGGCGTACGGCTGCGCCACGAGCTTGCCGCCTTCCGCAATGTGCAGGTGCTGCTCGCCATGGCGATGACCGTGCTGGGCTTCGGTGGTGTCTTCGCCGCGATCACCTACCTCGCGCCGATGATGACCGGCGTGGCCGGCTACTCCGCCGGGTCCGTCACCTGGCTGCTGGTGCTCTTCGGTCTCGGCATGGTCGGCGGCAACCTGATCGGCGGCAAGTTCGCCGACCGTGCGCTGATGCCGCTGCTGTACGTGTCCCTGGGCGCCCTCGCCCTGGTCCTCGCCCTCTTCACGGTCACCGCCCACAACCAGATCGCGGCGGCAGTCACGATCGTGCTGATCGGCGGGCTGGGCTTCGCGATCGTTCCGCCGCTCCAGAAGCGCGTCCTGGACCAGGCCGCGGGCGCTCCCACTCTGGCCTCCGCCGTCAACATCGGCGCGTTCAACCTCGGCAACGCGCTCGCCGCCTGGCTCGGCGGCCTCGTCATCGCGGCGGGCCTCGGCTACACCGCTCCCAACTGGGTCGGTGCGGTGCTCGCTGCCTCGGCCCTTGGGCTCGCGGTCCTTTCCAGCGCCCTGGAGCGCCGTACGGACGCCCGCAGCCGGGTCGTCGCGGGGTCGGCGTCAGTCCCGGAGAAGCCGGCCGCTGTCGTCCCTGCCGCCGCACGTCGCTGAATCAATCCCCCTGCACAACCAAGGAGTGCCTCCATGAGCAACACCGCCACCGCTGTCGTCCCGCTGACCATCCAGGACGCCGAAGCCCTCGTCGATGCCGCTCGCCGCGCGGCTGAGGACGCGGGGGTCGCGGTCGCTGTCACCGTTCTCGACGCGGGCGGGCACCTGCTCGCGTTCCGGCGCGACGACCGGGCCGTACTGATCGCCGGCGAGACCAGCACCCGCAAGGCCTACACCGCGCTCCAGCTGAACGCTCCGACAGCCGACCTTGTCGACGCGGTTCAGCCTGGTGGGCTCTTCCACACCCTGCCGACCGCGCTCGACCGTCCCCTGCTGTTCATCGCGGGTGGCGTACCGGTCCGTCGCGGCGGCCGCCTGATCGGTGCGATCGGCGTGGGTGGCGGAGCGCCGGACCGGGACCACGGCTTCGCGAACGCGGCGGCAGAAGCCCTCGGCCGGTAGCGCGTGGCTGGTAGCCGACAGGCCCCGGCCGTCCGCCGTCAGCCCGCCGCGAGCGTCAGTGGGGCGAAGCGGCGGGTCCAGTCGCCGGGGAGGGCGGGGATCCCGTAGGTCATGACGGTGTTGAAGGCGACCGGCTCCAGGCCGTGCGCCTTCAGCCATTCCAGCAGGTCCTCGTGGCGTACGTCGATGTCGGTGCGCAGCGGGCGGTCCGTACCGGCGGCCAGTGAGGCGATCAGTGCCTTGGCGGTCTCGGTGTCGCGGGCGATCAGCGGCCCCACGACATGGGTTTGCATATTGGGCCAGGCGGCGGCGTAGCCGATGAGGCCGCTCTCGTCCTCGGCGACGCGGATCTGGTCGGCGAAGGCGGGAAGGCGCGTGAGCATGTGGGTGCGGTCCAGGCCGAAGACTTCGGTGTCCAGGCGCAGGATCTTGGGCAGGTCGTCGGCGGTGGCGGGGCGGGTCGGTACGCCGGCCGGGGGCCCGGAGGGGCGGAAGTGGCCGCGGATCATCTCGGCCTTGCCGGTCACGGTGAAGCCGAGGTCTTCGTAGAGCGGGCGGCCCTGGGGGGTGGCGTGCAGGGTGAGGGGGGTGTCGCCGGCTTCCGCGAGGAGGTGCCGCATGAGGCGGCGGCCGATGCCCTGTCGTGCGTGGCGTTCAGCGACGAGGACCATGCCGATCGCGGAGAGTCCGGGTTCGGACGAGGTCCCGGGGGCGTACGACGTGAGGACGGCGGCGGCAGCGAGGCCTTTTCCTTCTGGTGCGTCGATGCCGTAGCCGGTGCCGGCTGCGAGCAGCAGGCCCCATCGGTGCTCCTCGCGTGGCCAGCTCCTGTCTTCGGACAGGTCGGCGCAGGCGGTGAGGTCGCCCAGGGTCAGGCGGCGGATGGGGAGATCGGTGTGCGCAGTCGGCATTGGATCAGGCTGGCTGACGTACTGATCGTCCGTCCACCGCTTTACGTGAAGAGGAGGCGACGGCTCGGGAACGCCGGCCGCGGCGGGTGAGTCCCCAGGGCTTGAGGACTGAGATCGCGGTCATGAAGAAGTAGGCACTGGATGCGACGATCGGCGCGGCGACCAGGCTGCTGTCGGGGATGCCGTGGGCCGCGGCCGCGCTGATTTCGGGGCGCAGCGCGAAGATCGTCGCAGCGCCTGTGATGACAGTGAGCCAGAACTTCACCCAGACCCAGCGGTGTCTGGCCAGGCCCCACGGTGTGCCGAGGGACAGCACCAGCCCGGTGGCCAGTGACAGTAGCGCGACGGGTGCGATGAGCCAGTCGCCGAAGACTTTCATGGAGGTGTAGGAGGCCTGCGTGATGGCGGGGGACTCGGTTGTGTAGGCGGTGATGCCGAGAGCGAGCAGTCCGACCGTGAGGCCGAGCCAGCCCACGGAGGCGGCGACGTGCGTGACGAGGAGTACCCGGCGTGCGGGGCGAGGGAGTGGTTTCACGTGAAACACCGTGCCTGGCGGCGGGCCGGTCCGGCGTCTGACGGGGGGAGTAACCGCGCGTACTAGCCTCGGCGTACATGACGAGACTTCATCTCTTCGATCTCGACGGAACGCTGATGCGCGGCTCGGCGGCGGCTGTCGAGATCTCCCGCCAGCTGGGTGTGAGCGCCGAGATCGCGGAGCTGGAGCGGGATTTTCTGGTGCGGGGTATGGCGCCCGACGAGTTCGCCGTACGGCCAGGGAGCTGTGGGCGGAGCTCACCGAGGCGCAGGTGGCGGCGGCCTTCGAGGGTGCGCCGTGGCTGTCGGGCATTGAGGAGGTGTGGGCGGACATCCGCTCGCGCGGTGAGTACTGCGCCGTGATCTCGCTGTCTCCGGACTTCTTTGTGGAGCGGCTGCTGGCCTGGGGTGCGCATGCCGCACATGGCTCGCGCTGGCCGGCGGTGCCCTTCCTGGAGCCGGTGGAGCGGGCGGGGATCTTGAATGCGGCCGCGAAAGTGAAGATCGCTGAACGGCTCTGTGAAGAATTCGGGCTGCTTCGGAGTGACTGCGTGGCTTACGGGGATTCGATGTCGGACGCGGAGATCTTCGCAGCGGTGCCGATTTCTGTGGCCGTCAACGCGGATCACCATGTGTCGGACCTTGCGGTGCTTGCCTATTGGGGAGGCGATCTGCGCGAGGCGTACGAACTGGTGCAGTCCCGCCGGTAATTCTGGAATAGCCGCAGAGCGGGCGTGGGCCGACGAGTGGGGGCTGTAGCGGCAGGGGGCTTGTGCGCCGCGCTACCGCCGGTAGTGTCGACTCCGGTTTGCTCCTGGTGGCCTTACTGCGTAAGGCATGGGGCAAAAGGAGCCTAACCAGAAAACGGGTTCGGATGCCCGGACTTCCTGGTCTTTGTCCGATGCGGGAGCGGTGCCTGGCATGCTGCGACGACGGAACTGCGGGCAATGTCACACTTTTGTCCGGCTCACCCCAAATGGGGGTGGGGGCGTGATTAGTGTGAGCCACCGGCAGCACTGACTGAACTGACCGGACTGAAGCGCAGACCGACCGAAAGATGTTCGAGGCGAGGCACATCTATGGACGCTCCGACCACCACGCCGGCCGATACCGGCACTTCCGGTGACAGCGGCGGCGGCTGGTTCAAGCCGCGCAGGCAGCCGGGTGCGGGGCCCCAGCGGCCGCCCGGCCACGGCTCGGACCCGGGTCAGGACCGGATACCGGGGGCGGGTGCGAGCCGCCCGAGCCGCCCGGTGTCCGCGATACGCCCGGTGGGCACCGGCGCCTCACGGCCCCAGCCCGCCGCCGCTCCCACCATGCCCCCCGCAGCCGAAGCGCCCGCGCCTGCTCCCGCCCCCGCGCCTGCTCCCATGGCCGCAGCGCCCGCTGCCGAAGCACAAGCCCGCGAGCCGCAAGCCGCCGAGCCGCGAGTTCCTGAGCCGCGAGCCCCCGAGCGCCAAGAGGCGCCCGCCGCCCCCGCCGCCCCCGCAGCGCACGCTGCCCCCGTGTCCCCCGACGCGGCCCTCATCCGCCGCACCCTCGCCGACGTCGGCGACGATGCCGGCAAGGTCACGTCGTACTTCTACGCGCTGCTCTTCACCCGCCACCCCGAGCTGCGCGCGCTGTTCCCCGCCGCCATGGACACCCAGCGCGACCGGCTCCTGAAAGCGCTGCTGACCGCCGCCGAGCACATCGACAACAAGCCGGTGCTCATCGAGTACCTGCGCAATCTGGGCCGCGGCCATCGCAAGTACGGCACCCAGGCGTCCCACTACCCGGCGGTCGGTGAGGCGCTGCTCGGGGCGCTGGCCCGTTACGCGACGTCCACCTGGGACGACGAGTCCGAGGCCGCGTGGATCCGTACGTACACCGCTATCTCGCAGATCATGATCGACGCGGCCGCCGAGAACGAGCTGCGCGCGCCCGCCTGGTGGCAGGCCGAGGTCGTCTCGCACGACCTGCGTACACCCGACATAGCGGTCATCACTTTGCGCCCCGACCAGCCCTACCCCTTCCTGGCCGGCCAGTACACGAGCCTGGAAACGCCGTGGTGGCCGCGGATCTGGCGGCACTACTCCTTCGCCGCCGCCCCCCGCCCCGACGGCCTGCTGTCCTTCCACGTCAAGGCGGTCCCGGCCGGCTGGGTGTCCAACGCCCTCGTCCATCGCGCCCGGCCCGGTGACACCGTGCGCCTCGGCCCGCCGGCCGGCTCGATGACTGTCGACCACACCACCGACAGCGGTCTGCTCTGCCTGGGCGGCGGCACCGGCATCGCGCCCATCAAGGCGCTCGTCGAGGACGTGGCCGAGCACGGCGAGCGCCGTCCCGTCGACGTCTTCTACGGCGCCCGCACCGACTACGACCTGTACGACATCGACACCATGCTGCGCCTCCAGCAGTCCCACTCGTGGCTCTCGGTGCACCCGGTGGTCGACGGCAGGACGCACTTCCCGGACGCGGTGCTGGAGTACGGCCCGTGGAACTCCCACGACGCCTACCTGTCCGGCCCGCCCGGCATGATCCGCAGCGGCGTCGACGCCCTCCGGAACCTGGGGATCCCCGGCGATCGCATCCGCCACGACTCCATCGAAGAGCTGGTGGCGGCGGGCGACTAGCGACCAGGGATCTGTCAGCCCAGGTCGTGGGCGTGCATGGCCCGTACGCCCTCGATGTTGCCGTCCAGGTAGTGCCGCAGCGACAGCGGTACGAGATGCACCGCAGCGATCCCGACCCGGCTGAAGGGCACCCGTACGATCTCGTACTGACCGCACGGCTCGTCGATTTCGGGCCCGTGCCGCAGGGCGGGGTCCATGGACTCCAGGCGGCAGACGAAGAAGTGCTGCACTTTTACGCCTGTGACTCCGCCGCCCGCGATGTGCTCGACGGTGTCGACGAAGCAGGGCACCACGTCGGTGATCTTCGCGCCGAGTTCCTCGTCGAGTTCGCGGTGCAGGGCCTCGACGACGGTGGCGTCCTCCGGTTCGACGCCGCCGCCCGGCGTGAGCCAGTACGGATCGACGCCCGGCTTGGTGCGCTTGATCAGGATCAGGTCGTCGCCGTCGAGCAGGATGGCGCGTGCGGTGCGTTTGACCACGGGCCTCGCGGGTGCGGGTGTGGTCCCCTCGGGAAAAGAGGTGCCGGTCATGGCAATACAGTGGCCCACCTCGCCCGTTCTGAAACTCCCGCACCGCTGCTGGATGCCGGCGTGTCGGCTCAGGACCAGTCGGTGGCGGCGCGCAGCAGCCACTCGTGCGCCCGCGCGATGTGCGGCAGGGCGAGCGTGCCGGTGCGTACGGCCAGGAAGTAGGTCCGCAGGGGCGGCACGGGAGGGTCGAAGAGCGCCACGACTTCCCCGCGCTCCAGTGCCTCTTCGCACAGATAGCGCGGCAGTACGGCGAGTCCCGCGCCCGCGGCCGTGGCGGACAGCACCGCCCGCAGGTCGGGTGCGACGACGGTGCCGGCCGCGGCCGGCCGGGCGTCGAAGACGGTGGTCCAGTAGCGGGTGACCAGCGGCAGCGACTCGTGCACCTCCACCACCGGTAATTGCTCCAGTACCCGTGGCCCCTTGCGGCGCAGCAGGCCGGGGCCGATCCTTCCGGCCCAGCGCGGTGCGGCGATCAGGACGTGTTCCTCGTCGCAGAGGGCGGTCCCGGTGAGGATGGTGCCGCGCGGCCGGTCCGTGGAGATGGCGAGGTCGTGGTGTCCGGCGGCGAGGCCTTCGAGGCTCTCCTGGGCGTTCGCGAAGGAGATGCGCAGCGTCAGGCCCTGTGCGATGAGCGGGGAGAGGGTGGGCAGGACGCGTACGGAGGTGAACTCCGGTGGCCCCGCGAGGTGCAGCGTCCGTACGCCGGAATCCTCGTCGAGTCCCGCCTCGGTGATCTCGACGAGTGCGTCGAGGTGAGGCGCTGCCCGGTGGGCGAGCTCGTCGCCGACGGTTGTGGGGGTTACGCCGCGGGCCTGGCGCAGGAACAGCGGGCGGCCCAGTTGCCGTTCCAGGGTGCGGATCTGGCTGGTGACCGCGGGCTGGGAGAGTCCGAGGAGGGCGGCGGCGCGGGTGAAGGAGCCGGCTCGGTGAACCGTGACGAACGTGCGGAGCAGAGCCAGGTCCATGGCGCGGCCTCCCGTCCCGGCGGGGTCGCCGACGGTCACAACTATAAATATGTCGATAGGTCTCTGTCGCTACTGTGATTGGACACTGACGCAGAGTCAACTAGCCTTTGTTTCGCGGTTCTTCGCGCGTGGAACCGGGACGGTCCGAGCCATGAGGGGGGAGGCTCGGACCGTCCGTTGTACTTGCGGGACGTAGCGGCCGCGCTACGGAGCCGCCTCGTCGAGCGCGCGCAGTACGTCTGCCACCAGGTCCTCGGGGTCCTCGGCCCCGACGGAGAAGCGGACGAAGCCTTCCGGTACGGCGTCGCCGCCCCATCGCCCGCGCCGCTCGGCCGTCGAGCGTACGCCGCCGAAACTGGTCGCGTCGTCGGCCAGCCGCAGCCCGTCGAGGAACCGCTCGGCGTAAGCGCGGTCGGGCAGCGTGAAGGAGACGACGCAGCCGAAGCGGCGCATCTGGCGCGAGGCGACGGCGTACGACGGGTCGCCGGGCAGTCCGGGATGTCGCAAGCCGCTGACAGCCGTGTGCTCGCGCAGGGCTTCGGCGAGGGCCAGCGCGTTCGCGCCCTGCTTGTCGGCGCGCAGCTGGAGGGTGGCCAGGGAGCGGTGCGCCAGCCAGGCCTCCATGGGGCCGGGGATGGCCCCGACGACCTTGCGCCAGCGCCGTACGCGCGCCGCGAGGCGGGCGTCGCGGCAGGTCACGTAGCCGAGCAGGACGTCGCCGTGGCCGGTGAGGCCCTTGGTGCCGCTCGCGACGGAGAAGTCCGCCCCCAGCTCCAGGGGCCGCTGCCCGAGTGGTGTGGCGAGGGTGTTGTCGACGGCGACCAGCGCTCCGGCGTCGTGCGCGGCGTCCGCGAGCCTGCGGATGTCGCAGACGTCGAGCCCCGGGTTGGAGGGCGTCTCGATCCACAGCAGCCGCGCTCCGTCGAGTATGCCGAGCTGGGCGTCGCCGCCGGTGGGTGCGGTGCGCACGGTCACGTCGTACGCCGCCAGCTGTTCGCGTACGAGCGCGAGCGCCTGGTAGCCGTCGTCGGGCAGTACGACCGTGTCGCCGGCCCGCGTCTGGGAGAGGAGGACGGCGGAGACGGCGGCCATGCCGGAGGCGAAGACGACCGTCTCGACGCCGGTCTCCGCCGGCGCCTCCAGTTCGCCGATGGCCCGCTCAAGGTGCGTCCAGGTGGGGTTCTCGTCGCGCCCGTAGGTGTACGGACCGGTCGGCTCGCCGGGCAGGTGGTAGTGCGCGGCGAAGACCGGTCCCGGGAGCGTCGGTTCGTACGCGACAGGCTCGGGAAGGCCTGCGCGTACGGCCCGGGTGCCGTCTCCCACGGCGTTGTCGGGCTTGGTCCGGGGGCTCATGCGTCAGTCCTTGTCGGGCAGGATGACGTTCAGCGCCCACGAGACGATGCTGATGATCAGGCCGCCGAGCACGGCCGTCCAGAAGCCCTCGACGTGGAAGCTGAGGTCGACCTTGTCGGCCAGCCAGGAGGTCAGCAGCAGCATCAGCGCGTTGATCACCAGGGTGATCAGGCCGAGAGTGAGGATGAAGAGAGGCAGCGTCAGCAGCTTCACGACCGGCTTGACGACGAAGTTCACCAAGCCGAACAGGAGCGCGACGATGATCAGCGTCAGCGCCTTATTGCCGGTGCTCTCGCCGGTCAGGGTGATGTCGTGCACGAGCCAGATGGCTACCAGCAGGGCCCCGGCGTTGGCGATCGTCTTGACTAGAAAATTCATCATGTGTCTGATCGTGGCAGACATGATCTGCGCCGGACAGCGGTGCACGGCAGGGCGAGGGGCGGACGGACGATGAAGGCATTCCGACTGGACGAACTGGAGGCGGAGCGCGCCGCCAATGACGGTGCGTATCTGCAGTTCCTGCGGGAGAGGAACATGTCGGTCGGTCTGTACGCGCTGAACGCGGGCGAGAGCGACCCGCAGCAGCCGCACCGCGAGGACGAGGTGTACTTCGTTGTCAGCGGGCGCGCGTCGATCACTGTTGGCATGGAGACGACGCAGGTGGGGCGGGGCAGCGTGGTGTACGTACCGGCCGGTGTGCCGCACAAGTTCCATCACATCAGCGAGGATCTGCGGGTGATAGTCGTCTTCTCGCCGCCGGAAAGCTGACTCCGGAGGGCTGACGCCCGAGGGGCTGACGCGGAACTCGGGGTTCCCTAGGGGGCCGATCAGGGGTCTTCAAGGGCTCCGGGTGCCCCGCGAGCCACCCCTTCGCCCCTAGCATCGAGGTCAACGAAGCAGAACTCCGAGGGAGAAGAGGCAGGGCGATGGCTGTGCGGGAGATATTCGCGGGGATGCCGTGGTGGGTGAAGTGGGTCGCGGTGCCCGTCATCGCTCTGGTCGTGTTCGGCGGCGCCATCCTGAGCGCGATCGGCCTGCTGATCGGCCTGCTGTTCAAGGTGCTGCTCTTCGTGGCCCTGGTCGGCGGACTGATCTACGTCGTACGGAAGTTCATGGCGTCGTCCTCGTCCTCGTCGTCGGGCGGCGACTGGTAGCCGGCCTCGGTTAGCCCACCCGGGGGACAGGGGCGCGACAACCACTCTGCGCGCATGGGTTGGGCGGTTAGAGTGACGGCCGTGGCTACGTCACACACCGCCGCTGCTCCGACTCCCACTCCGACTCCGACCCTGATCGGTTCGGTTCAGCGAGCTCTGCGGCTTCTGGAGGCGGTGGCCGCCCATGCCGACGGTGCCCCGGCCAAGCAGCTCGCGCGGGAGGCCGGCCTTCCGCTCCCCACCGCCTATCACCTGCTGCGCACGCTGGCGTACGAGGGCTATCTGCGGCGTGAGGGCGGCGTGTTCGTGCTCGGCGAGGCGGCCGTGCGGCTGGCGGCCACGGGGGCGCGGCACCAATGTCGCGGCCTGATCACGTCTGGCCCGTCATCCGGTCGAGCCGCTCACGCCGTATTCGGTACGGGACCGAGGGGCGCTGCTGGAGCGGCTGCGGTCGATGGAGCGGATGCGGCCGGTCGTGGAACGCCAGGAGTACGCGGTCGGCTCGGTCTGTGCGGCCATTCCGATCACGGTCGGATCGACGGCCGGGGCGATGGCCATTTCTCTGCCTGCCGAACAGGAGCGGCGGCTGCTGCCCGCGGTTGACCAACTGCGCGGTGCGGTGGGCGGGCTGATCAGCTCGTTCGCATTCTCTATCAGTATCTGAAATATCACTCCTTGTGCCTCGGTCGGCGGTTCAAGCACGATGGGCGAATGCGCGAGTCGGTTCAGGCACAGGTCATGATGAACTTCCTTGTCTCGGAAGAGCTTTCCTTCCGGATCCCGGTGGAGCTTCAGTACGCGATCAGGGATCCGTACGCGGTCCGGATGACGTTCCACCTGCCCGGGGACGACCCCGTGACGTGGGCGTTCGGCCGGGAGCTGCTGCTCGACGGTCTCGGCAGGCCGTGCGGCGAGGGTGATGTGCACATCGAGCCGGCCGGCACCGGTTCCGATGACCCCCTGGAGGTTCACATCCGGCTTCAGGTCGCCGGGGAGCGCGCGTCGTTCAGTGCGAGCGCCGCCCCGCTGGCGGCCTTCCTCGACCGTACGGACAGGCTCGTGCCGCTGGGGCAGGAGGGCGCTCTCGCGGGCTTCGGCGGGGACGTTGAGGAAGCCCTCGACCGGATCCTCGCCGAGGAACAGAACGCCGGCTGAACGCCCTTGGGGGAAGGTCAGCGCTTGCGCCGCCGCCCCCCACCGCCGCTGCCACGTGCGGGGGACGCGTCCGCGCCGGACGCCGGACGGTCGGCCGAAACGACCAGCGCCGCGAGCGCGGTCGTCACCGGCACCGAGGCGACCAGGCCGATCGAGCCGACCAGTGTCCGTACGATCTCCTCCGCGACCAGCTCGCTGTTGGCGACCGTACCGACACTGCTCTGCGCGATCGAGAAGAGAAGCAGCAGCGGCAGCGCTGCGCCCGCGTACGCCAGCACGAGTGTGTTGACGACGGACGCGATGTGGTCGCGGCCGATGCGGATACCGGCCCGGTAGAGGGCGCGGGGGCCCATGGACGGGTCGGCCTGGTGGAGTTCCCAGACCGCCGACGTCTGGGTGACGGTCACGTCGTCGAGCACGCCGAGGGAGCCGATGATCACGCCCGCGAGCAGCAGGCCGCTCATGTCGATGTCCGGGTAGAGACCGTGGATGAGCCCGGTGTTGTCGTCCGTGTTGCCGCTGAGGTACGCCCAGCCGATGAAGAGCGAGCCGAGCAGCCCGATCAGCAGCAGCGAGATGAGCGTGCCGACGACGGCGACGGACGTACGGGCGGTCAGGCCGTGGCAGGCGTACAGCGCGATGAGCATGATGGCGCTGGCTCCGACGACCGCGACGATCAGCGGGTTCGAGCCCTGGAGGATGGCGGGGAGGATGAACAGCGTCAGGATCGCGAAGGACACGGCGAGCGCGATCAGCGCCATCAGGCCCTTCATGCGCCCGACGACGATCACCGCGAGGGCGAAGATCCCGGCGAGCAGCGACATGGGGATCGCGCGGTCGACATCGGTCACCGAGTACTGGAGGTCGCGGGGCGCGTCGGGGGCGTAGGCCACCACCACGCCCTGGCCCTCGTTCAGCTGCCTGGGCGCGTCGGGCTGGACGATCTCGGTGAAGGTACGGCCCTTGTCCTTGCCGGACGTGACCTCGATCGTCGCCCTCTCGCAGGTGCCCTGCTGGGCCTGCTGGGCCTCGCGGCCGGACGGGGTGGACGTGTCGCCGGTCGGGGGCACCTGAGCGGCGTTCACGTCCTTGCAGTCGACCTGCTGTACGGCCGTCACCTTGCCCGACACGGTCTGGCGGTCGAAACCGACACCGGTGCGCTCGTGTCCGGGCGCGCCGCCCGGCCAGAGCACGACAAGGCCGATGAAAACGGCCGTGGCGAACGGGATCAGCACGGCCGCGATGACCTTGCGCAGGTGCTTGGAGACGGGCGCGGCGGGCCCGTGGCTGTGGGTGTGGCCGTGGATTTCGGGCGTGGGCTGAGGGGCCGGCTGTGGGGACGTCACCGACCGATCATCCCAAGAACGGAGGGGGCCCTCTGTTCAGCGCGCCAGAAGGGACGCTAGCGTGGGGGCACCTTTGCACACGCGGGAGCTCGGAGCACCGGGCTGAGAGGGCGCTGACCTTCGTACGCAAAACCGTACGAAAGCCGCTGCGTCGACCGCCGAACCTGTTACCGGGTAATGCCGGCGTAGGGAGTAGGTCTCATGACCACAGCGGATGCACACACGCCTGCCACCAGTCAGGACGGGCGCAAGCCGGGCTGGCACAAGGGATACGTCTCAGGGCCCGAGGGCTCGCGGTCGGATCTTCGCGTGCCGGTCCGGCAGGTGCACCTCACCAACGGGAAGGACGTGACGCTGTACGACACGTCCGGCCCGTACACCGACCCGACGATCGAGACGGACGTACGCCGCGGACTCGCGCCGCTGCGCGAGAACTGGATCATCGGCCGCGGCGACACCGAGGAGTACGCGGGCCGTCCGGTCCGTCCCGAGGACGACGGGATCAAGCACACCTCGCCGCGCGGGGGCCTTCGGAACCTCGACGCGGTCTTCCCCGGGCGGCCGCGCCTGCCCCGCCGGGGCCGCGACGGTCAGGCCGTCACGCAGCTCGCGTACGCGCGCCGCGGGGACATCACGCCCGAGATGGAGTACGTGGCGATCCGCGAGAACGTGGCGCCCGAGGTCGTACGGGAAGAGATCGCGGCGGGCCGGGCGGTCCTGCCGGCGAACGTCAATCACCCGGAGATCGAGCCGATGATCATCGGCAAGCGGTTCCTGGTGAAGGTCAACGCCAACATCGGCAACTCGGCGGTCACTTCCTCCATCGAGGAGGAGGTGGACAAGATGACGTGGGCCACCAAGTGGGGCGCCGACACGGTCATGGACCTGTCGACCGGCCGCAACATCCACACCACCCGCGAGTGGATCCTGCGCAACGCTCCGGTGCCGATCGGCACCGTGCCGCTGTACCAGGCCCTGGAGAAGGTCGACGGCCGGGCGGAGGAGCTGACCTGGGAGGTCTACAAGGACACGGTCATCGAGCAGGCCGAGCAGGGCGTCGACTACATGACGGTCCACGCCGGTGTGCGGCTGGCGTACGTCCCGCTGACCGCCCGGCGCAAGACCGGCATCGTCTCGCGCGGCGGTTCGATCATGGCCGCGTGGTGCCTGGCGCACCACAAGGAGTCGTTCCTGTACGAGAACTTCGAGGAGCTGTGCGAGATCCTCGCGGCGTACGACGTGACGTACTCGCTCGGCGACGGCCTGCGGCCCGGCTCGATCGCGGACGCCAACGACGAGGCGCAGTTCGCCGAGTTGAAGACCCTCGGGGAACTCAACACGATCGCCAAGCGTCATAACGTGCAGACGATGATCGAGGGTCCGGGTCACGTCCCGATGCACAAGATCAAGGAGAACATCGACCTCCAGCAGGAAATCTGCGAGGAGGCCCCCTTCTATACGCTCGGCCCGCTCACTACGGACGTGGCCCCGGCGTATGACCACATCACCTCCGGCATCGGGGCGGCGATGATCGCGTGGTGGGGCACGGCCATGCTCTGCTACGTGACACCCAAGGAGCACCTGGGTCTGCCCAACCGTGACGACGTGAAGACGGGCGTCATCACCTACAAGATCGCGGCCCATGCGGCGGATCTCGCCAAGGGGCACCCGGGGGCGCAGGAGTGGGACGACGCGCTGTCGGACGCCCGCTTCGAGTTCCGCTGGGAGGACCAGTTCAACCTGGCCCTGGACCCGGACACGGCGCGGGCGTTCCACGACGAGACGCTGCCCGCCGAGCCGGCGAAGACCGCGCACTTCTGCTCCATGTGCGGGCCGAAGTTCTGCTCGATGAAGATCAGCCAGGACATCCGGCGTGAGCACGGCGGCACGCAGGACGAGATCGAGGCGGGCATGGCGGAGAAGTCCAAGGAGTTCGCCGCCGCCGGCAACCGGGTGTACCTCCCGATCGCGGACTGAGTCGCTGACGGGCCCCTGCCTGCCGTAAGGCGGGGGCCCATCGGCCGTGCGGTAACGGAACAGGCAAGAGCCACCCGCCTCTTGATCGTTTCTGCCTACGCTCGACGGCATGGGTGGAATCGACGTGGCCAATGGAGTGGTGGGCGCCCTGCTGGGCATGGTGTTCGCCACGCTGTTTCAGCAGCCTTTGCAGGACGCCTGGTTCAGGATCCGGCGGCGCTCGTCGAGTGCGGTCCGCAGCCTGCGCTCGCGCGGGGAGCCCAGCCGTGCGTGGACCACCTTCGCCCTGGGGCCGCTCCACACGTCTGCCCTGATCGTGGAGGGCGACGGTGAGTCCACGGTCACGGCCGATGCCATACACATCCAGGTTCTCGATGACGAAGTGGCCCTTCCTCCGGAAATGGCCGGGTGGCGTGACGAGATCGAAGCCCAGAGCGCTCAGCTCCAGGCCGGGGGCCGCACGCCCGTATGGAACGGTCCTCGTTACGCCGTCGAGGCGTTCGACATCTCGCGGAGCGCCCTCGACGAGCACCCCGAGGTCCACCTGAGACTGCGGCCCACGGACTACTACACGTTCCTGGCCGCTCAGCAGCTCGACCGCCGGCTGCCCAACGGCGGCACTCCGCGGTCCCAGTACCTCGACCCGGACCGTCCGTTGGACGCCCCGGCCTTCCTGCAGTGCAGCTTCGCCGTCAACGTCGCCGTGGTGACCGCCGACGACATGCTGGTGGTCAGTCAGCGAAGCGAACGGGTACGCATGGCGCCCGGGGTGTGGAACTCCTCCGTGAACGAGGGCCTGTCCCGGCACATCGACTCCTCCGGCCGCAACGCGCCGGACCTGTACGCCGTCGCCCGGCGCGGCATGCGCGAGGAACTCTCCCTGGAGCCGAACGAGTACACCCTCGCTCTGCTGGCCTTCGTGCTGGACGTCGACAAGCGCCACTGGAGCGCCCACTTCTACGCGCGCCTGAAGACCTTGACCCGCGAGGGCGTGCAGGCGCGCATGAGCAGAGGCGTCGCCGACCGGTGGGAACACCAGACGACGGAGTTCGTCCCCTTCCGCCCCGTGGACGTGTCCAGGTATCTGCTGCGTACGGATCGGATCCACCGGTGGGCGCCCCTGGCTCCCGCGCTGTTCCACCTGGCGCTGGTGCACGTCCACGGGCGTGCTTCGGTGGAGCGCGCGGAGGCGCAGGTGGTCCGCCGGCTGTAGGAATTACTCCGGTTTGTGGTCGGGTCCCCCGAAGTCGGGGCTGGAGAAGTCCGGGCTGGAGAAGCTCGGGCGCGGCCCCGGTGTGGTGCCGCCGTCCGGGCCGGGGCTGCTGTAGTCCGGCCGTGAGTACCCCAGGTCGGGGATGCGGCCGGCGGGCCGGCGCGGCGCCGGGGCGGCCGGGGGCGTACCCGGGTCGGCCAGGGCGTCTCGCAAAAACGGTACGACGCCCCGCTCCAGCAGGGCGTGGCGCCAGGCTTCCCTGGCCCGGTCGACCTCCTGCGTACGCTCGCTTCCGCGTCCTTCGGAGAACGCCGTAGAACCGTTGCGCAGAGCTGTCAGCAGCAGTCCGACGGCGGCGACCAGGATGCCCGCCGCCGTGAGCGCCCCGAAGATCCAGCCTGCTGTCAGGAGCGTCTGGGCGAAGGCGACCTCGGGCGTGAGCATCTTGAGGAGGTACCCGACGAGCAGGAAGATCGCCGCCGCGGTGCCGGCGAGTACGGGTGTCAGGACGGCGACGACGGCGACGGCGCCCGCCCCCGTGGTCTCGGTGGCGTCGCCCATGGCGAGGACGGAGCCGGTGTGGGCGGCCGCCGCGGAGGGCGTGCGCCCTTCTTCGCGGACCTTTACGTAGTGGTCGTATTCGACGGCGGCGGCCGCGGCGACGATCGCACTGGCGTTCATTGCCATGGTGCGCAGTTGTTCCGTGTTGAGCCGCTGCCCGACGGCGGCCAGTTCCGGGCGATGGTGAGCGGTGCGCAGTGCCTCGTCGAGGACGCGTTCGTATTCCGGTCGGTCCTCGGCCAGCAGGTGCGGAGCGCTGCTGTTCATGTGCATCCCCCGATGCTCCGTAGGGCCGGACAACCCGCTTAGGGCGGGTAATTGGGCGGAAACGGAGGAGAGCCTGCTACGGATAAGCCGATGGTAGAGCGCCTACGGCACGGGGTGACAGGGGGTTTCCGGAAATAGGGCCCAGTGGTAAGTGCGGCATGTATATGGCCGCGCCTTCCCCGGCGAAGTTCAGTTATGCAGGGGCAGTTGGACGACCAGCAGCTTTCCGGCCATGGTCACGCCGCCGTCCATGGCGATGGCGAGCCCGTCGGCGTACACGTGGGGGCCTTCCACGACCGGCCCGGAATTCTCGTCGCCGCCGTCCGAGCTCTCGTTGCCCACCTCGCCGAGGAGGTAGGGAATGGGGCTGTGACCATGGACGATGCGTTCGCCGCCGTACGCGTCGAGGAGCTCGCGCACGGCCTGGGCGCCGCCCTCGTCACGGAAGGCGAAGCGCTTGGTGAACTTGCGGAAGACGTCCCAGCACTCGTCGGCGTCGTTGCGGGTGAGGATGGCGTGGACTGTGTCGTTCACGTCTTCGATGGTGCTGCCGTAATCGAGGTAGGCGGTTGTGTCGGAGTGGGTCAGCAGATGCGCGTCTTCCAGCGCGACGGCGTCGAGGCGCGACATCCACTGAAGGTGTACGTCCTGGAGCCGGTCCATGTCGGCCTTCTGGCCGCCGTTGAGGAGCCAGGCGGCCTGGAAAGTAGCGGTGCCCGCCCCGGAGTTGACGGGCGTGTCGCCGAACCGTTTGGCGCCGATGAGCAGCAGCTCGTGGTTGCCCATGAGGGCTTTGCAGTAGCCGCCGGCGGCCGCGGCCTCGGCGGACAGGCGCATCACGAGGTCGATGACGCCGATGCCGTCGGGTCCGCGGTCGGTGAAGTCGCCGAGGAACCAGAGCCGGGCGTTGCCTGCCGCCCAGTGGCCCTCGGCGTCGATCAGGCCCTGCTCGGCGAGGGCGGCGTACAGCTCGTCGAGATAGCCGTGCACATCGCCGACGACGAAGAGCGGGCCGAGGCCCTCACCGGCAGCGGGCCGCGGGTCGGGCTCGGTCTGCACGCTCACCTGCACCGTGTCTCCGGGACCGCTGCGGCTGATCACCGGGAGGTCGCGCTGCGTGGGTGTGTAGCCCTCCGGCTCCTCGTCGGGGGCGTAGGCGCTCTCGTACGGGCTCGCGTAGGCGTTCCCGAAAGCGTTCGTGTGCGCGGGATCGGGGGCCTGTGCGTACGGCGGTACGCGGAAGTCCCGCAATGTAGCCGTCCGCACTGCGGGTCCCTGACCGGCCCCCTGAGTCATCGACCCCTCCACCACCGTCGCGCGCCGCCGTACACCTTTGGGTCCCACCTGGTCGTGGTTGGTCCGCGGTGTCGTGCGCCCATCATAGGAATGAGGCTCGTGGTCTGTGACGCACCAGGGGTGGTGAATCCGGATGCGCGCGCGGTTCGATGGTTGTTTCGTACCGATTGGGGGGTTCAGTCCCCGGCAGGTGAGCGCGGCGGACTCACCGTGGTGCGGGGCGGCCGGCGCTGTGAAGACGTCCGGACGATGAGTTCGGTCGGTATCACCTGTTCGACGGGACTGTCGGTATTGATGCCTTCGATGGCGTCGATGAGGAGCTGGACCACGGCGGTGCCGATGCGGCGTGGCTTGAGCGAGAGCGTGGTGATGGGCGGTTCGGTGGCGGCGTACACGGTCGATTCGCTGCAGCAGACGAGCAGCAGGTCCTCGGGTACGCGCAGCCCGTAGCGGCGGGCGGCGGCGAGCAGGTCGGTGCCGTTGGGGTCGAAGAGTCCGTACACGGCGTCGGGCCGGTCCGGTCGGGCGAGCAGCCGGTCGGCGGCAACGGCGCCGGCGCACGGGTCGTGTGCCGGGTAGGACTCGTAGACGGGGTCCTGTCCGACGCGCTCGCACCAGCGCAGGTACGCGTCGGTGGACAGGCGGGTGTAGGTGTCGGTGGTGTTGCCGGTGAGCAGCCCGATGCGGCGGGCTCCGGCGTCGGCGAGGTGGTCGAGCAGGTCGAGGACGGCGGCTTCGTGGTCGTTGTCGACCCAGGCGGTCACGGGCAGGGTGCCGGCAGGCCGGCCGTCGGAGACGACGGGAAGGCCCTGGCGGACGAGCTCGGTGACGACCGCGTCCTGGTCGGACGGGTCGATGACGACGGTGCCGTCGAGGGCGACGTTCGACCAGACGTCGTGGCGGGAGGTGGCGGGGAGGATGACTAGGGCGTATCCGCGGGCGAGTGCGGCGGAGGTCGCCGCTCTCGCCATCTCGGCGAAGTACGCGAATTCGGTGAAGGTGAAAGGTTCATCCCCGTAGGTGGTCACGGTCAGGCCGATGAGGCCCGACTTGCCGGTACGGAGGGTTCTGGCCGCCGCGGAGGGGCGGTAGCCCAGTCTCTCGGCGACCTCGCGAACATGGCTGCGGGTGGCGTCCGGGAGCCGGCCCTTGCCGTTGAGCGCGTCGGAGACCGTCGTAATCGAGACACCGGCTGCGGCGGCTACGTCTCGAATGCCCGCTCGTCCTGGCCGGGTGCTCCGCCGGGGGGTTTCCGTCCGGCTCACCTGATGCTTCCCTGCTGCTGTCATGGCGAGCCGATAGTAGGGCTCGGGCGGGCGGTTAGGGCGGATGCATATGCAGTCGTTGACAGGAACGTTTCTGCAAGGTGATATCTGCCCAATTGCCTTTGATTTAAAGGTAGTTGACGAGAAAGGCCGGTCAGTCGGGGCTGTCGACCGGCATGCTCCTGCCCACTGGCCGAGGTCTCGACGAGGTCTCAACTCACCTTCACGGGGGATGCGCGCCACGGAGTGAGCCACCGGCGCGCGCCGGAACGGGGAGCGCTCCCCCCATTCCGTGCGCCTGCCATTCGCAGCGCGGCGCAATCCTCATAAGGTGAGCAGCATTGGTGGTACGTACGGTCGAGGAGGACCCGAAGTGAGCGAGACGAGCCCCAAGCTGCGTGCGGTGCTGGACGGCATTCCCACCTATAAGCCGGGGAAGCCCGCCGCCGCCGGCGGACCGGTGGCGTACAAGCTGTCCTCCAACGAGAATCCGTATCCGCCGCTGCCCGGTGTGCTGGAGAGCGTGATCGGCGCGGCCGGGAACTTCAACCGTTACCCGGACATGGCCTGCACCGGCCTGATGAACGAGCTCGCCAACCGGTTCGGGGTGCCCGTGTCGCACATCGCGACCGGCACCGGCTCCGTCGGGGTGGCGCAGTCGCTGCTCCAGGCGACCTCGGGGCCCGGCGACGAGGTGATCTACGCCTGGCGGTCGTTCGAGGCGTACCCGATCATCACGCGGATCAGCGGCGCCACGGCGGTGGAGGTGCCGCTGACCGACGGTGACGTGCACGACCTGGACGCGATGGCCGAGGCGATCACCGAGCGGACGCGGCTGATCTTCGTCTGCAACCCGAACAACCCGACCGGTACGGCGGTGCGCAGGGCGGAGCTGGAGCGCTTCCTGGACCGGGTGCCGTCGGACGTGCTGGTGGTGCTGGACGAGGCGTACCGTGAGTTCGTACGGGATGACGACGTGCCGGACGGCATCGAGCTCTACCGCAGCCGCCCCAATGTGGCGGTGCTGCGTACGTTCTCCAAGGCGTACGGGCTGGCCGGGCTGCGGGTCGGCTTCGCTGTGGCGCACGAGCCGGTGGCGGCCGCGCTGCGCAAGACGGCGGTGCCGTTCGGCGTGAGCCAGCTGGCGCAGGACGCGGCGGTCGCCTCGCTGCGGGCCGAGGACGAGCTGCTGGGCCGGGTCGGTTCGCTGGTCTGCGAGCGCAAGCGGGTGTGCGAGGCGCTGGTCAAGCAGGGCTGGACCGTGCCGGACACGCAGGCCAACTTCGTCTGGATGCGGCTGGGGGAGCGTACGGCCGACTTCGCGGCGGCCTGCGAAAAGGCCGGCGTCATGGTCAGGCCCTTCGCGGGTGAGGGGCTGCGGGTGACGATCGGCGAGGACGAGGCCAACGACATCTTCCTGCACACCGCGGAGGCGTTCTTCAAGGAGCTGTAAGTCACATGCTCCGCCCCGCCGGGGCGCTCTGCCTTGGTTGTGGTGGCCGTATCGCCGCTTCTCCCTTCCTTTCCTGTGCCCTCGTGCGCCTTTTCGTAGGCGTTCGAGGGCACAGTTGTACCCCCCGGCTGGATGTTGGGAAACGCATGTGCGACATACTGTTGCTTGTGAATGTGAACGCGTTCACAAGCTCCGATGCGATACGAAGGAGAAGGCGACGTGGACCTAGCTCTGGCGCCGGAGACTCTCGCGCGATGGCAATTCGGCATCACCACCGTCTACCACTTCCTTTTTGTGCCCCTGACGATCTCGCTGGCCGCGCTCACCGCGGGGCTGGAGACCGCCTGGGTGCGTACGCAGAAGGAGAAGTACCTCAGGGCCACGAAGTTCTGGGGCAAGCTCTTCCTGATCAACATCGCGATGGGTGTCGTCACCGGCATCGTCCAGGAGTTCCAGTTCGGCATGAACTGGTCCGACTACTCGCGCTTCGTGGGTGACGTCTTCGGTGCGCCGCTGGCCTTCGAGGCGCTGATCGCCTTCTTCTTCGAGTCCACCTTCATCGGGCTGTGGATCTTCGGCTGGGACAAACTGCCCAAGAAGATCCACCTGGCCTGCATCTGGATGGTCTCGATCGGCACGGTCCTGTCCGCGTACTTCATCCTGGCGGCCAACTCCTGGATGCAGCACCCGGTCGGCTACCGCATCAACGAGGAGCGCGGCCGCGCCGAGCTCACCGACTTCTGGCGCGTCCTCACCCAGGACACCGCGCTCACCCAGTTCTTCCACACCATCACGGCCGCGTTCCTGGTCGGCGGCGCCTTCATGGTCGGCATCGCCGCCTTCCACCTGGCGCGCAAGAAGCACATACCGGTGATGCGCACCTCGCTGCGGCTCGGGCTGATCACCGTCGTGATCGCCGGAATGCTCACCGCCGTCAGCGGTGACCTGCTCGGCAAGGTCATGTTCAAGCAGCAGCCGATGAAGATGGCCGCCGCCGAGGCGCTGTGGGACGGCGAGGCGCCGGCGCCGTTCTCGATCTTCGCGTACGGAGACGTCGACAAGGGCCACAACTCGGTCGCCGTCGAGATTCCCGGACTGCTGTCCTTCCTCGCAAACGGCGACTTCACGTCGCACGTCCCCGGCATCAACGACGTCAACAAGGCCGAGCAGGAGAAGTTCGGACCCGGCGACTACAGGCCCAACATCCCCGTCGCCTACTGGGGCTTCCGCTGGATGATCGGCTTCGGCATGGCGTCCTTCTCGCTGGGCCTGCTCGGGCTGTGGCTGACGCGCAAGAAGTTCATGCTGCCGGCGGCGCTGCGGACCGGCGAGGACGAAGTGCCGAATCTGGTGCTCTTCAAGAACAAGGCGCTCAGCGAGAAGTTCGCCAAGTGGTACTGGATCGTCGCGCTGTGGACGATGGGCTTCCCGCTGATCGCCAGCTCGTGGGGCTGGATCTTCACCGAGATGGGCCGCCAGCCCTGGGTCGTGTACGGCGTGCTGCGCACCAGCGACGCGGTCTCCCCCAGCGTCTCGCAGGGCGAGGTCATCGCCTCGATGACCGTCTTCACGCTCCTCTACGCCATCCTCGCCGTCATCGAGGTCAGGCTCCTCCTGAAGTACGTCAAGGCCGGACCGCCCGAACTCACGGAGGCCGACCTCAACCCGCCCACCAAGATCGGCGGCGACCACGCGGACGCCGACCGGCCGATGGCCTTCTCGTACTGAGGACTGAGGAGCTGAGTGATGGAACTCCACGACGTCTGGTTCGTGCTCATCGCCGTTCTGTGGATCGGCTACTTCTTCCTGGAAGGCTTCGACTTCGGGATCGGCGTACTGACGAAGCTGCTGGCCCGCGACCGCAAGGAGAAGCGGGTCCTCATCAACACCATCGGACCCGTCTGGGACGGCAACGAGGTGTGGCTGCTGAGCGCCGGCGGTGCGACCTTCGCCGCCTTCCCCGACTGGTACGCCACCCTCTTCTCCGGGTTCTACCTGCCGCTGCTGCTGATCCTTGTGTGCTTGATCGTGCGCGGCGTGGCCTTTGAGTACCGGGTCAAGCGCAGTGAGGAGCGCTGGCAGACCAACTGGGAGCACGCGATCTTCTGGACCTCACTGCTGCCCGCGTTCCTGTGGGGCGTCGCCTTCGGCAACATCGTGCGCGGCGTGAAGATCGACTCGGAGATGGAGTACGTCGGTACCCTCGCCGACCTGCTCAACCCGTACGCGCTGCTGGGCGGCCTCGTCACCCTCACTCTCTTCACCTTCCACGGTGCTGTCTTCGCCGGGCTGAAGACGGTCGGGGACATCCGGGAGCGGGCGCGGAAGCTGGCGCTCAAGCTCGGGGTCGTCGGTGGGGTGCTGGCCGTTGCCTTCCTGGGCTGGACGCAGCTGGACAACGGCGACTCGGCGAGCCTCGCCGCGATGCTCGTGGCGGCGCTGGCACTGGTCGCGGCGCTCGGATTCACGGCGGCAGGGCGCGAAGGATGGGCGTTCGCGCTGTCGGGGGTGACCATCGTGGCCGCGGTTGCGATGCTCTTCCTCACGCTGTTCCCGAACGTCATGCCGTCCTCGCTGGACGACGCGTGGAGCCTCACGGTCACCAACGCTTCTTCCACGCCGTACACCTTGAAGATCATGACCTGGTGCGCGGGGATCGCCATGCCGGTGGTGCTGCTGTACCAGGGCTGGACGTACTGGGTGTTCCGCAAGCGGATCGGCACGCAGCACATCGCCGATGCGCACTGAAGCGCAGTGATGCGCACTAGTGGGAGATGTTTCACGTGAAACCGATCGACCCGCGTCTGCTCCGCTACGCCCGTGCCACCCGCCTCTTCCTGGGGGCCGTGGTGCTCCTTGGGCTGGCCGGGGCGGGCCTGGTCGTCGCCCAGGCGATGATCGTCGCCGAGGTGGTGGTGGGAGCGTTCCAGCGGGGGCTGGACGGCTCCGAGCTGCGTACGCCGCTGATGCTGCTGGCGGCGGTCGCGGTGGGGCGGGCTGTGGTGGCGTGGCTGACGGAGCTCGCCGCTCACCGGGCGAGCGCGGCGGTCAAGTCGGAGCTGCGGGGGCGGCTGCTGGCACGGGCCGTTGAGCTGGGTCCCGGGTGGCTGACAGGCGATGGGATATCCCCTGCTCGAGCGGAGTCGAGAGCTTGGGGAGGGGTCGGTTCGCTGGTGGCGCTGGCGACGCGGGGCGTCGACGCGCTGGACGACTATTTCTCGCGGTACTTGCCGCAACTTGGTCTCGCGGTTGTGGTGCCGGTGGCGGTGCTCGCGCGGATCGTCACCGAGGACTGGATTTCGGCGGCGGTGATCGTGGGGACGCTGCCACTCATCCCGCTCTTCATGATTTTGATCGGGTGGGCCACCCAGGCGCGAATGGACCGGCAGTGGCGACTGCTCTCGCGGCTGTCCGGGCACTTCCTGGATGTCGTCGCCGGGCTGCCTACGCTCAAGGCCTTCGGGCGGGCGAAGGCGCAGGCCGAGTCGATCCGGACGATCACGGCCGAGTACCGGCAGGCCACCATGCGCACGCTGCGCATCGCCTTCCTGTCGTCGTTCGCGCTGGAGCTGCTGGCGACCCTGTCGGTGGCACTGGTCGCGGTGGGCATTGGCATGCGGCTCGTGCACGGGGACCTGGACCTGTATACGGGCCTGGTGATTCTGGTGCTGGCGCCCGAGGCATATCTGCCGCTGCGGCAGGTCGGGGCGCAGTACCACGCGGCCGCGGAGGGGCTGTCCGCCGCCGAGGAGATCTTCGAGATTCTGGAGACGAAGCCGCAGGGGCCGGTGGGTGGCGCGGATGCGCCCGCCGGGCCGCTGCGGGTCGAGGGCGTGACGGTCCGCCACGCGGGGCGGACCGAGGCGTCGCTGGACTCGGCGTCGCTGGTTGTGGGTGAAGGCGAGACGGTCGCGGTTGTCGGGCCGAGCGGGGTCGGCAAGAGCACGCTGCTCAATGTGCTGCTCGGGTTCGCCCCGGTCGACGCGGGGCGTGTGGTCGTCGGCGACGGGCCGCAGGCGGTCGACCTGTCCACCGTGTCGATGGAGCGGTGGCGGGAGCGGATCGCGTGGGTGCCGCAACGGCCGTACCTGTTCGCGGGAACGGTCGCGGAGAACGTACGGCTGGCGCGCCCGGACGCGGATGACGCGGCGGTGGCCGCGGCGTTGCGGGACGCGGGGGCGTACGACTTTGTGGCCGCGCTCCCCCAGGGCGCCGGGACGCCTCTCGGGGAGGACGGCGCGGGGCTCTCGGCCGGGCAGCGGCAACGGCTCGCCCTGGCGCGGGCGTTCCTCGCGGACCGGCCGCTGCTGCTGCTGGACGAGCCGACGGCGAATCTGGACGGGGAGACGGAAGAGGGAATCGTCGACGCGGTACGCAGGCTTGCGGCGGGGCGGACCGTGGTGCTGGTGGTGCACCGGCCCGCGCTGCTGGCTGTGGCGGACCGGGTGGTGGAGCTGGGCCGGCCGAGCGTGGCGGCGGGTGCGGATGGTGGTGCGGGTGCGGGGGCGCGTGCGGGTGCGGTGCGCCCCTTCGGGGCGGGAGGGGCTCCCACCCGCCCGCCCGTTGAGGAAGGGGGGATCGTTGGCACCCCGGTGAGCCCGGTGAGCCCGGTGGCCGCTGTGGCTCCGGCTCGGGGGCGTGGGGTCCTCGGGCGGGTTCGGGAAGCCGCTGGGGAGTTGCGGGGGAGGTTGGGGCTCGCGTTGGGGCTCGGGAGTCTCGCGCTCGGGTCGGCCGTGGGGCTCATGGCCGTGTCCGGGTGGTTGATCTCGCGAGCCTCCGAACAGCCCCCGGTGCTCTACCTGATGGTGGCCGTGACCGCCACCCGTGCCTTCGGCATCGGGCGGGCCGTCTTCCGTTACGCCGAGCGGCTCGTGTCGCACGACGCCGTGCTGCGGATGCTCGCCGAGATGCGCGTCGCCGTGTACCGCCGGCTGGAGCGCATCGCGCCCGCCGGGCTCCGCGACACAAGGCGCGGGGATCTGCTCTCCCGGCTCGTTGCCGATGTGGACGCGCTGCAGGACTACTGGCTGCGTTGGCTGCTGCCCGTCGGGACCGCCGTGCTCGTGGGTGCGGGCTCCGTCGGGTTCACCGCGTGGCTGCTGCCCGAGGCCGGAGCCGTGCTGGCCGTAGGGCTGCTCGTCGCCGGGGTCGGCGTGCCGTGGCTGAGCGGGGCCTGTGCCCGGCGGGCCGAACGGCAGCTGGCGCCCGCGCGGGGCGTGCTCGCGACCCGGGTCGCCGATCTGCTCGGCGGTACGGCCGAGCTGACCGTCGCCGGTGCGCTGAAGCGACGTACGGACAGCGTCAAGGAAGCGGACGGGGTGCTCACCCGGATCGCCTCCCGGAGTGCCACCGCCACCGCCCTCGGTGGCGGTCTCTCCTCGCTGGCCTGCGGGCTGACCGTCGTGTTCGCCGCGCTCGCCGGGGTGCAGGCCGTGCACGACGGGCGGCTGTCGGGAGTGACGCTGGCCGTGGTCGTGCTGACGCCGCTGGCCGCCTTCGAGGCCGTCACCGGCCTTCCGCTCGCCGTGCAGTACCGCCAGCGCGTCAAGCGCAGTGCGGAGCGAGTGTACGAGGTGCTGGACGCGCCGGTGCCCGTGCATGAGCCGCTGACGCCTGCCGCCGCGCCCGCGTCGCCGTTCCCGCTGGAGGTACGCGGGCTGAGCGCCCGGTACGCCGGGCAGGAGCGGGACGCGCTGGCCGGCTTCGACCTGACGCTGGAGGCGGGCCGGCGCATCGCCGTGGTCGGCCAGTCCGGCGCCGGCAAGACGACGCTCGCCCAGGTGCTGCTGCGCTTCCTGGATGCGCGGGAGGGGACGTACACGCTCGGCGGAACGGAAGCCGCCGAGCTCGACGGCGACGACGTACGGCGGCTCGTGGGCCTGTGCGCCCAGGACGCGCACATCTTCGACAGCTCGGTACGGGAGAACCTCCGGCTGGCCAGGACCGGCGCGAGCGAGGAGGAGCTGAGGGACGCTCTGGCCGCCGCGCGGCTGCTGACCTGGGTGGACGCGCTGCCCGACGGGCTCGACACGATGGTCGGCGAACACGGCGCCCGCCTCTCCGGCGGCCAGCGCCAGCGCCTCGCGCTGGCCCGCGCCCTCCTCGCCGACTTCCCCGTGCTCGTGCTCGACGAGCCCGCCGAGCACCTCGACCTGGCGACGGCGGACGCGCTGACGGCCGACCTGCTCAGGGCTACCCAGGGGCGTACGACGCTGATCATCACGCACCGGCTCCACGGCCTGGAGGCCGTGGACGAGGTGATCGTGCTGGATGAGGGCCGTGTCGTACAGCGCGGCGCGTACGCGGACCTGGTGGACGCCGAGGGGCCGCTGCGGCGGATGCTGGAGCGTGAGCTGGAGGCCGAAGTGAGGGGGCCGGGAACGGTCGCTTCGCTTGGGGCCCGACTTTCCCGTTGAAATAGGACTTATTAGGCTCAAGGGCATGCCAGTGCAGGATGTGCCGGACCCGAATGACCACCTTGAAGCCGCCTCCCGGGCGGCCCGCAGCCTGCAGGGCCTGTCCACCGAGCTCACCGCGCGCGTGCCCCAGCTGCTGGAAGCCATGCGATCCGTCGGCACGGGACTTGATCTGCACTCCACGCTCGACCGGATCTGCGAGACCGCCGCAGAGCTCGCAGACGCCCGGTACGCGGCGATCGGCGTCGTCGACGAGGAGCGTGGCGGCCTCCGCGACTTCGTGACGTACGGGATGACCGAGGAGCAGGCCGCGTGGATCGGGCGGCTGCCCGACGGTCTCCCCGCGCACCACCCGGCGATGGGGCCTTTCCTGGGCGTCCCCATCCGCGTACGGGGCGAGGTCTTCGGCAATCTCTACCTCGCCGAGAAGCACGGCGGGGCCGACTTCAACGACTACGACCTGCACATGGTCCGGGTGCTCGCCACGGAGGCCGGGATCGCCATCGGCAATGCCCGGCTGTACGAGGCGGCGCGGCAGCGCGAACGCTGGATCGACGGGTCCGTCGCCGTCACCACGGCGCTTTTGTCGGGCGGCGACGCCGACGACGCGCTGAGCGTGGTCGCGGAACAGGCCCGCCGCCTTGCCGACTCGGCAGCCGGAATAGTGCTGCTGCCGGCGCGGGACGGCGGCCTGGAGATCGTCGCGGTCTCGGCCGACGACCCGTCCGAGTCGCTCGGTGTGGTCATCCCGCCGGAGAACCCGGTCGCCGCGCGGCTCCTCGCAGGTGAGGCGGTGTTCATCGGCGACTCGGCGAGCGAGCCGCGCATGATGAGCAGGGCGGCGCGGCGGTACGGGCCGAGCATGCTGCTGCCGCTGCGCAGCGGCGGCCGGGTGCTGGGCGCGCTCGCCACCCCCCGGGCGCGCGGTGGCAGGCTGTTCACGGAAGCCGAGCGGACACTGGCCACGCAGTTCGCCTCGCAGGCCGCGCTGGCGCTGATGATGGCGCAGGCGCAGCGGGACCGGGAGCGGCTCGCCGTGTACGAGGACCGCGACCGGATCGCCCGCGATCTGCACGACTTGGTCATCCAGCGGCTGTTCGCCACCGGGCTGATGCTGGAGAGCGCGCAGCGCAGGTCCGTCGTCCCCGAGGTGCGCAACGGGGTCGGCAGGGCGGTCGACGAGCTGGACGTGACGATCCAGGAGATCCGTACGGCCATCTTCGCGCTCCAACAGGGCCCGGCCGAGGCGCCTTCGGGGCTGCGTACGCGCGTACTGCGGGAGATCAACATGGCGGCCGTGCCGCTGGGCTTCAAGCCCGGGCACCATTTCGTCGGCCCGGTCGACTCGCTGGTGGACGAGCTGACCGGCAAGAACCTCATCGCGGCGCTGAGGGAGGCACTGTCCAACGCCTTCCGGCACGCACAGGCCTCCCGTATCGAAGTCGTCGTCGACGCCACCGCCGAAATGACGGACGGGAGGCGCGGGGTGCGTCTTTCGGTCGCGGACGACGGGGTCGGCATCCCGGAGGGCGGCCGGCGCAGCGGACTGCGCAACCTCAAGCGGCGGGCCGAGTCGCTGGGCGGTACGAGCCGGTGCGGGCCGGGGCTCGGGGAGGGCGGCGGGGGGACGACGGTGGTGTGGGAGGCGCCGCTGTAGGGCTTTTGTGTGGGGACTGGCCGCAAGGGCCGCTCCGGGACCCTCCGCGGGCGCCCGGGTAGGCCGGATGGCGGGACGACACCCCGGTGACGTGACCTTGGTGCACGAGATCGGGCGGTGCGCGGGACACGATCCGTGGATGCACCTCGGACCCTGCCAACGGCTGCTCGTGCCGGTGTTGTGCGTGCTTCTGTGCCTTCCCGCGCCCGCCGCCGCTGCCGCCCCGGCCGCTTCGGGTCCGCCCGCGCCGGGTGTCCGCGCCGGTGTCCCCTCCTCCGACGGGCCCGCCATCGCCGCTGAGGTGGCGCGGCTGTACGAACAGGCCGCCCGGGCCGCCGAGACGTACGAGCAGGGCAGGCGGGCGGCGCGCGAGCAGCGGGCGAAGGCCGTGCGCCTGGAGCGGCTGCTCGCGGACGAGCGGCGCGAGATCCAGCGGCTGCGCGGGGACGTGGGCCGGGTCGCCCGCGCCCAGTACCGCGCCGGCGGCGGCGGAATCGCGTACACCGCCAAGCTCCTGCTCGCCGACGACCCGCAGGAGCTGATGGACGGTCACCGGCTCGCCTGGCAGGCCGAGCTCGCCGTGTCCCGGATGCTGGACCGGGCCGAGCGGGCCGAGCGCAGGCTGGCGAAGGACGAGCAGCTGGCGAAAGCCGCCTGGCACGACCTCGACGCCCGTACGGAGCGGCTCGCGTCGATCAAGCGGGCCATCACGGCGAAGCTCGAGAACGCCCGGTGGAAGCTCCAGGGAGAGGCGGAGCGCAGCGTCGCGGCGGGGCGCTGCGCCGGCGCCGTACGCCTGGATGAGAAGGGACGATCCTCCACTACGCGCGCGTGGGTGACGCCCGTCGAGGAGTACGAGCTGTCCGCCGGATTCGGCGGTAAGGGTGCGCGCTGGAAGAGCCGGCACACCGGGCAGGACTTCGCCGTGGACATCGGCACACCGGTACGGGCCATCGGTAAGGGCCGCGTCGTCTCCGTTTCCTGCGGCGGTGCTTTCGGGATCGAGGTGGTGATCGAGCACCCGGACGGCTACTTCTCGCAGTACGCGCACCTGGCAGGGGTCATGGTCGACCAGGGCGAGCTGGTGCGGACCGGCCAGTGGATCGCGCAGGCCGGCACCACCGGAAACTCCTCGGGACCGCACCTGCACTTCGAGGTACGGCTCACTCCCCACCTGGGATCGGGGATCGATCCGGCGCCTTGGATGCGGGAGCGCGGGGCGGGTTTCTGAGGGCGGATGAGGCGGATGACGGCGCTGTGGGCGCTGAGGCGGGCGCCCTGCGCGGCTACAGGGCTGCCAGGATCCGCTCGATGACCACCGCGACGCCGTCGTCGTTGTTCGCGACCGTACGGCCGGACGCCGCGGCCACCACGTCCGGGTGCGCGTTGCCCATCGCGTACGACGTGCCCGCCCAGGCCAGCATCTCGACATCGTTCGGCATGTCCCCGAAGGCCACGACCTCGGCGGGCGAGATGCCGCGCTCGGCGCAGCACTGCGCCAGGGTGCTGGCCTTGGAGACGCCGTAACCGCTGATCTCCAGCAGCGTGGACGGGCTGGAGCGGGTGACGGACGCGCGGTGGTCCGTGGTCGCGCGGGCCAGGGTGAGGAAGTCGTCGGGGGACAGCTCGGTGTGGTGGGCGAGCAGTTTGACGACCGGCGCGCCGGAGCCGGGGGTGGGCTCCTGGAGGAGCTTCTCGGCGGTGGCCACGGTGGCGCCCGGGTCGAGGAAGAAGGGCGGGTACTCCGGCTCGTAGTGGATGCCGGTGGAGAGCTCGACCGCGAAGGAGGTGCCGGGGGCGGCGGCGCGCAGCGCGACGACGACGGCGAGGGCGTCCTCGCGGGCCAGCGGTCGGACCTGGATCAGCTTGCCGCCCGCGTGCAGGTCGACGACGGCGGCGCCGTTCGCGCAGATGGCCAGGCCGTGGCCGTGGACGTGGTCGCTGACGACGTCCATCCAGCGGGCCGGACGGCCGGTGACGAAGAAGACCTCGATGCCGGCCCGTTCGGCGGCGGCGAGCGCGGCGATCGTACGGTCCGACACGGACTTGTCGTCACGCAGCAGCGTGCCGTCCAGGTCGGTCGCGATCAGCCGCGGGGTGGTTGTGGCGGCGGGGGCCGGCCGGGCCGGCTGGGCCTGCTGAGGGTCGGTAGCTGAGGTCACAGATCCATCTTCCCGTACGCGATGCACGGGCGTGCGAAGAGGCGCACATCTGAGACCTGCCGGAAGACCTGCGGCAAGCCCTGCCGGAAGCGGCCTGCCGCCTGCCTGCTACTTGCTTGCAGCTGCCCTGCCACCGGCCGGGATCAATCTCCTTGGGCATTGTCAGTGCCCGCCTCTACGATTGCCATCAACTCCGAGCCCTGTGCTTGCGTGTACACCTCGTGTTCCGTGCGTGCGTGTGCGTGCCACTCAGTGCGGGCCGGGCATCCATCGCGATTCGTGAGGGGGGGGACCCCGCGATCGCCCGACCCCGCGCCGCGCGCGAGGTGACCCAATGAACCTGCCTGCTGCCCATTCCGATGCCAACGCCGCCGCCAATGCCAACGGCACGGCCCATGACAGCGCCTCCGTCAACACCTTCCAGGTGGACCTCAGAGGCCTCGTCGACCTGCTCTCCCACCACCTCTACTCCAGCCCGCGTGTCTACGTCCGCGAGCTCCTGCAGAACGCGGTGGACGCGGCGACCGCGCGCCTCGCGCACGACCCGGCCGCCCCGGTCCGTATCCGGCTGACCGCCACCGGGTCCGCCGTGAGCATCGAGGACACCGGCATCGGCCTGACCGCCGACGAGGTGCACACCCTCCTCGCCACCATCGGCCGCAGCTCCAAGCGCGACGGACTCGAAAGCGCCCGCCAGGAGTTCCTCGGCCAGTTCGGCATCGGGCTGCTCGCTTGCTTCGTCGTGGCCCGGCAGATCCGCGTCGTCTCACGCTCCGCGCGTACGCCCGACCAGCCGCCCGTCGAGTGGCTGGCCACCGACGACGGCTCGTACACCGTCCGTACGCTCCCCCACGAGGCCCGCCCCGAGCCCGGCACCACCGTTCATCTGGAGCCCAGGCCCGGCGCCGAGGAATGGGCGGCTCCCAAGCGCGTCGAGGAACTCGCTCGGGACTTCGGCTCGTTGCTTCCGTACGAGGTGACCTTCGCGGGGCCAGACGGCGTCGTCCGTGAGATCACCGACCGGCCCGCCGTCTGGGACCGCCCGTACCCGACGCCGACCGCCCGCAGGGTCGCCCTGGCCGGCCACTGCGCCAAGGTCTTCGGTTTCACACCGCTCGACTCGATCGACCTGGACATCCCCGTAGCGGGCGTGCGCGGCGTCGCGTACGTCCTGCCGGCCGCGACCAGCCCGGCCCACCGCGCCTCCCACCGCGTGTACTTGAAAGGCATGCTGCTCACCGACGGGGCGGACAACCTGCTGCCCGATTGGGCCTTCTTCGTACGTGTCGTCCTCGACACGGACACGCTCCGGCCGACCGCGTCCCGCGAGAACCTGTACGACGACGAGACCCTCGCCGCCGTACGCGAGGCCCTGGGCGTTCGCATCAGGCAGTGGCTGACCGAGCTGGCCGCGGGCGACCCGGCCCGGCTCGCCGCCTTCCTCACCGTGCACCACCTCGGCGTGAAGTCCCTCGCCCGGCACGACGCCGAGCTGCTGGAACTGATGCTGCCGTGGCTCCCGTTCGAGACCAGCGACGGCCGCGTCACGCTCGACGAGTTCGTACGCGCCCACCCCGAGGTCCACTTCACGCGTACGGTCGAGGAGTTCCGCCAGGTCGCCCCGATCGCCGCCGCTCACGGCCTGGGTGTGGTCAACTGCGGTTACACGTACGACGCCGACCTCATCGCTCTCCTTCCGCAGATCAGGGCCGGCGTCAAGGTCACCGAGCTCGACGCGGGCGCCGTCACCGCGCATCTCGACCCGGTCGGGCCGCAGCAGGAGCTGGCGCTGGCCGGCTTCCTCGCCACCGCCCGCACCCGCCTCGACCCGCTCGGCTGCGACGTGGCGCTGCGCGCCTTCCAGCCGGTCACCGTGCCCGCGCTGCACCTCGACGACCGCGAGGCACGCCACGAGCGGGACCGGGCCGAGGCCGAGGCCGACGCCGACACGCTGTGGAGCGACATCCTCGGAGCGCTGCGCGGCTCCGCACCCCGCGCACGCCTCGTCCTCAACCACAACAACCCGCTCGTCCGGCGCATCGCCGCGATCCCCGACGCCGAACTGGCCGGGACCGCCGTCGAGTCGCTGTACGGGCAGGCCCTGCTGATGGCACAGCGGCCACTGCGTCCTACCGACACGTCCCTGCTCAACCGGGCCTTCCTCGGACTCCTGGAATGGGCCACCCACCCGACGGTCACCACCCCGACTGCCACCACCCCGCCCGCCGCGTCCTCGGAGGACCAGCAGTGACCAGCCCCGTGCCCCCGTCCCCCGACGCCGTCCGCAAGGCGCTCTGGGAGAACCGCAGCGCCCCGAACGGCCCGCTGCGCAACGCACGCGGCGAGGAGATCGTCGCGGCGGCCGAGCAGACCGGCGACCGGGAACTGCTGCGCCAGGCGCTGTTCGGCCTGATCAACGCGTACGAATACAGCACCGAGCGCGGCAAGATGCTGGTGCCGTTCGCCAGGCTGCTCCAGGAATGGGACCGCGACCCGTCCGGCTTCGACAGGTCCGACACCCACAGCCTGCACTGGTTCTTCAAATGGGCCAGTTCGGGGATGCTGAGCCTGCCTGAGGTGCCGATGGCCTCCATCGAGAAGTGGCTCGGTGAGATGGAACGCCGCTACCGGATCGCCGGGTACTCCGAGGGCCCGGTGCGCAAGGTGGAGCTGCACGTCGCGGAGAACAGGGGTGACACCGAGCGGGCCGCGCGCGCCTTCGAGGCATGGACCGCCGCCGAGCGCACCCGCATGAGCGACTGCCACGCGTGCGAGCTCAACGACCAGGGCCGCTACTGGGCCGCCCAGGACGAGTACGAGAAGGCGCTCCAGGTCTGGGAGCCGGTCCTCGCCGGGCGGCTGACCTGCGCGGAAGAGCCGCACCGGGTGCTCGCCAAGTCTCTGCTGCCCCTGGTCGCACTGGGACGCCTCGACCAGGCGCGCACAAATCATCTGCGCGGCTACCGGATGGCGAAGGGCAACGAAAGCCTGCTCTCCTCCATCGGCCTGCACATCGAGTTCTGCGCGCTCACCGGCAACGAGGCGCGCGGTCTGGAACTGCTGGCCGAGCACGGTCCGCATCTGGGCAACAGCGAGAAGCTCGAAGGGCGGCTGGGTTTCGTCACGGGCGTCCTGGTGCTGCTGGGCCGACTGATCACTCTTGGGCACGGGGACAGGCCCACCGTCGCGTACGAGGGAGAGCAGCGCACCGTAGGCGAACTCCACGGGCTGCTGGCCCCCTTGGGCGCGGCGCGGGCGAAGCTCTTCGACGAGCGCAACGGCAGCACGGTCGTGTCCGACGCGCGGACCAAGCGGCTGGAGCGGCAGCCACTGCTGGACGCACTGCCGCTGGGGGTACGCAGTCCGGTGCTGGCCGGACCCGGCGTGGCAGCGGTGGGCGTGGTCTCCGCTCCCGCCCCGGCGGTGAGCGGCGACGTACAGGAACTGGTCGCCGAGGCACGCAGGTTGCGTGCGCTGGGGCATCCGGGGACCACCGCGGCTTGGGAACGGGTCGCTGAGGCGGTTGCGGAGGGGGGCGACGAGCCGGACGCGCTGCTCGCCGCCGACCTGCTGTCGTACCGTGCGGTGCGCGCCGGGCGGGAGTCTCAGCAGTCGCCGCGCAAGCTCTTCGCGGAAGCGGTCCTGGCGTACCGTGCGGTGGGGGAGCCCGGCCGGGCCGCCTTCGGCGAGATCGGCCTCGCCCTCGCCGCGCTCCAGGAGGGCGCCGAGGCGGCGGAGGTACGGCAACTGCTCGACGCGGCGGTCGCTTCCGCCGAGGCCCTGGATCCGGCGGAGCCCGCGCGGCTGCGGCGGATGGCGAGCGCGGAGCTGATTCGGATCAAGGCCGGCTCTTTCCTGGACCACCGGGAACACGGCCATCGGGAACACGGCGATGGGGAGGACGGTCACGCGGAAGACGGCGCCCTGACCTCGGCTGCGCTCTCGGACTTCTTCGAGCGGTACGCGGCCCACGGCGGTACGGGCGCGGTGGACGGCGTGGACGACATGCTGGCCGACGTCGAGATCATGCTCGCCGAGGACGCGTGGGAGGACGGGGACTGGATACGTGTCGAGGCTCTCCTCTCGTCCGCCGCCGACCGCAGCGTCAGCACCGGGCGCCTGTGGGACAGCGCGCGGCCGCTGAGACGGCTGGCCAGGCTGCGGATGATGCACGGCCGCTTCGAGAAGGCCGAGGAGCCGGCGCGCGCTGCCGTCACCCACAGCGCGGAGCTGACCGACCCCGCTGAGCTGGGCGCCGTACGCCTGGCGCTGGCGGAGGCGCTCTACCACCAGGACGGCAAGGAGGAGGAGGCGGCGACGTACGCCCTGGAGGCCGCGCACTGGTTCGACGCCGCGGGCGACACGGCGGGCGCGGGAGCGTACGCACGGTTGATCCTGGCCCAGGCCTACGGAGAGAGCGGGCGGCGGGCGGAGGCCGCGGAGGTGCTGGAGTCCGCGCTGCCCGACCTGCTGGAGCACGGCGAGGAACGGGCGGTGCGGGCACGCGAGACGCTCGCCGAAAATCTGCGCGGCCTGGGCGACTGGCGCGGAGCGGCCGAGCAGTACCTCCAGGCCGCCGAGGTGACCAAGGGCTGGGACGACCAGGGGCCACAGGCGAAGCTGGCGTCCCACGCCGCGGAATGCCTCGCGGGCGGCGGGATGGTGGATGAGGCGAAGCGGGCGTACGCGCGAGCGCTGGAGCTGTGGCGCCCGACCGGTCAGACCGTCCCGTACGTCAGGGCGCTGCGCTCGCTCGCCTGGCTGGAGGTGGGCGGCGAGGAACCGGACGCGGAAGCCGTCGTACGGGCGCGGGCCCTGATGGAGCAGGCGCTCGAGGCGCTGGAGGGCGGCCCCGAGGAACTGCTGGTGGAGCGGGCGCGGACGTGGGCGCAGCTGGCGGAACTGCTGGAAGCACAGCTCTACAAATATGACGAGGACGAGTACGACGACGAGGCCGAGGAGGACGAGGAGGCCGAGGGGGACGAGGACGAGAAGGTCGACGCCGTGCGCCGGGAGACGGCGGTCCTCTGGGAGAAGGCGATCGACGCGTTCACGGCCTCCGGTGCGGAGGCGCTGCGGGAGCGAGTGGACTGTGCGCTGCGTTGTGCTTGGAACGAGAACAGACTCGGGCGGTCGGAGAACGCCCTTCGCCGCCTGCGCGAGCTGGCGGCCGAGCTGGGCGCGAGCGACAGCGACGAGGCACGCCGGCTGCTGCGGGCGGTGGAAGGCAACCTCAAGAACCTGAGCTGAGGAACTGAGCTGACCCATGCGCAGCCCCCGGCCCTTGGGGCCCGCCCAGCACGGGCCGGGTCCCGCGTAGGGTCGGGGGATGCGTCTGAGTACCGTGATACTTCCCATCCACCGTTGGTCGCAGGGCGGCCGTGACGCCTGGCAGCGGGCCGAGCAGCTCGGCTTCCATGCCGCGTACACGTACGACCACCTGTCCTGGCGGACCTTCCGCGACGGCCCGTGGTTCGGCGCCGTGCCGACCCTTACCGCCGCCGCCGGGGCGACCACGCGCATGCGCCTGGGCACCCTCGTCACCTCGCCGAACTTCCGGCACCCCGTGACCCTCGCCAAGGACCTGATCACGCTGGACGACGTGTCCGGTGGACGCGTCACGCTCGGCATCGGAGCCGGCGGCAACGGATTCGACGCCACCGCCCTCGGCCAGGAGCCCTGGACGCCGCGCGAGCGCGCCGACCGCTTCGGCGAATTCCTGCCCCTCCTGGACCGGCTGCTCACCGAGCCCGCCGTCACCCACGCGGGCACGCACTACTCCGCCGTCGAGGCCCGCAACATCCCCGGCTGCGTTCAGCGGCCCAGGCTTCCCTTCGCCGTCGCCGCGACCGGCCCGCGCGGGCTGAAGCTCGCCGCCCAATACGGCCAGGCCTGGGTGACCACGGGCGACCCGAAGCTCTTCGAGTCCGGTACGCCCGCCGAGTCGCTGGAGGCCATCCGCGGCCAGATCACCAAGCTGGGCACGGCCTGCGCCGAAATCGGCCGGGACGCCGGCGAGCTCGACAAGATCCTGCTCACCGGTTTCACCCCGGAGCGGAGCGGTCCGCTGGAGTCTCTCGAAGCCTTCGTCGACTTCGCGGGCAGGCACTTCGCCCTCGGCTTCACCGAGATCGTCCTGCACGCCCCCATCCCCGACTCGGATTTCGCGGCCGACGAGAAGGTCTTCGAGCAGATAGCGACGGAGGGACTGGCTCAGCTCAGTTCCTGACGTTTGTGACCAGGAAAGTGCGGGCGTTCCATGCCGAAGATCATCCGGACTGCCTAGGGTGTTCCGTATGAACGGGGAAACGGTTTTGGCGGCCTTCAGGGCCGAATCGCAGCGCTTGTACGAGAAGGTCTGCGGAATCCCAGAAGCGGAGTGGGACCGGCCGAGCCCGTGCGATCCCTGGACCGTGCGTGAGGTGTTCGCCCACCTGACGGCCGCCGTCGGCCGGGTCGGCGTGATGCTGGCGGAGCCCGAGCCCGAGCCGTCGGGTGCGCTGGTGACGGCTGCCGGTTACTACGCGCCGGACGAGCGCTTCTCGCCGGGCGTCAACGAAGTACGGATCGGGGCGGCTCAGGAGTCCGCCGGCTCGTATGACGACGGCCGGGCGCTGGCGGAGCACTTCGACGCCGTCTGGCGCACCGTCGCCGCCGCCTGCGCCAAGGAGCCGCCGGAGCGGCAGGTCCGTACCCGGCACGGTGACGCGATGCTGCTGTCCGACTTCCTCGTCACCCGCGTCGTCGAGGTGTGCGTGCACGGTTTCGACGTGGCGGCGGGGCTGGGCCACCCGCCGTGGCCGACCGGTGAGGCGGCGGACGTGGTGGCACGGCTGCTGCTCGACGGGCGCCCGTACGACAGGCCGGTGACCGTGGCGGGGGCTGGCTGGGACCGTACGACGTTCCTGCGCAAGGCGACCGGGCGGCTGCCGATGTCCGCGAGCGAAGGCACAGCGGCGGAGCGCCACGGCCTGCACTGGCTGACGCTGGGCTGAGGGCCGACAGGAGGGGCCTCAGCTCGGGAAGCGCAGGTACTCCGGCGGTACGGACGCGGTGAGCCATACGCCGTTGGCGCTCACCCGGAACACATGGCCGGCGCGGTACATGGCTCCGGCGTGCACGCTGATGACGACGGGGCGGCCGCGCCGGGCGCCGACGCGGGTGGCGGTTTCGCGGTCGGGTGAGAGGTGGACGTCGTGCCGGGCCATGGGGCGCAGGCCCTCGGTCCGGATCGCATCGAGGCTGCGGGCGACGGTGCCGTGGTAGAGGTACGCCGGCGGCTCGGCCTCCGGGAGCCCCAGGTCGACTTCCACCGTGTGTCCCTGGCTGGCGCGGATCAGGGGGCCGTTGATCGCGAAGCGTTGTTTGTCGTTGACGGCGACGACGTGGTCGAGTTCCGCGCGGGTGATGGGGAAGCCGTGCGCGGCCGCGGCCCGGAGGAGGGTGTCGATCGCCACCCAGCCGTTTTCGTCGAGCGTGATCCCGATCCGTTCGGGCTGATGCCGCAGGTGCTTCGAGAGGTACTTCGAGACCTTCGTGGTGCGTCTTTCGTCCATCGCGTCAGAGTGCCCGGCGAGACGATCGTCACGCCACTGATTTGGTCGTCCGGGTTTGATCCACAGTCAAGTTGACTTTTCCACAAGGGATTTGACGACCCTGTGGACAAGTCACATGCGATTTGAGGTGCTTTGGTCAACTTCTCCCGCTGTTCGGTGATTTGCGGCAAACGCATCCAATGCCCGGGCTTGTACCTCGCGTTCAGTCGCCGCAGCGATGAAGGCAGCAGCATTGCCGGGCCCAACCAGCCGTCGTACAGCGCGCATTGTTTCCTCGGGGAGTGTCACCGTGGCGGGCTCCGAGTCGGTTACGGGCGGCGCTTCCGCGCCGAGGTGCTGCTGGAGGTGGCGGGTGGCGAACAGCCGCATCGCGCGGGCAAGTTCCGCGTCGACCGTCTGCTGGGCGAGCGGCCTCAGCCGCCGCACCAGCGTCGCCGCCTCCGCCGCGTCCGCGTCCGTGGGCGGCCGGTGACCGAGGTACCGGGCGAAGACATGCTCGGTAGTGAACTCCAGGAAACGAGCGGCGATGTGCTCCACCTGCCCGCGAAGTTCCCGCAGATGACCCGAGATCGCGGGCAGCGGAACGCCGGCCGCGTGCAACTCCACCGCCACAGCGAGCTCTTGAGGTGAGGGCACCAGGAACTCGTCCTCCCGCCCAGGAATGCGCTCCAGGACCCCGAGTTCGACCGCCTCGTCGACCGCAGCGTCGTCGGGCTTTCCGCCGAACCGCTCGTCGAGCTCGGCACGCGAAATCCGGTCCGCCTCCTCGTCCGTCCACGGACCGTCGACCTCGGTGACGAGTCCGAGCACCCCGCCGAGCCCCTTCCCCGCGTCCCACGCCTCCAGCAGCTCCTTGATGCTGGCCAGGGTGTAGCCGCGGTCGAGGAGGCCGGCGATCTGGTGGAGCCGGGCCAGATGCGTGTCCCCGTACACATTGGACCGCCCGCGCCGCTCCGGCTTGGGCAGCAGCCCGCGGTCCTGGTAGGCGCGGATCGTACGGACCGTGGCACCGCTGAGGTGCGCGAGGTCCTCGATCCGGTACTCGGCTGCCCGCTGCCCGGACCCGCTCACGCCTTCACTCCCTTGTCCTTCTCACCTATGACATCGCCGCCCGTCCCACCGCCCCCGCCGCGGCACGGGCCGCGGGCGAGGTCGCGAGGTATTCGACGGCCTTGCGCAGCGAGCCTTCCTGCGAGGGATGGTACGACCGCCGGAAGTAGCGCGGTATCGCGGCGCCCAGCTCGCGCCAGGTCGGCAGCAGGCCCTTGGCGACCGCCCTGTTGTGCTCGCGCAGCGAGTACCGCAGCCGGCCCGCCAGCTGCGGATCGTGGCGTATCAGATACGCCGCTCCCCACGCCCACAGCCACAGCAGCACCGGGGCGACCACCACCATCCCCTCGGCGCGGCGGACGTACCGGGGCAGCCCCGTGCCCCCGCAGTGCTGGTACATGTCGAAGGCCACGGCCCGGTGCTCGACCTCCTCCGCGCCGTGCCAGCGCAGCAGGTCGAGCATCACGGCGTCCGGGTCGGCGTGGTCCAGGCCCTCGGCGTGCAGCACCCAGTTCCCCAGGACCGCCGTGAACTGCTCGATCGCGGCGACCAGCGACAGCCGGAAGCGCAGCCACTCCTGCGCCGGTATCGGCACCCCGAAGGGAGGCGCCTCGCCGAGGAGCTTCTCGAAGAGGAAGTCCACGTGCTTCGTGTACGCGCCGGTGTCCAGGTTCTGCTCGGCCAGGTGGTTCAGCACATAGGCGTGCTGCACGCTGTGCGTCGCTTCCTGCCCCATGAACCCCTTGACGTCCTTCAGTAGTCGCGGGTCACGGACGAGCGGCAGCGCTTCCTTGAAGACCCTGACGAACCACCGCTCCCCTGCCGGCAGCAGCAGATGCAGCACATTGATCACGTGCGTGGCCGTGGGCTCGTCCGGTATCCAGTGCAGGGGCGTCTCGCGCCAGTCGAAGGAGACCCGGCGCGGGGTGATGGCGTACTGCTCGTCGGTGCTCACAGTGGCGGCTCCAGCCTGGCGATCGCGCGCAGCGTCTTCGGTGCGAAGCGCGACAGGAAGTGGGCGCCGCGCGCTTCGGGCGTCACCGGCACGACCGCCTGGTTGCGTACGACGGCCTTCAGGACCGCGTCGGCGACCTTCTCCGGCGGGTAGTTGCGCAGCCCGTACAGGCGCGCCGACTTCTGCTGCCTGCGCTTCTCCTCGGCCACCGTGACCCCGGCGAACCGTGCGGTCGATGTGATGTTGGTGTTCACGAGCCCGGGACAGATCGCGCTGACCCCGATGCCCTGGCCGGCCAATTCCGCCCGCAGGCATTCGCTCAGCATCAGCACCGCAGCCTTCGAGGTGCTGTAGGCGGGCAGGACCTTTGACGGCTGGTACGCCGCCGCCGACGCGGTGTTGACGATGTGGCCGCCCTGGCCCCGGTCGGCCATCTGCTTGCCGAAGAGGCGGCAGCCGTGGATGACGCCCCACAGGTTCACATCGAGGACCTTTTTCCAGTCCTCCGAGGTGGTGTTCAGGAAGGAGCCGGAAATGCCGACCCCGGCGTTGTTCACCAGGACGTCCACGACGCCGTACTCGGTGGCGACCTTCTCGGCGAGCTTCTCCATCGCCTGCTCGTCACTGACGTCGACCGTCTCTGCCCAGGCCTTCGGCGCCCCGATCAGCCGGGCCATCTCCGCCGTGCGGGCCGCGCCCTCCGCGTCCCGGTCGACGGCCACGATCCGCGCCCCGGCCTCGGCGAACGCGTAGGCGGTGGCGCGTCCGATGCCGCTGGCCGCGCCCGTCACCAGGACGAGCTGGCCACCGAACCGGTCGGCGTACGGGCCGCTCGCCGCCGTCTCCCTGGGCGCCACCCCTGCCGCTGTGTCCTCGTTGGCCGTGACGAACTCGCTGATCCACGCCGCCAGCTGATCGGGGCGGGTGCGCGGCACCCAGTGCTTGGCGGGCAGCGAGCGCCGCACCAGCTGCGGCGCCCACTGCTCCAGGTCGTCGTACAGCCGCTCCGAGAGGAAGATGTCGCCGGTCGGCGTGATCAGCTGGACGGGGGCGTGGGCGTACGCGTCGGTGCGCGGCCGGCGCAGCCGGGCGCGGATGTTGTCGCGGTAGAGCCAGGCGCCGTGCGCCGCGTCCTGGGGCAGGGACGCCGTCGGGTAGTCACCGGCCGGCACCTTCTCGACCCGCTGGAGGATCTTGGGCCACTGCTTGCCGAGCGGGCCCCGCCAGGCCAGCTCCGGCAGCACGGGCGTATGCAGCATGTACACGTACCAGGACTTGGCGCCCTGCCCGAGCAGCTGGGCGGCCCTGCGCGGGGTCGGCCGTGCCATCCGCTTCTTGATCCAGTGCCCGAAGTGGTCCAGGCAAGGACCGGACATCGACGTGAATGAGGCGATCCTTCCCTCAGTCCGCTTGACCGTGACGAACTCCCAGGCCTGCACGGATCCCCAGTCGTGCCCGACCAGGTGCACCGGCTTGCCCGGGCTCACCGCGTCCGCGACCGCCAGGAAGTCGTCCGTCAGCTTCTCCAGCGTGAAACCGCCGCGCAGCGGCTGGGGTGCGGTCGATCTGCCGTGGCCCCGTACGTCGTACAGCACCACATGAAAGTGCTCGGCGAGCCGCCCAGCGACCTCCGTCCACACCTCCTTGCTGTCCGGATAGCCGTGCACCAGCAGTACGGTCGGCCGCGCCGCATCGCCCAGCTCGGCGACGCACAGCTCGACTCCGCCCGTCCGCACCCACCGCTCGGTGGCTCCCTGGATACTCACGCCGACTTCTCCTCTGCCCAGCGCCGCACGTGCGGCAGATCGTCGTCGAGCCAGAACGCGCTCTGCTCCGGATCCTTGGAGTCCGTCACCACCAGGATCTCTTCGAACTTGGCGCCCGTACCCCGGAATCCGAGGTGCGGTTCGACCGCCCACAGGCCCGGCCGGGGCGGGTGGTCGGAGAATTTGTACGGGCTCCACAGCGGCGACCAGCCGTCGCGGTGCCCGTGCAGGGCGTCGCTCGCCAGCCCCTTCAGCGACTGTGTGCCGAACCCGAAGAGATGCGGCGACCAGCGGCGCTCCTTGACCCGGTCGACCTTGTGGGCGATGACGCCGAAGGGGTACGCGCGATGCCGGTTGGCGTACCCCTGGCGGGCCATGAGCCGCTCGACGTCCTCATAGATTTCGCGCAGCGGCCGCCGTTCGCGCACCTCGCGCAGGATCAGCTCGCGGTGCGGTTCGAGATCGGCGAGGAGTTTGTCGTGCACAGGGTTGAGGCCGAGGCATCCCGAGTAGCCGATGTCCGAGGTGAAGCCCTGGTAGACCGGGGCCATGTCGAGGATGAACGGCATCCCCGGCTCCAGCCGCCGGTTCGTCGGGAAGAACTGCAACGGCACCCGGAAATTCACGAAGGCCGTACGGTCCCCGAACCAGGCGAAAGGCAAGTGGAACCAGTCCTTCACGCCCCGCTCGCGCAGCCAGTCGCGCTGCATCCGCGCCGCCTCGCGCTCCGTCACCCCCGGCTTGAGCTGGGCCGCGACGGCTTCCGCGCAGGCGTAGGCGAGGCGCTGCACCTCCCGGAACCCCCGCAGCTGCGCCGTGGGTTCGCTCTGCGACGCAGAGACTGCTGAGACTGCTGCTGAAGCCATGCCACCTGTCCGTCCCGTGTTGCGGTACGCGTACGTAACTTGACACTGATGAATGTGACAATGCCCGGCGGCGACGTCAAGGGGTCGGGTGTTACCTGTGGAAACTTCACGCCGGACCGCCGCCCCCTACGGGCCCGTACGCCTTGAGTCGGACACCGATCCAGCCGCCTGGTCTGACGCGTGATGTGGTCCGCGCCACTACCTTCAAAAACGTGACTGTGATCGCGACCGAAAGCCTGAGCAAGCGGTTCCCGAGGGTGACCGCTCTTGACCGGCTCTCCTTGGACATCGGACCCGGTGTTACCGGCCTGGTGGGCGCCAACGGAGCCGGCAAGTCCACCTTGATCAAGATCCTGCTGGGTCTGTCCCCCGCCACGGAGGGCACCGCTGCCGTGCTGGGCCTGGACGTCGCCACCAGCGGCGGCGCCATCCGCGAGCAGGTCGGCTACATGCCCGAACACGACGCGCTGCCACCCGACGTCTCGGCCACCGAGTTCGTCGTCCACATGGCACGCATGTCGGGGCTCCCGCCGACCGCCGCCCGCGAGCGCACCGCCGACACACTGCGCCACGTCGGCCTGTACGAGGAGCGCTACCGTCCCATCGGCGGTTACTCGACCGGCATGAAGCAGCGCGTGAAACTGGCCCAGGCCCTGGTCCACGACCCGAAACTCGTCCTCCTCGACGAGCCGACCAACGGCCTTGACCCGGTCGGCCGCGACGAGATGCTCGGCCTCATCCGCCGCGTCTACACCGACTTCGGCATCTCGGTCCTGGTCACCTCGCACCTCCTCGGCGAGCTCGAGCGCACCTGCGACCACGTCGTCGTCATCGACGGCGGCAAGCTGCTCCGCTCCAGCTCCACCAGCGACTTCACGCAGACCACGGCCACGCTCGCCGTCGAAGTGACGGACAGCGACACCCATCCGGACGGTACGGGCGCCCTGCGCGAAGCCCTGACCGCCGCGGGAGTGACGCTCCACGCGAGCGCGGAGGAAGGCCTGCCGGGCGCGGGCCACATCCTGCTCATCGAAGCGACCGGTGAGCAGACGTACGACCTGGTGCGGGACGCCGTCGCCGACCTCGGAATCGGGCTCGTACGGATGGAACAGCGCAGGCACCACATCGCGGAGGTCTTCCGCACCAACGAGCACGCGGAAGCAGGCACAGAGGCAGCCGTCGAGGCCCGCGAGCCCGTCGCAGCCGCCATGCCGCAGAAGGGAGACAGCCGCGATGGCAGCTGACCTCACGACACCGAACGGTGCACCGGGCACCGACCCGGCCCGTATCCACAACATCGGCTACCGGTCGTACGACGGACCCCGCCTGGGCCGGGCGTACGCACGCCGCTCGCTCTTCTCGCAGTCCCTGCGCGGCGCGTACGGACTGGGCCGCAGCGCCAAGTCCAAAGTGCTGCCGATGATCCTCTTCGCGGTGATGTGCCTGGTCGCGGCGATCATAGTCGCGGTCGCCGTCTCCGTCCCCACCATGACCGACCTGCCGCTGGAGTACACGCGCTACGCGATCGTCATGCAGGCCGTCATCGGGCTCTACCTGGCCTCCCAGGCCCCGCAGTCCGTATCGCGCGACCTGCGCTTCAAAAGCGTCTCGCTGTACTTCTCCCGCCCCATCGAGCGCGCCGACTACGTCCTCGCCAAGTTCGCGGCGATGGCGTCGGCCCTCTTCATCCTCACGGCGACCCCTCTGGTGATCCTGTACGCCGGTGCGCTGCTCGCCGAATTCGACTTCGCGGACCAGACGAAGGCGTTCGCACAGGGGCTGGTCTCCGTGGCACTGCTGTCCGTCCTCTTCGCCGGCCTCGGCCTGGTGATGGCCGCCCTCACCCCGCGACGCGGCTTCGGAGTGGCCGCCGTCATCGCCGTACTGACGATCTCGTACGGCGCGGTGTCCACCGTCCAGGCGATCGCCTGGGACCAGGGCTCCACCGGGGCCGTCGAGTGGCTCGGGCTCTTCTCGCCCGTCACACTCATCGACGGCGTACAGACCGCTTTCCTCGGCGCCACTTCAGCCTTCCCCGGAGGGGAAGGCCCCTCGGCCGGCAGTGGCGTGGTCTACCTGCTCGCCGTCCTCGCGCTCGTCTGCGGCTCGTACGCCGTGCTGATGCGCCGCTACCGAAAGGTCGGGCTGTGACCACTATCGACATCGACCACGCCTCCCGCTGGTTCGGCAACGTGGTGGCCGTCAACGACATCACACTGCGCGTCGCACCGGGCGTGACCGGACTCCTCGGCCCCAACGGCGCCGGAAAGTCCACCCTGATCAACATGATGGGTGGCTTCCTCGCCCCCTCGACCGGCACCGTCACCCTCGACGGCAAGCCGATCTGGCGCAACGAGTCCGTCTACAAGGAGATCGGAATCGTGCCCGAGAGGGAAGCGATGTACGACTTCCTCACGGGACGCGAATTCGTCGTCGCCAACGCCGAGTTGCACGGCCTGACTGCGGAAGCGGCACAGAAGGCGCTCGCGACCGTCGAGATGGAGTACGCGCAGGACCGCAAGATCGCGACGTACAGCAAGGGCATGCGCCAGCGCGTGAAGATGGCCTCCGCCCTGGTCCACAACCCGTCGGTACTGCTCCTGGACGAGCCGTTCAACGGCATGGACCCGCGCCAGCGCATGCAGCTGATGGACCTGCTGCGGCGGATGGGCGCGGAGGGCCGTACGGTCCTCTTCTCCTCCCACATCCTGGAGGAGGTCGAGCAGCTCGCCTCGCACATCGAGGTGATCGTGGCCGGACGGCACGCCGCTTCCGGCGACTTCCGCAAGATCCGCCGCCTGATGACGGACCGCCCGCACCGCTATCTCGTACGCTCCAGCGACGACCGCGCACTCGCCGCCGCGCTGATCGCGGACCCGTCGACGGCAGGCATCGAAGTGAACCTGGCCGAGGGGGCGCTGCGCATTCAGGCCGTCGACTTCGGCCGGTTCACCGCACTGCTCCCGCAGGTCGCCCGCGCGCACGGCATCCGGCTGCTGACGGTCTCGCCCTCCGACGAGTCCCTCGAATCGGTCTTCTCCTACCTCGTAGCGGCCTGAAAGGAGCTTGAAGCGATCATGTACGAACCCACAGTCGCCCGGCTCACCTACCGGGCCCTCCTCGGCCGCCGCAGGGCCGCCATCCTCTTCGTCCTCCCCGCGCTGCTGATCGTCATCGCGAGCGCGGTACGGCTGCTCACGGGAGCGGACGACCAGATCGCCTCCGACGTCCTGGGCGGCTTCGCGATCGCCACGATGGTCCCGCTGATCGGCGTGATCGCGGGCACCGGGGCGATCGGTCCGGAGATCGACGACGGCTCGATCGTCTACCTGCTCGCCAAGCCGGTGAAGCGGCCCACGATCATCTTCACCAAGCTCATCGTCGCGATCGCCGTGACGATGGCCTTCTCCGCGATCCCGACCTTCATCGCCGGCCTGATCCTCAACGGCAACGGCGGACAGATCGCGATCGCCTACACAGTCGCGGCGCTGGTCGCCTCCATCGCGTACAGCGCGATGTTCCTGCTGCTCGGTACGGTCACCCGGCACGCGGTGGTCTTCGGCCTCGTCTACGCGCTGGTCTGGGAGACGCTCTTCGGCAGTCTCGTGCCGGGCGCGCGCACGCTCAGCGTCCAGCAGTGGGCGCTGTCCCTGGCCGAACGCATCGGCGCGAACGGCACGATCACCTCGGACGTCGCCCTGCCGACGGCGGCAGTGCTGCTGGCGGCGGTCACGGTGGCGGCGACGTGGTACGCGGGCCAGAAGCTCCGCACGCTCACGCTGGCCGGCGAGGAGTAAGCGGAAGCGTCACCTCCATCAACCCCCGCTTCATTGGCGGGGGTTGATGCGTTTTCCGCGTAACTGTACGTTTATCGGCTCGTTGTTCACCACGCGTGGAGGCAACAGGAATCTGAGACGTCGAGCGTTCGTGAATTTGGGGATTGCCGGTACTGGAGCGGATCCGGGCCGGTCACCAGAGTGAGTAGCCACCTTGAGCGTCCTCCACCCCTAAAAGCCCGGGGACAGGGCTGTCCATCGTCGGCTTTCACGAACAGAAGGCATGCTCATGCCGTCAGAAGTCACCCTGCTCGAATCGCGCACGATGCGCGACGAGCATCAGGGGCGCGTAGACGTCCTCGACAAGGTCAAGGCGCTTGTCATGCTCCCGGACGGAATTTACGTCCGCACAGAGGACGTGGCCCGGTACTTCGAAGTATCCACAGAGGTCCTGAAGAAGGTCGTCCAGCGCCATCGGGAGGAACTCAACGAGAACGGGTTGCAAGTACTGCGAGGCGATGACCTGCGCATCTTCCAGAGGGACATCCTGTCCCTCTGGAGCGACAATCTGGGGACAAGTTATCCACAGGCGGCCACGAATCTCACGCTCTACACCCGCCGGGCCGTCCTCAACGTCGCGATGCTTCTTCGCGACAGCGACATCGCCCGGTGCGTCCGTACGTACCTCCTCGACGCCGAGGAAAGCGGCTGGCGCGCGGGCGATGCCTCGCTCGACCGGCGCGTCACCAAGGTCGAGTCCCACCTCGACACCGTGGGGCGCGCGCTTCAGGAGCTGGGCCCCGTCATCAACGGGATCTCGGTACGGCTCGACCGCCTCGACCGGCGGCTCGAAACCACCAACCAGGTGGTCGGCGCCATCAGCAACCGGCTCTGCGATCTCTCCGACGACATGCGGCGCATGGAGCACCGCATGGACCGCAGGCTGGACGACGTCTCCCACCGGCTGAGCGCCCTGGAGCGCAGCCAGCGGCGGCGTAAGCGCAGCTGATACCCGGCCGCCGTCGAGGACCCCGGGCCACTCTCAAGTCAGCGCAGCAGCAGCCGCCGCAGTACGGCGGTGTGGCTGCGGTCCGGGTCCTTGGCGGCGGTCAGCAGCGTGATCCCGCCCGCCTTCGCGAGCGTACGCAGGTCATCCAGGGCCGCGGCCGCTTCGGGGCCGGCGAGCTCGGACTCGTAGCGCCGGCAGAATTCCTCGTACTCTCCGGAAGGCCCGTGGTACCAGCGGCGCAGTTCCGTCGACGGGGTGAGGGCCTTCGGCCACTCGTCGACCTCCGCCGTCTCCTTGCTCAGGCCGCGCGGCCACAGCCGGTCGACCAGGACGCGCGTACCGTCGCCGGCGGACGGCGGCTCGTACACCCTGCGCACTCGCACATCAGGTTTGGTCACGAGGACCAGCCTGCTACACCTTGCGGTCGCGCGCCGCGAAGAGGCCGACCATCAGAGCTGCCGCGCACACCCCCAGCATCAGGGCTATCGGTAGCGTCCAGCCTCCAGTCGCCTCGTACACCGCGCCCGCCGCCGGCGGACCCACCGCGGCCAGCAGGTAACCCACCGTCTGCGCCATCCCGGACAGCCGGGCCGCCGTCACCGCGTCACCCGAGCGCAGCACGATCAGCGTCAGGGCCAGGCCCACCGCACCGCCCTGCCCGACGCCGAGCACCGCGGCCCAGAGCCAGGCGCCCGACACCGGGGTGGTCATCAGGCCGGCGTAACCGGCCGCGACCAGGGTCGTGACCAGCACGATCAGAGGCCGCTGGCTGCGCATACGTCCGGCCAGCAGCGGCACCACGAACGCGCCCGCGACCTGGATGAGGTTGTTGAAGGCGAAGACCACACCGGCTGTGGAGCGGCTCATTCCGTGGTCCGTGAAGATCGTCGGCAGCCAGGCGATCAGGACGTACGTCCAGAGTGACTGCAGCCCCATGAAGAGCGTGATCTGCCATGCCAGCGCCGACCGCCACACACTGCGGGCGCGGATGTGGGTGCGGACGCGGCTACGGTCACTGCCCGCCGGTACGACGCCCCGTACCTCATGTCCCGTACGGCCACGGGCGATCAGCACCTGCGGCAGCCACGCCACCGCGGCGACCACGGCCAGCAACGACCAGAACGCCAGCGACGCCTCCCAACTGCCGCCGAACGCCCTCTCCAGCGGCACCGACGCTGCTGCCGCGACCGTCGCGCCCGCGATCATCGAACCGGTGTAGACCGACGTCATCGAGGCGGCCCTGCCCGGGAAGTCCCGCTTGATCAGGCCGGGCATCAGGACATTGAGCAACGCGATCGCCAGCCCGATCAGCAGGCTGCCCCCGTACAGCGCCGCCACGGTGGGAACGACCCGCACCACAATCCCCGCGCCCAGCAGCAACAGCGCGCAGAACAGCACCACTTCGGTGCCGAACCGTCGCCCCAGCCACGGCGCCACCATCGCGCCCACGCCGAGGAAGAGCACCGGCACCGACGTCACCAGGCTGGTCGCCGTCGACGACAGCCCGAACGCCTCGCCGATCTCACTCACCAGCGGCGACGCACTCGCGAGCGCCGCCCGCATGTTGACCGAAGCCAGCACGATCCCGATCAGCAGCACCACCGGACGGGCGAGCAACGCCCCTCTCGTGGCCGCCCCTTGAGCCGAGGGCCGTACGTCGGCCCCGGCGTCCAGGAGGAGTTGATCGGAATTCGGGCGCGACAAGGCACACACCTTTCAGGGAGGGAGAAACGAAGGAATCAGGGGGTGGCGGCGGTCAGAGCAGTCACCACATCGATCGGCACCTGGAGCACAGCCCGCGCGGCCCCTTCCGCCGCCACCGGATCTCCGCTCTCGATCGCGTCGAGCAGCGTCCCGTGCGCGGCGAGGTCGATCGGCGGCATCTCGTGGTCGCCGAGCGCGGTGACCAGCGTCTCGTGCACCTGGGTGGAGAAGAAGCGGTAGACCTCGGTGAACGCCGCGTTGTGCGTCGCCTCGACGACGCCGAGGTGGAAGGCGAGGTCGGCATCCGCAGCCCGGTCACCCTGTTCATGCAGCTCGGCGAGGGCGTGGCGCAGCGCACGCAGGTCCGCCTCGTCGCGTCGTACGGCCGCCAGCCGCGCCGCCTCGGCCTCCAGCGCGACCCGCAGTTCCAGTACGTCGAGTACGCCCGCGTGCCGCATGCCGCGCAGCACAGCCGCCGGGTCGGCGGCCGATCGGACGAAGATGCCGTTGCCCTGCCGCGATTCCAGGAGACCGGCGTGCACCAGCACGCGCACCGCCTCGCGCACGGTGTTGCGGCCTACGCCGAGCTGTTCGGCGAGCTCGTGCTCGGTCGGGATGCGGTCGCCGACCGCCCACTCGCCCTCGGCGAGCTGGGCCCGCAACTCGTCCACGACGGTGTCCACCAGGGACTGCCGTCCCGCCGCCCGCAGCGCCATGCCGGCCTCCCAATGTCATCCGGTTGCCCAGTCATCCTACAACTCGCAAAATACGATGGCGTCACCCGGCAAACACAGGCACACTGGGTGACGCACCACTCACGGGGGAGGAGTGTTGGCCGGTGACGTGCCGACCCGGCCAACACTCGCCACCGGTAGACCAACCGGCAGAACCACCGGTGGTGAACGGAAAGCTCAGCCGCCCAGCAGCTGTTCCAGGACGACCGCGATGCCGTCCCCGTCGTTCGACGCCGTGCTCTCGTGCGCCACGGCCTTGAGCTCGTCATGTGCGTTGGCCATCGCCACGCCGTGCGCCGCCCACCCGAACATCGGTATGTCGTTCGGCATGTCGCCGAAGGCGATCGTGTCCGCGGCCTTGAGCCCCAGCCGCCGCGCCGCCAGCGACAGACCCGTCGCCTTGCTCAGGCCCAGCGGCAGGAGCTCCACCACTCCGGCGCCCGCCATGACCACGTCGACCAGGCTGCCGACCGTCTGGCGCGCGATCCGCGCCAGCTCGTCGTCGTCCAGGTCCGGGTGCTGGATGTAGACCTTGTTCAGCGGCGCCGACCACAGCTGCGAAGGGTCCTCGAAGGCGACGTACGGCAGCGGGCCTTCCTGCACCCGGTAACCCGCCCCGACCAGCACCTCCCCGTCCAGGCCGTCGCGGCTCGCGGCGAGCGCCAGCGGGCCCGTCTCCGCCTCGATCTTGGACAGCGCCAGCCCGGCCAGTTGCCGGTCGAGCGTCACCGAGGTCAGCAGCCGGTGCTCACCGGCGTGGTAGACCTGCGCGCCCTGGCCGCACACCGCGAGGCCCTCGTAGCCCAGATCGTCCAGGATGTGCCGGGTCCAGGGGACCGAGCGCCCGGTGACGACGATGTGGGCCGCGCCCGCCGCCGTGACGGCGGCGAGCGCTTCGCGCGTACGGGCCGAGACCGTGTCGTCGGAGCGCAGCAGCGTCCCGTCGAGGTCGGTCGCGACGAGTTTGTACGGGAACGGCTTGGGCGGGAACGGGCGGGAGGCGGTGCTCACTTGGAGATGGGCTCCACGATCTCTCGTCCCCCGAGGTACGGCCGCAGGATCTCAGGCACCCGCACCGAACCGTCTGCCTGCTGGTGGTTCTCCAGGATCGCCACGATCGTGCGCGGTACGGCGCACAGCGTGCCGTTCAGCGTCGCGAGCGGCTGCACCTTCTTGCCGTCGCGCATGCGGATCGACAGCCGGCGCGACTGGAACTCCAGGCAGTTCGAAGCGGACGTCAGCTCGCGGTACTTGCCCTGCGTCGGAATCCACGCCTCGCAGTCGTACTTGCGCGAGGCCGACGAGCCCAGATCACCACTGGCCACGTCGATCACCTGGAACGGCAGCTCCAGCGACGACAGCCACTGCTTCTCCCACGCCAGCAGCCGGTCCAGCTCCGCCTCGGCGTCGGCAGGGGCGACGTACGAGAACATCTCGACCTTGTCGAACTGGTGCACCCGGAAGATGCCCCGGGTGTCCTTCCCGTACGTCCCGGCCTCGCGCCGGAAGCAGGGCGAGAATCCGGCGTACCGCAGCGGCAGCTTGTCCGCGTCGATGATCTCGTCCATGTGGTACGCCGCGAGGGGGACCTCGGAGGTGCCGACCAGGTAGTAGTCGTCCTTCTCCAGGTGGTACACGTTCTCGGCGGCCTGGCCGAGGAAGCCCGTGCCCTCCATGGCGCGCGGCCGGACCAGCGCCGGCGTCAGCATGGGGATCAGGCCGGCCTCGGTGGCCTGCGCGATCGCCGCGTTGACGAGGGCGAGTTCGAGGAGCGCGCCGATGCCGGTCAGGTAGTAGAAGCGCGAGCCGGACACCTTGGCGCCGCGCTCGACGTCGATCGCGCCGAGCGCCTCGCCGAGCTCCAGGTGGTCCTTCGGCTCGAAGCCCTCGGCCGCGAAGTCGCGCCGCGTGCCGATGGTTTCCCGTACGACGAAGTCTTCCTCGCCGCCAATGGGGACGTCGGGGTGCACGATGTTGCCGAGCTGGAGCAGCAGGCGCTTGGACTCCTCGGCGGCCTCGTCCTGTTCGGCGTCGGCGGCCTTGACGGCGGCGGAGAGTTCGCCGGCCTTCTTCAGCAGCTCGGCCTTTTCGTCACCGGAGGCCTTGGGAATGAGTTTGCCGAGCGACTTCTGCTCGGAGCGGAGTTCGTCGAAGCGGACGCTGGACGACCTGCGCCGCTCGTCGGCGGAGAGGAGGGCGTCGACGAGGGCGACGTCCTCTCCACGGGCGCGCTGGGAGGCGCGAACACGGTCGGGGTCCTCACGGAGCAGGCGAAGGTCAATCACCCCACCAGGCTACCTGCGACCGCTTCCGCCGATCGACTTGATATTGCATTGCGTGGCACTTTGCCCGTATTGCCCTAAATCGGAATCCTGTGGAGCGGCCACCTCGGCGCCGCCGGTGCGCGTCAATAAAACAGGCGCTATTCCCTGAAACAGGGCAGTTCATACTGGCCCCGTTGACGCTTTCCCCTTGTCTCAAGCGGGAGTTGGCGACCTGGTTGTCCACAGGAATGGGCGACTCCAGTGACTTATCCACAGGCTGTGCGAAAGATCTGTGGACGCCGGAAGAGATCGTTCCGAAAGGTGCATGAGGGGCGGAGGATTCCCCGCTCAAACCCTCTTCACACACTCATTCGGGTGGGAATTGCTCGCTCTAAAGAGTTGATCAATGGAATTGAGGTGACAGGGCCCGACCTGCCGTCCTGTGGACGGAAGAGAGGTCTGTGAACAGATTTGTCGACGATGTCGGGATACGTTGTCGACTTGTCCCCAGGTCGAGAACCGGCCCTGTGGATAACTTCTGTGGGTAACGATCAGGCCCGGCCGTCCTGGCTCCGGGCCAGCCACTCCGCAGCCGCCACGAACTCGGCGTCCGAGGTCCCCGGCCGCAGAGACCGCACCTCTTGGGGCGTCACTCCGGCCCGTGGATACGACCCGAGGAAACGCACATTCGGGCAGATCCGCTTAAGACCCATCAGCGCCTCGCCCACGCGCCGCTCGGAAATATGACCCTCGGCGTCCACGGCGAAGCAGTAGTTGCCGATCCCCGCACCCGTCGGCCGCGACTGGATCAACATCAGGTTGACGCCGCGCACCGCGAATTCCTGGAGCAGTTCGAGCAGCGCACCCGGGTGGTCGTCGCCCAGCCAGATGACCACCGACGTCTTGTCCGCCCCGGTCGGCGCCGACGGCCGCGCGGGCCGCCCGACCAGCACGAAACGGGTCTGCGCGTTCACGGCGTCATGGATCTCGGTGACGAGCGGTTCGAGGCCGTACGTCGCCGCCGCGAACTCACCCGCGAAGGCCGCGTCGTACCGGCCCTCCTGGACCAGCCGCGCGCCGTCCGCGTTCGACGCCGCAGACTCCCACAGGACGTCCGGCAGGTTCGCCGCCATCCAGTTGCGCACCTGCGGCTGGGCGGCGGGGTGCGCGGTGACCGTCTTGATGTCCGCGAGCTTCGTACCGGGACGCACCAGCAGCGCGAAGGTGATTGACAGCAGCACTTCGCGGTAGATCATCAGCGGTTCGCCGGACGTCAGCTCGTCGAGGGTGGCGCTGATCCCGCCCTCGACCGAGTTCTCGATCGGTACGAGCGCTGCCGCTGCCTCCCCGTTGCGTACCGCGTCGAGAGCGGCCGGTACGGACACCATCGGGACGAGCTCCCGGGTGGCGGCTTCAGGGAGCGTACGGAGGGCGACCTCGGTGAAGGTGCCTTCGGGACCGAGATAGGCATAGCGCGTTGCCGACATACGGTCACCTTAATGCGCCGTACGAAGCAAGCCGTGCGTACTTGTGCCGCCCGCCTCCCGCACCCCCTCCCTCCCTCAGGACTCCAGCAGCCGCTGCCCCACGTACTCCCCGTCGCGCGCCCCGCCCGGCACCGCGAACAGCCCGCTCGCCTCGTGTCGGATGAACGGCGAAAGAGCGTCCCCCCGGTCGAGCTTGCGCTGCACCGGTACGAAGCCGCGCAGGGGGTCCGCCTGCCAGCAGATGAAGAGCAGTCCGGCGTCCGGCGTCCCGTCCTCACCGATCCCGTCGTGGTACGAGAACGGTCGGCGCAGCATCGCCGCGCCGCCGTTCTGCTCGGGCGCGGAGATGCGGGCGTGGGCGTTGGAGGCGATGACGAGTTTGCCGTCGGGGCCGGTCTTGTCGAGGTCGAGCTCGGTGGTCTCGCTGCCGCCCGTCAGCGGCGCTCCGTCGCTCTTGCGGCGGCCGATGACCGTTTCCTGTTCGCCGCGCGGCAGCTTCTCCCAGTCGTCGAGGAGCATGCGGATGCGGCGTACGACGGCGTACGAGCCGCCCGCCATCCACGCGGGCCCCTCGGCTCCCGCGGCGTTCGCGGGCACGAAGATCCGCCGGTCGAAGTCGGCCTCGGACGGCTTCGGGTTGCCCGTACCGTCGATCTGTCCCATGAGATTGCGGGCTGTCATGGGCTGCGCGGTTGCCCCCGGGGAACGGTTGAAACCGTTCATCTGCCACCGCACCCGGGCGGCGTCGCCGGCCTCTCTCTGGATCGCTCGCAAAGCGTGAAAGGCGACCAGGGAGTCGTCGGCGCCGATCTGTACCCACAGGTCGCCGTTGCTGCGGCGGGCGTCGAGGTGGTCGGAGGAGAAGTCGGGGAGCGGATCGAGGGCGGCTGGGCGCCGCGCGTTCAGTCCCGTACGGCCGAAGAAGGTGCGTCCGAAGCCGAAGGTGATGGTCAGCGAGGAGGGGCCCGCGTCCAGCGCCACACCGGTGTCGGCGTCCCCGAATGGGTCACCCGCCATCATCGTGCGCGCGGCTGCCGACCATCGCCGCAGCAGCGCCGCTGCCTCCTTGCGTCCGGCGCCGGGGGCGAGGTCGAAGGCGACGAGGTGGCCGCGGGCCTGGAGGGGCGTGGTGATGCCGGCCTGGTGCTTGCCGTGGAAGGGGACGGCGGTGGAGCCGACGGACGTCAGGGCCTGGGCGCCCGAGGAGGCGGACGTACCGGCGTCAGAAGCTGTTGCGTACACACCCGTGGCGCCGAGTGCGAGGCCGGCGGCTCCGGCCGCGCCCGCGGTGCCGAGCAGCCGCCTCCTGGAGATGCCGTTGTCGCTCACGTCGTTGTTGCTCACGGGTCAGCCGATCTTCACGTTCTTCTTGACGGTCACTTGGTCGATGTCGGAGGTGCGTACGGTCACTTCGATCTCCCACGTCCCGGGCATGGGGATCTGCACCGCGGTGGCACTCCAGTGTCCGGTGGCGATGCGGTCGGGGGCGGCGGGCAGCGGTCCGATTTCCTTGGCGTTGTGCGTGAACGCGACCTTCACTTCCGGTGCGTCCATGGCACGTCCGTTGGGCCGCTCCAGCCAAACGTGCAGGGTGTTGCCGCCCGAGCGGGCCGGGTCGAGTTCGATCCTCGCGGTGCCCTTGCCGTCCTCGCCGCCCGTGTCGAAGGGGAGGCGGACCTTGACCAGGCCGGTGGGGGCGGCGGTGGAGGTCTCGCTCTTCCCCGCCTCCTTCTCCTCGGTGCGTCCGGGTTCGGTGCTCGTCAGTACGGTCGTCACGGCCAGCAGCACCACGGCGACCGCGGCCTCCGTCAGCACGGAGCGGCGCAGCCCGAGCCGCCCGGGGTCGGCGTCCCGTACCCGCTTCACGCGCGCGGTGGCCACCGCGGCTTTCTGGCGGGCGAGCTGGGCGGCCCGCGCGGGGTCTTCGGGGACGGTGACCGGCTCGGGCTCCTCGGCCGTCTCCTCGCCGACCGCGGTGGCCTCCGCCGCCTCCTCCCCCTCCTCCTCGGCGATAGCCCTCTCGGCCAGCCGCCCCGTCCAGCGCCGTGAGATCCAGGCGATGCCGACGAGGACGGCGACCAGTGCGATCTTGACGAGCAGGAGCTGCCCGTACGCCGTCCCGGTCAGTGCCGACCAGGAGCCGACCTGCCGCCAGGACTGGTAGATCCCGGTCGCGGCCAGTACGGCGACGCTGGCGAAGGCGACGCGGGAGAAGTTGCGTACGGCGGTACGTTCGATGGTCGGCACCCGGTAGAGCGCGACCAGGAGCGCGGCGAGGCCGCCGAGCCAGGTCGCGACGGCCAGCAGGTGAATTACGTCGACGGGCATCGCGACGGCGGGCTGGAGGCCGGTCGACGCGTGCTCGGAGAGCGCCCAGGTGGCCGCGATCCCGGCGGCCATGACTCCGCCGCCGAGGGCGAGCCCGAAGGTGAGGTCCTTCTTTTCTGCCGGGTCGTCCCTCTTGGCGTACGCGCCGAACAGCACGGCGACGAAGAGCGCGGCCGCGCCGAGCAGCAGCAGCCGTGAGACGAGTGAGGCGCCGGTCTTTGTGTCCAGTACGGCCTTGAGCCCGCTCAGGTCGAAGGCGTCGGCGAGCTTTCCCGAGCCGGTGTAGGGGGCGCGCAGCAGCAGCATGGCCAGGGTGGAGGCGGTGAGGGTGATCCAGCCCTGGACGACGAGGCGTTGCAGTGGCCGTTCGCCGGCGCCGCGTTGCCAGCAGGCGAGCACGAAGGCGCCGCCGCCGACGAGCAGGATGAAGCCGGCGTACGAGGTGTAGCGGGCGATGCCGTAGAGCGTGCCGACGAGGCCGCCGCCCGCGGGCTCTTCGGGCAGGGCGACGGTGGTCTTGGAGGGGGCGCCGATGGAGAAGGTGAAGGCGCCGGAGATGGGGTGGCTGTCGGCGGAGACGGCCTGCCAGGCGACGGTGTACGTGCCGTCGGGCAGCCCTGTGTGCAGGGGAACGCCGTATTGGACGACGCTTCCGCTGCTCATGTCGCGTACTTCACCGGTGTCGGAGCGTTTCCCGCTCGGTTCCAGTACGCGGATCGAGTCGTTCCCGAGAGCGATCTTTTCGGAGAACGTGAGGGTGATGTGCTTGGGCGCGGTGGCGACAACCGCCCCGTCCTTCGGGTCGCTTCCCGTGAGCGCTGCGTGCGCGGACGCGGGTGCGGCTCCTGCGAGCAGGGTGCCGAGGAGTGTCGTGGTGATGAGCAGCAGTCTGATCACTGCGGCTGCTCCGAAGCGCGGGGCGGTTACCGGCATGGTGTGTCAGTCCCTCACTGCTTCTTGGGGTTGTGGGTGGACTCCTTCACGGGAAGCTCGGCCTTGATCGGGCCGGCCTTCTCGAAGTGCAGCTCCACGGACACCTTCTCGCCCTGCTTGGGCTTCTTCTTGAGGTTCAGGAACATCATGTGGTTCCCGCCGCGCTCCAGATCGAGCTCGCCGTTCGCGGGGATGTCGAAGGACGTGACCTCCTGCATCTTCTGGTTCTTGGTCTCGTGGATCTGGACCTGGCCCGCGATGTCGCTGGTGACGGCGGTGAGCTTGTCCGCGGTGTCGCTGCCGTTCCTGACGGTGAGGAAGCCGGCGGCCATGTCGTCCATGACGGGCTCCGGCATGAAGGCCCCGCTGATGTTCAGCCGGGGCTTGTCGTCGTTCCCGGAGGAGCAGCCGGTCAGTACGAGGCCTGTGGCCAGGACTGCGGCTGTCGCGAGGGTGGTGGTGCGGCGGCGCTTCACGGCTTCTCGCCCTTGAGGAGCTTGGGGAGGTCCTTGATGTAGTCGTCGGCGGAGGTGTCCTCGCTGTAGAGGACGTATCCGGCGTCGGTCTTCGGGGAGAACGCGATGACCTGTGCGCCGTGCATGGAGACGACCGTGCCGTTCTTTTCCTTCTTGGGCGGGTCGATGCCGATTCCCATCTGGCGGGCCCCGGCCTGGATGGTCGGGAAGTCACCGGTGAGTCCGGTGAAGGCGGGGTCGCCCGCGCCCTTGAGCCACTTGCCGAGCGCTTCGGGGGTGTCGCGTTCGGGGTCGGTGGTGACGAAGACGACCTGGAGCTTGTCCCGGTCGGCCTGGGGGAGCTTCTTGTAGGCGATGGCGATGTTGCTCATCGTCAGTGGGCAGACGTCGGGGCATTTGGTGTAGCCGTAGTAGATGAGTGTCGGCTTGCCCTTGGTCTGCTCGCGCAGGTCGTACTTCTTGCCGTGGGTGTCCGTGAGGACGAGGTCCGGCTTCTTGAAGGGCCGGTCGAGTACGGTCGCGGCTTTGTCGTTGGTGGCGGCGGAGACGTCGGTGACGGGCTTGGAGCCGCCGTCGGTCTTGCCGCCGCACGCGGACAGGGTGAGCGCGGCCGTGGCGGCGAGCGCCGCCACGGTCAGCGCGGTCTTCTTGCGCATGTGGATATGTCCTGGTGGTTCGGTGAGGGGAGTTGGCGTCAGGCGGCGCGGCGGCGGCCGGCGAGTACGCCGAAGGCCACACCCGCGACGCCCACGATGATGCCGACGATGCCGAGGATGCGGGCGGTCGTGTCGCTGCTGGTGGTGTCGCTGTCGGCCGCCATTTCGCCCTTGTGGCCGGTGTCGTCGGCCTTGGCGGCTTCCTTGCCGGAGGCGCCATGGTGGTCGTCTCCTGCGGGCTCGGTCAGCTTGAGGACGGGCGCGGGCGACTGCGGCTCTTCCTCGCCGTCCTTGGGCTCCTCGATCCAGCGGACGACTTCCTCGTTGTCGTACGTCTGGACGGCCTTGAGGACCAGCTGGTCGGCGTCTTCGGGCAGCTGTCCGAGGGAGAGCGGGAACTGCTGGAACTGGCCGGGTCCGACCTTGCCGCCGCTCCAGGTGACCTTGGAGACGGCCTCGTTGATCTCCTTGCCGTGGACCTTGAGCGGCTTGTCGAGCTTGGTCTTGGTGACGTCGACCTTCCAGCCGGGCACGGGCTGCGGCATGACGGACGACAGCGGGTGCTCGGTGGGGAAGGAAACTTCGAGCTTGACGGTCGAGGCGTTGTCCCGCTCGTTGGGCACCTTGACGTTGACGGTGGCGTAGCCGCCCTTTTCGGCGGTGCCGACGGGCTGTACGCCGACGTGCGCGAAGGCCGTTCCCGCGAACAGCAGGACGGTGGAGGCGGCGGCACCGGCGACGGAGACGGCAGCGATACGAGAAACGTTCATGTCTGGGAGCACTCCACGGAGCAGAGGTGAATGACGCTCCGGTGCGCGGGTGCGCACCGGCACCGCGGCGCCGCTCCCGTGGTCGTGTGTGTGTTACGCCGGAGAGTGCGCCGCGTCAGGCTGCGAGAACGAGCGCCGCAGTGGGCGGTCCGCGCCTGATCACCGTGTGCTGGAGGGCTTCCCCGGCCGGTCGCAATGTGACGAAGGGCGTACGGGGCGTGCGTGGCCCGCGTACGGGCGTTCCCGGGAGCGGGCCGACGTTCAGCGCCCGTACGAGGGCCAGGGCGGCGCGCAGCGACCGTACGAGCGCGCCTTCGGCGACACCGCGGGCCGACAGCAGGACCAGCCGGGACAGTGCGATTTCCCCGCGCCGCAGGAGCCATCCGGTGGCGACGGCCGCCAGGAGGTGGCCGAGCAGCATCGGGAGGGTGGGCAGCAGCCCGGCGGCCGGTTCGGTGGCTCCTGTGTGGTGCGCTGCGGTGTGCGCGAGGTGCTGCTGTGCCTGGTGTACGGAGGCGGGGTCGAGGCCGGCTTCGGTGATGATCCGGCGTGCTTCGGCGGTGCTGAGCGGCAGTGCGCCTGCGCTGCACACGAGCTTGGCGGCGAAGGCGCGCAGCGAGGTGTCGGTGGCCGCGCTTTCGAGGGCCGGGTTGTGCTGGCCGAGTCCGAAGAGGGTGTGCAGTGCGAGCTGTCCGCAGGCCAGTGCGCCGGCGATGGCGGGCATTGAGCGGGCGCGCCCGGCGAACGGTGTGACGAGGCCGAACACGGCGGTGCAGCCGAGTGCCAGCGTCCACCAGGGGACGGTGGCGCAGGACGCTATGACATGTCCGGTCGCGGACAGCACAACGCAGACCGCGGTGAACACCGCGGTCCTGAGCAGCCGCAGACGGGCTCCGGCGCGTGCGTCGGACGTAGACATGGCCCCGACATCATCGCACTGCGTTCACGGCATTCGTACGGCAGGTCCAGGAGCGTATACACCGGCGTAAGGAGTGCGCGCGTCGGCCGAATGAGGGCAATCACGTTCACTCCACGCTTATGAAGCGCTGCTTGCGGCAATACGTATCCGTATGTCGAGCCGCAGCCAGGAGGCTGGAGCATGAGCATCTGGTGGTCTCTCCACTTGCGGCGCGAAGCCGCGAGCGTCCCGCTCGCCCGCCGCCTTCTGCTCGGCACCATGGAGACGGCGGGGGTGGATCCGGACATCTCCTACGACCTGTCGGTCGCGCTCAGCGAAGCCTGTGCGAACGCGGTCGAGCACGGTGGGGACGAGCGACCCGGAGCACCTTCCGCGGAATATCGCGTGACCGCTTATCTGGACGGCGAGAAATGCCGTATTGAGGTCGCCGACTCCGGGCCGGGCTTTCCTTCTTCACGGCGGGGGCATCGCGCTGATCTGCTTCCGGCGCACACTTCGGCGGAGAACGGCAGAGGTCTGTGCCTGATCGAGCAGCTGGCCGACCATGTCCATTTCAGAAACAGGCCGGGGAGCGGCGCCGTGGTCAGTTTCGACAAGATCCTGAAATGGCGCGAGGGCGCACTGCTCAAGGTGTCCTGAGGTCCTCAGCGGTACGCCCTCGCGCGGGTGGTCGCTGTTACGTCAGCCCTGCTTGACCTGCGCCATCCAGGCTTCGACTTCGTCGGAGCGGCGCGGCAGCCCGGCCGACAGGTTCCGGTTGCCGTCCTCGGTGACGAGGATGTCGTCCTCGATGCGGACGCCGATGCCGCGGTACTCGGCGGGCACGGTCAGGTCGTCGGCCTGGAAGTACAGGCCGGGCTCGACGGTCAGGCACATGCCCGGCTCCAGTGTTCCGTCGGCGTACGCCTCACGGCGGGCGGCGGCGCAGTCGTGGACGTCCATGCCGAGCATGTGGCCGGTGCCGTGGAGGGTCCAGCGGCGCTGGAGGCCCAGCTCCAGGACGCGTTCGACCGGGCCTTCGACGAGGCCCCATTCGACGAGCTTCTCGGCGAGTACGTGCTGCGAGGCGTCGTGGAAGTCGCGGTACTTGGCGCCGGGCTTCACGGCCGCGATTCCGGCCTCCTGGGCTTCGTACACCGCGTCGTAGATCTTGCGCTGGAGGTCGGTGAAGGTGCCGTTGATCGGCAGGGTGCGCGTGATGTCGGCGGTATAGAGAGTGTGGGTCTCTACTCCGGCGTCGAGGAGCAGCAGGTCGCCGGAGCGTACGTCGCCGTCGTTGCGTACCCAGTGCAGGGTGGTGGCGTGGGGTCCGGCGGCGCAGATGGAGCCGTAGCCGATGTCGTTGCCCTCGACGCGGGCGCGCAGGAAGAAGGTGCCTTCGATGTAGCGCTCGCTGGTGGCTTCGGCCTTGTCGAGGATCTTGACGACGTCCTCGAAGCCGCGGACGGTCGAGTCGACGGCCTTCTGGAGCTCGCCGATTTCGAAGGCATCCTTCACGGCGCGGGCTTCGGAGAGGTAGACGCGCAGTTCCTCGTCGCGCTCGGCGGTGACCTTGTCGGTCAGTGCGGCTTCGATGCCGGCGTCGTGTCCGCGGACGTTGCGGACCGGTCCGGTGGCTTCCTTCAGCGCGGCGGTCAGTTCGCGGACGTCCTTCGCCGGGATTCCGAGCAGTTGCTCGGCCTCGGTGAGGGAGTGGCGGCGGCCGACCCACAGCTCGCCCTGGCCGTCGAGCCAGAATTCGCCGTTCTCGCGGTCGGAGCGGGGCAGGAGGTAGATCGTCGCGTCGTGGCCGCCGTCGCCTTCCGGACGGGGTTCCAGGACGAGGACGCCGTCCTGAGTCTGGTCGCCGGTGAGGTAGGCGTATTCGGTGGAGGCGCGGAAGGCGTACTCGGTGTCGTTCGAGCGGGTCTTGAGGTTGCCCGCGGGGATCACCAGGCGCTCGCCGGGGAAGCGTGCGGAGAGTGCGGCGCGGCGGTCGGCGGTGTGGCCGGCCTGCGCGATCGGCTCCAGGCCGTGCAGTTCGGTGTCGGCCCAGCCGGACTTCATGTTCTCGGCGAGCTCGTCGGACACGCCCGGGTACAGGCCGTTCTTCCGCTGCTTGATCGGCTCTTCGGTCTCTTCCGGGGTCTCCGGCATGAGCTCTTCGGACACGACTGTCTCCTTGATACGACACTGGACCGCCCTCCATCGTATGTGCGACGGGAAGACGGCCCAGGGAGCCGTGGGCAACTGTGACGGATCAGTCGAACCGTGCGGCGAGCAGCACGATGTCTTCCGCCGAATCGGCCGTGTCGGCGCCGTTGGGGAGCATGATGCGCAGTACGTGGTCGGCGATCGCTCCGGGGTCGTTCCTCACGGCCCTGGGCACGCTCGCGGCGGCGGCGTGCAGGCGTGCGAACGCGCGGTCCATGGGGTCGCCGGTGCGCTCCAGCAGCCCGTCGGTGTAGAGGAGCACTGTTTCGCCGGGTGCGGGCGTGAGTTCCACGCTCGGTGCCTCCCAGCAGGCGAGCATGCCCAGCGGTGCGGACAGTGAGGTCTCGACGTATTCGGTGCGGCGGTCGCCGATGATCAGTGGGGGGCTGTGTCCGGCGCCGGCCAGCACGATTTTGCGCTGGGCCGGTTCGCAGTAGGCGAAGAGCGCGGTGGCCGATCTGGCCGGTTCGGTGAGCCGCAGCAGCAGTTCGAGGTCGGACAGTACGGCGACGGGGTCCTCGCCCTCCATGACGGCGTACGCCCGGAGGCTGGCCCGCAGTCGTCCCATCGCGGCCAGGGCGCTGGGGCCCGTTCCGGAGACCGACCCGACGGCGAGCCCGAGAGCGCCTTCGGGGAGCGGCAGGGCGTCGTACCAGTCGCCGCCGCCCTGGGGGCCTGTGCGGTGGCGGGCGGCGAGCTGCATCCCGGCGACCCGGGGCAGTCTGCTGGGCAGCAGTTCCTCGGTGACGGTGGCCACCTGGGCGTGGGCGTGTTCGAGCTCCAGCAGCCGGGCCAGGTGTTCGGCGGCGTAGCGGGCGTAGAGGCTCGCGAGGTGGCGCTGGCGCTCCGAGGGTTCGGCCGGTTCGTCGTACAGCCAGACGGCGGCGCCGAGGCGCGGGGAGGTTTCGGTGGTCAGGGGCAGGGCGTAGCTGGCGGCGTATCCCAGGCGCGCGGCGACTTCGCGGTGGCGCGGGTCGAGTTCCGCCTCGCCGAGGAGGTCGGGGTGGGCGATCTCGCTCGGGCGGGGGCTTCCGGGGAGTCCGTCGAGGAGCCGCCCGTACGACGTGGAGCTGCGCGGCACGGTCTCGATGTGGCCGAGGTCGGCGTGGGCGAGGCCGAGGCCGACGGTGGTGGAGGGGCCGAGGCCGTCGGCCGGTTCGAGGACGACGAGGCCGCGGCGGGCGCCCACGAGGGCGGCGCCGGCGCGCAGCAGTTCGTGCAGTGCGCTGTCGAGCGAACGGGTGCGGACCAGGCGTTCGGTGAGTTCATGGAGGGTGGTGAGGTCGGAGACCCAGCCCGCGAGCCGGTCCTGAAGCACCGCGCCGGCGGCGGCGGGTGGGGCGGGGGTGGCCGGATGAGGCGCGACAGTGTGCGCGGGGGGCGGAACCACTGGATCGATTCCAGCCACTTTCGGCACGTGAGGGGCGCTCATGATCGCAGGCTTTCCAGCTGGTGCGTTTTGCTCAATAGCATCGCAAACCCCCATGTCATTCTGCGCCGCTATCAATGCATCCACATGTACACGCACAAGTAAGGGGATGTCCAGCATTGTCATCGTGGGACTGTTGGTGTCTGTGGGATAGGCAACTTGGCCTAAAAATGCCACACACGGCAATAATTTGCGGTCGACTGATGGTGTTCGACAGCGCGTCATATGAACCGTGATGGGTACCTAATCGGTGATGGCCAGGGGCAGTTGGGACCGCCCCGGAACCTGGCGGCGGGCCTGGGCGTCTTAATCGCCGTGGGCCGTGCCTCATCCCCGACAGCGGGACTGCACGCGGGACAGCACTACGGATCTACCGCAGATGCCAGTACGGATCAGTTAAGCGCCATGTGTGCGCCACCCTCCGCTACGTTTCACGCTTGGCCCCGAGGGGCTACCCGTGCCGCAGGCTGAAAAGTGCGGCGATGCACCACCAGTACGCAGCCAGTACGTGACGTGCACGCTCAGTGAAGATATGCACACATGGTGTGATATGGACCTCGGCGTTCAACGGAAAGGAACGAGCGCTCATGCGCGAGATCCCCGGAAAGCGACGCAGGCTCCGGTTCCGGCGAAGTGAGGGGCCTGCCCAACTCGGCGCGGCGCTGACCTGCGCCACCGCTTGGCAGTGGCCCGTGCTCCCCGGAGTGGGCCTGAAAACTGCCGCCGCCGGCGGTGGCCGCGGCGGCTCCAGCGGCCCAGGCAGCCCCGGACGGGCGTGTGCCTGCCCCGATCCAGAATGCGTGGTTCCCGGCGCGCACCCCTTCGACCCGGGCCTCCTGGCGGCCACCACGGACGAACGCATGATCCGCTGGTGGTGGACCAACCGTCCGACCGCGCCCATCATGCTGGCCACCGGGGGCGCCGCTCCGTGCGCGATCAGCCTCCCCGCGGTCGCCGGCGCCGTCGCGCTGACGGCGCTCGACGGCATGGGGATGCGCCTGGGCCCCGTAGTCGCGACTGCGACCCGCTGGTCGCTGCTGGTCGCCCCGTACTCCCTGGAGCGGCTCGGTGAGCTGTTGTACGCCAAGGACTGGGTGCCCAGTTCGCTGCGGTTCCACGGAGAGGGCGGCTATCTGGTGCTGCCGCCCTCCGAGACGGGGACCGGGCAAGTGTGCTGGGAAAGGGCCCCCCTGGCCGGTTCGGCCGCGCCCTGGCTGCCGGATGTCGAGGCGGTTGTGGACGCGCTGGTGGCGGCGAGCAATGGCGCACCGGACGGCGGCAGCAGGCTCGCGTACTGAGAGCTCACCCGTACTCACCCGTACTCACTCGTATGGGTGTGAGCGCGCCCGTGTTCTGAGGGATTCGGGCGCGCGGCTGCCGTGTCACCGGTCATCCGTCGATATCTTCGGCCCACCGTCAAGAATTTCCGGGCAGTTGACAGGTGGGACCCGCCTTGAATCTCCGCATGATCGGGCTCGCGGCCGTCGTCGTGTTCACCGTCCTGCTGCCGCTGGCCGGCGCCTCCGCGGAGCCCGAGCCGCTGTCCGTACCCGACGACGCCAAGGCGGCTGCGGTGAACGTTCCGGGGAACGCTCAAAAGGACGTTCCCCCGAACGCTCAAAAGGACGTTCCCCCGAACGCTCAAAAGGACGTTCCCGGGAACGGTCAGGACGACGTTCCCGGGAACGCTCCGCAGTGCGGTCCCGAGCTCAGCTCTCCAGAAGGCATCGAGGGCCAGACCTGTGTGCTGACCGAGGACGGCAGTACCTGGGCGCGTACGTACTACCGCAACGCGACGGGGACGGAACTTCGATCCGTTCTCACCCTGATGGGCCCGGCCGGCCGGACCGTTCAGATGCATTGTCCGGTGAGTGCGCAGGACGAACCCGGGGTGTGTGAAACACCGCGTGAGCCGTCGCGCGGAAAAGCCGATGAATATTCGGCCGTCTCGGAGTTCGCCGCGGCGGGAGACGAGCCGTTGCTGCTGCGCTCCGGAAGCAACTCGGCGGTGCCCGCGCCCCGTTGACGGTCGGTGCGACGCGCGACGGAACCGGGATACAGAAAGACCCGGCCGCTGGCGACGGGGGATGCACCAGCGACCGGGCACTTAGAACGGTAACAAGAGATCTGCGGTTGGCAAATTCGATCTCCCTTATTCAGACAGGGATTTATCTGCTGAAACGAGGGTGTGACCGGAGTCACCGATCGGCCGACAGAAATTGTCACTGTCAGCTGAGCGTCACCTGGCGGTTGGTGAGACCGCCCCGCGCGCGGCGCTCCTCCGGCGTCAGCGGAGCGTCCGAGGCGAGGGCCACGGCCAGCCGCTCGGCGAGCTCCGCGGCGGCCTTCTCGATGTCCTCGGCCCTGGTCTCGCTCGGCAGGTCCCAGACCGGAACCATCAGCCCGTGCGCGCGGAAGGAGCCGACGAGCCGGGTGCCTTCGCCGAGCGAGGACGTACCGGCGGCGTGCAGCCGGGCGAGCGCGTCGAGGAGCTGGTCCTCGGCGTACGGCATGACCCAGCGCAGGTGGTTCTTGTCGGGTGTCTCGCACCAGTACGCGGCGTCGACACCGGTCAGCCTGACCGTGGGAATCGCGGCGGCGTTGGCGCGCTCCAGGGAGGCGCTCACCTCGGGTGTCGCGTTCTCCGCGTCGGGGACCCAGAACTCGAAGCCGGAGTGCACTTCGGGCTCGAAGGGCGCGCCGGCGTCGAGCAGGTCCTGCAGGCGCGGACCGTCCGCCGGGGCGCGCTCGGCCGCGACCGGCGTGCCGGGCTTCGCGGTCAGCGCGCGCCGCAAGGTGTCCGCGAGGTCGCGGCTCAGGTCGCCGGAGGGGGTGTCGTTCTGCAGGCCAAGCAGGACCGAGCCGTCGTCGCGGCGCAGGGCCGGCCAGGCCATCGGAAGTACGGTCGCCAGCGTGACGGAGGGGACGTCGTCCGGCAGCCCGTCCTTCAGTGTCAGCGGTACGGTCGCGGCGGGCACCAGCTCGCGCAGGGCGACCCAGTCGCATTCGCCGGGCAGGCCCTCGAAGGGGCGCTGGACCAGTTCGGTGACGGCGTGCGAGGCGGCGCGGCCGTGGCAGGCCTTGTAGCGACGGCCGGAACCGCACGGGCAGGGCTCGCGGGCCCCGACGACCGGCACCTCCCCGCCTGCGACCTGAGCCTGCGGCTTGGTTCCCCTTGCGGGCTGGGGGCGCTTCTTGGCCATGGCTTGGCTTCTCCCGTTCACGGCAGTGCTGTGTCGGGCGCGAGCCTAGCCGCTGAGCCGCCCGCGACCGGGACCGCCGGGCCCCGGAACCGGCCTGTCGGGGTCTGGGAGAGGCCGGTGAGCGGTTGGCCCGGGGTCGGCCCGGGGTCGGGGCCCCGGGGCAGTGAGAGGTCGATCCGGGATCGGTCAGGTCGTCGAAAGGTCGTCGAACGGGTCAGCGAAGTCGAGTCCGGGGACAGCGACGCGCGTAGCGAAGTCCTCGCGACGGTGCCCCTCCGTCACGTTGACCCACACTGTGACCTCGCCGGCCGCGCTGTCCCGTACGCCCCAGTCCTGTGCCAGGGCCGTAATGATGTTGAGCCCGCGGCCGCCGCGTGCGGTGACCGAGGGCGTGGCCGGAACAGGCCGGGTCGGACCGCCTCCGTCCGTCACTTCGACGGTCAGCCTGCCTGTCGGGTCGACGCGCCACGCGGCGCGGATGTCACCGTCACCGACCTCCGCCTGCCCCAGTGGCCTGCCATGACGGCAGGAGTTGCTGAGCAGTTCGGACAGGATCAGTACGGCATCGTCGATGACCGAATCGGACACGCCGTTGACGCGCAGTTCGTCGCGCATACGGCGTCTTGCTTCACCCACGCCCGCAGGGCCATGGGGTACGGCCATGCTCGACGACGTGGGCACTTCCCGTGCCACCACCAACGCCACCCCCGAGACCTCCTTCGCCCCACGCCACGGAGTGAATGCCCCAATGGCCTGGACCGGAAACCGGCCAAGCGCCGGTCAGTGACGCACTCGTAACGATCGAATACGGAACGAACGCGCCGGTGCACTCCCTGTAACCAGGGTTATGGGCGTCCCAATTGAGACAGGACCTGCTTAGGGCGGTTCGTGATGATTGCTTCCACGCCGAGGCGTTCGCAGAGCTCGACGTCCTCCGGCTCGTTCACCGTCCATACGTGGACACGGTGCCCCGCGCGGTGCAGCCGCGCGATGTAGCCGGGGTGGTTGCGGACGATCCGGATGCCGGGGCCCGCGATGTGTGAGCCCGCCGGGAGCCGCCCGTCGCGCAGGCGCGGGGAGACGAACTGCATCAGGTAGACGGTCGGGAGGGTGGGCGCCGCGGCCGCCACCCGGTGCAGTGAGCGCGCCGAGAAGCTCATGATGCGTACGGGCGAGGGCTCGTCGCTTGCGGGGGCGTCCAGGCCGAACCGCTTCAGCAGGTGGAGCAGTCGCTCCTCGACCTGGCCGGCCCAACGGGTGGGGTGCTTGGTCTCGATGGCCAGCTCGACGCGGCGCCCGGCGTCCGAGACCAGCTCCAGGAGGCGCTCCAGGGTCAGTACGGAGGTGAACTCGCCGGGGGCCTGGCCCCGGGCCGGGTCCCAGTCCGGGGATTCCGCGCTGTCGCGCCAGGAGCCGAAGTCGAGGGCGGCGAGGTCGGCCAGTTCGAGGGCGGAGACGGCGCCGCGGCCGTTCGAGGTGCGGTTCACCCGGCGGTCGTGGACGCACACGAGGTGCCCGTCCGCGGTGAGCCGTACATCGCACTCGAGGGCGTCCGCGCCGTCCTCGATCGCCTTCATGTACGCCGCCAGGGTGTGCTCGGGGGCGTCCTCGGAGGCGCCGCGGTGAGCGACGACTTGGATGGTGTGCTGCCGTGCGTGGGTCACGGCGTCATGGTGTCACCGCGGATGGGTAGGCGGGAAAACACGTCACAGGAGGCGGCCGATCGGCCCTTCTCGGCATGCGGCCGTTTTGACCGATGTAAAGGATGTTCCGTGGACGCACAGGAACCGCTTACGGTCCTCTGATGTGCGGTGAGAAAAGCTGACAGCGGACACTTGCACAGTGGTGACGTTGACCGAAACCGACGTGGGACCGAGGAGAAGAGAGCTGTGAGCACCGAGAACGAGGGCACTGCGGTTCCGGCCGCCCCTTCAGCACCTCCCGTGCCGGTGGCCGCTCCCGGGCCCGCCTCCGACTCCACGGGTACGAACGCTGCGGACCCGGGGCGCGAGCAGACGCCCCCGGCCCCCGAGCAGCCCGTACACAATCCCACCGCGCAGGGGCACACGCCCGAGCCGCAGCCGGGGTACATGCCCGTCGCGCAGCCGCACGCGGCCGTGCCCGGGCCCGGACCCGCCGCCGGGCCCGGTCCCGCCGGTCCCGGCGCCGGAGCCACGGCCGGGGCCGGATGGCCGCCGCCCCCGTCCGCGCACCCCACGTACGGCGGCGGTGGCAGCGGCGACAGCGGCGGCCCCGCGTGGGGCGCGCCCATACCGCCCGCTCCCCGCGGGAAGCGCACCGGCGGGCTGGTCGCCGGGGTGCTTGCCGCCGCGCTGGTCGCGGGGGGTGTCGGCGGCGGCATCGGGTACTGGGCCGCCGAGCGCAACGACAGCCCCACCGAATCGACCACCGTCTCCGCCTCCGGCAACGCGGAGGGCTTCAAGCGCGACCCGCGCACCGTCGCGGCGGTCGCGGGCAAGGCGCTGCCGAGCGTCGTCACCATCGAGGCGCAGGGCGGCGGCGGCGAGGGCGGCACGGGAACCGGCTTCGTGTACGACGAGGAAGGCCACATCGTCACCAACAACCACGTGGTGGCGTCCGCGGCGGACGGCGGCGACCTGTCCGTCACCTTCTCCAACGGCAAGAAGTACGACGCCGAGGTGGTCGGCCGCGCGGAGGGCTACGACATAGCCGTACTGAAGCTGAAGAGCGCCCCGGCCGGCCTGGCCCCGCTGCCCCTGGGCGACTCCGACAAGGTGGCCGTCGGGGACTCGACGATCGCCATCGGCGCGCCCTTCGGCCTGTCGAACACGGTGACCACCGGCATCATCAGCGCGAAGAACCGTCCGGTGGCCTCGGGCGACGGCCAGAACAGCAAGGCGTCGTACATGAGCGCCCTGCAGACCGACGCGTCGATCAACCCGGGCAACTCCGGCGGCCCGCTGCTCGACGCGCGCGGCGCCGTCATCGGCATCAACTCCGCCATCCAGTCGGCCGGCACGGGCGGCTTCGGCCAGTCCCAGGCGGGCTCCATCGGCCTGGGCTTCGCGATCCCGGTCAACCAGGCGAAGACGGTCGCCCAGCAGCTGATCAAGACCGGCGAGCCGGTCTACCCGGTGATCGGCGCCACGGTCTCCATGGACCCGAAGAGCGACGGCGGCGCCGTCATCGCGGACCGCGGCACGGGCGGCACGGCGGCGGTCCCGGCGGACAGCCCGGCGGGCAGGGCCGGTCTGAAGGCGGGCGATGTGATCACCAAGCTCGACGACCGGGTGATCGACAGCGGTCCGACGCTGATCAGCGAGATCTGGACCCACAAGCCCGGCGACAAGGTCACGCTCACGTACGAGCGCGACGGCAAGACCTCGACGGCCGAAGTCACCCTGGGCCAGCGCAAGGGCGACGACAGCTGACCGGTTAGGCTGTCCTCGCGCGACCGCGGGGCGGTGGCGCGAGGGTGGGTTGCCCGAGCGGCCTAAGGGAACGGTCTTGAAAACCGTCGTGGCAGCAATGTCACCGTGGGTTCAAATCCCACACCCACCGCCAGGTCACAGAACGTGCTGATCAGAAGGGGTGTCCCGATCGAGGGGCACCCCTTCGGCATGGGGCCTGTCTCACCCTGAACCGCCTGTGTGCCGCTTTGGATCATCGTGTGTGGACCAGACGTGGACCACGATCTACCAACAGATCAGCGGGCGACCGGGATGCAAACAGCACCGGCGTGGCGGAGTCCCTGGCACACTCTCCGCGTGATCCCACTCAACCTGGCAGCCTCGCAGGACAACATAGCCGCGCTCCCGGCTGCGGCCTTCGTCGCTGCTTGCGCTTTGGTCTTCACCGTGGCTTCGTTCTGGTGGCTCAATGCCCGGCGGGGGCATCTGAGGACCTGGGAGCCGCACTCGTTCGCCATCGTGGCGGACACGACCAAGGCGCGTATCCGGTTTCCGCTGGTGCTTCACAACACAGGGGCGAGGCCGATTGTGGTACTCAACCTACGTCTGTCATTTCCAGATGAGCCCTCCTCTGTACTGCCGTTGCCGTGGACGAGTACGAGGGATCGCTTGCGGCCGGAATCAGACGATGCCCTACGCCTCCCCGCCTGCTTCGCGGTCGCCGGACGGGGAGCCGACCAGCTGTTCATCGAGTTTGGGGCGCCCTTTCCCGGCTTCGTGCCGGAGGCCCGGAATTACAAGGTGAGGATCGAAGCGAAGCTGGGACATCGCCTACTCAGGCATCGACTGCTGAGGCGGGGAAAAGGGGGGTGGCAACACCTGGTCACCTTCCCCTTGCGTGCTGCTCACATCACGGAGCCCGGTAGGTATCTGGCCTACAGCAACGCTCCCCATGACCTCACGAAGCACGATGTACGTAAGGCTGATGAGGCTCTGGCAGGGCTGCTGAAGGAGCTTGAGGAGTATCAGCAGGGCCAAGGGAAGGGCGGGGAACCAGGCGCCTGACCCTGACAACATACAAGGGGCGCCCCGTGGCGGGGAGCCCCTTGCATGCATTGCGATCTACTGACTTGCCTCGTCGGAGGCTTCCAGCGCCCGCTCGATCTGCTGGTTCGCGTGATGCTGATTGCGGCGGATGGCCTTCGCGTAGAAGCGGAACAGCACGGCGATGCTGTGGCCGGCGCGGCGGGCGACCTCGGCCGGGGAGACGCCGGACTCCAGCCAGAGGGAGACACAGGCGGCACGGAGTCCGTAAGTGACCTCGGCCAGAGGCGTCTTGGCTTCCTGCTCTGTGAGGGCGGAGAGGCGAGCAGCCTTCCAGACGTCGCTGTACTCCTTGCTGAGCAGGCCGCCGCTCCGGACAGCCCGGAAGAGCCGTCCGTCCTCGGCCGTGCCGAACTCCTTGATGTGGTCACGGATCAGGCGGACGAGAACCGGGGGAATGGGCACCTCGCGGGTGGCCCGCCGGGCGCGCTTCTTGAGGCCGCGAGAGTCGTACGACTCGCCCGAGTCGGTCCAGCCGGAGCCGACACGCGCCGAGCTGGACGACAGGACGACTTGGCCCCAGCCCTCCTCGGGAAGGGTGAAGTCCGACGCCCGGAGGGTCACGGCCTCGCCCGGGCGGGTTGCTGCGTAGTAGATGCACCCGAAGAACGCCTTGAGGTGCCGTCCACGATCTCCCTGTGCTCCTACGGCATCGATCAGCTTCCTGGCGAGAGCCGGGCCGGGCACGTATCGGAAGTCGATCTCGTCGTCCGTCTCGGGCGGCGTCCAGTCCACCTTGGCCAGGGGCAACGACGGCAGACGTTCCAACTCGACGGCGTAGCGGAGGCAGTTGCTGAACACAGGCACCTTGCGGTTCACCGTGTTGTCCGCCGCGGCGGTGCCGTCCATCTTGCGGGCCAGTGTGTCCAGTGCGGACCGCACGACGGCTGGTGTGTTCAGGGCCGAGATGTCCACGGACTTGCGGTCGATCCAGTCGAGGGCAGCCACGATGTGAGCCGGTGGGTCTTCGGCGTTGGTCCGGGCGACGAGTTCGCCGTCCTGGTCGCGGACCAGGCGGAAGGCCCAGGAGTACAGGGCGGTGCGCAGGACCCGAGGAGCAGGGGCGCCGCGGTTGTCCTTGACCAGGCGCGGGGTGACCGTTGCGAGGGCATCCGCGATGCTCGCGCGGTGCTTGGCCGAGGCGTTCGGCCACTTCATCACCACGTACTCCCGGGCATGGGCATACCAAGTCGGGGACTGGGCCGCCAGCACCTCCGAGGCCGGCAGGCCGGTCTCGGTGTCGAACTGCTCGCGGTTGCGCAACGCGGTGAGCAGTTCGGAACGACGGCCGTCGGCTTGTGCCTTGAGTTTGTAGCTCTTGGAGAACGGCTGGGCACCGACCCGCCAGCGGAGCTGGTAGGCCGCAGCGCGGTTGGGCCGCTTGCGGATGCTCCAGATCTTCACATCGTACGTCAGCACGTCGGCACCTCGCAGCCGTCGAACCACGCGTCGAGGTCTGCGCGGCGGATGCGGATCTGTCCATTGGGGAGCTTCAGGTGGCGCGGGGCCTTGCCCCGGGCCCGGAGCCGGTAGAAGGCGGCCCGCGACATGCGGATCTCGGCAAGCGCTTCGGCCAGGGTCAGTGTCCGGCTGGCAGAGGTGGCTATCACTGCCACACCTCCCCTTCGGCGTGGACCCGTTCCTTGTCGGCGCGGGTTCGGTTGATGTCGTGGCGTGTCTGGTTGGCGAGGAGTTCTTCGCCGGGGCGGTAGCCGGAGGAGAGATAGGCCCAGGAGGACTCGGTGATGAGCACGGTGTCCGGGGCGGGCGTGGGGTGGCCGGCGCGGGTGCGGGCGGCTTCGGCCTGGGCGAGACGCCAGGCGCGGCGTACGTCGCGCAGAGCGCCGAGGGTGGTGGAGTAGGCGCGGGATTTGGTGGAGAAGTGGCCGCGGAAGCCGAGCATGTGGGCCCACTTGCAGAGCTTGAGGTCCGCGAACTCGGGCAGGCCGCCGAGGTCCCAGGCGGTGCGGATCATCTGCCGGACGTGCTGGTGGACGGGCAGGTCCCGCAGGGGTTCGGCCTGACGGGTGCCTTCGCAGTCGGGGCACAGGTCCCGGATACGGCCGCCGACCGTGCCACGGCCGGAGCAGGTCCGGCAGACCAACGAACGGTCAACCGTCCCGGAGTCCTCGGCGCTCTTGGTGGCGTACTTGGCGATGTAGCCCGCTACGGCCTTGTCGGTGAGTTCGCCGTCGCCGAGCGCGGCGATCTCATCCCCCTTGAACTTCTTGCCCCAGCGGATTTCGTGGTCCCCCACGGTGTCGGAGACCACGGTCAGGTTGGTGCGCTTCAGCGCGGGCTTGATGGCGAGGAGGAGGTGGTCTGCGGTGGCCCAGGTCGGCGGGGGGCTGGTGTGACCGTCTGGGCCGTCGAAGCGGATGACGGCGTGGAAGTGGACCAGGCCGCGCTGCTGGTACTCGGCGACCTTCGCGAAGGAGATCCGCAGGGCCGCGTTCATGTCCTTCTGCGTGATGCCGAAGTCGGCGGCGAGGGTGCGGCGGAGGTTGAGGGTGAAGCGTGCCCAAAGAGCGCTCGCGTGGGCGTTCCACAGCACGGCGCCGGTGTAGTCGTAGGTCTTGGGGCTGCCCGGGGCATGGCTGGTCAGGCCCATGGGGCCGGGAGTGGGGAGGTGCCGGGAGGCCGGCGGGAGGGTCAGGCCGTCAGGGCCGCGTGTGCGGCGGTGGCCAGGGGGAGGCTGACGCCGAGGCGGGCTTTGAGTTCCGGCGCGGTGATCGGCTGGCCGTGTGCGGCACGGTGTGTGTCGGCGATCTCGCGGGCGGCATCCAGCAGGGCCGGGGCCACCTTGACTGCCGGTTGCGGCACAGCGACAGGAGCCGGAGCGGGGGCCGGGGGCGCCGCAGGTTCGGGCACGACAACCGGTTCAGGAGCAGTTTCCGGGGTGGGAGCGGCTTCGGTTTCTGCCGGGGCGCCCTCCGGCACGAGTTCCGGGTTCGGCTCGGGGGTGGCCACGGGAGCCGGGGCCAGGGGCGGGGCCGGTACAACGACGGGGGCCGGGGTGGTGACCGCGTGGAAGTGGCGCAGGAGCGCGGGGCCGACGGCGCCCCAGCCGAGGAGGAGCAGCGGGGCCACGGCGTCGACGCACGCGCGGCCGTAGTGCCCGGCGATGACGGGTTCGGCGATGTTGAGGGCGAGGGTGAAGAAGCCGGAGGTGTGCATCAGCCGGTTCGCGCCCTTGAGGTCGTCGGCGGCCACGCCACGCAGGGACAGGTACCGCAGGGCGACCAGGAGACCGAGGACGGACAGGTCCACCATCGGGGCGATCAGGGGTGCGATCGGGTCGGGGATGCCCAGGCGCAGGGCCAGATTCCAGACGTTGCCGAAGGAGAACACGAAGGCCAGCAGGGCGATGACCGCCATGACCACGGTCACGGTGCGCTGAGTGATCCGGTCTTCTGACATGAGGGATTTCACCTCCTTCCGTGGGTGAAGTCGGGGCCGGGGACGGTGGCTCAGTTCCAGGGAGCGAGGCCGGCTATGCGGGCGGCGTTCGGGCCAAGGTAGGTCTGAAGAACCCGGCGCTCGTTGGTGTTGGCGATGCGGTACGCGGCGATACCGATCCGCCCCGCCCGGTCGAGGTCTCCGACGGTGATCGCCTTGCGCATGTGTCGGATGTAGATCCGCATGGCGGGGCGCATGTCAGGCCGCCATGGACGGGGGCTCGGGGTCGTCCTTGGTGAGGTCCACGACCGTCCGTCCGGTGAGCTTCTCCAGGAGCCGGGCGGGGTGGCGCACCAGGCGGGCGGTGGCTTCGGCGACGCGGGCGGCGTCCTCGTCGGCGACGTAGGGGGTGCGGATGCGGACGAACCCGGGGCGGCCGTGCTGGGACATGACCGCGACACCGACGTAGGCGGGGTCCTGGAGGTTGACCGGGCTGGCGTCGGGCCACTCGCGGATGTCGTCGCCGAGCGCGGCCACGGCGGCGTCAGCGGTCTTCTGTGCGAAGGACAGCCCGACCGGGCACACGTCCCGGATGAACGTGGGAATCGCGTCTCCGGTGGTCTTCTGCGTGGTCAGCAGGGTCAGGAAGCCGACCGAGCGTCCCTTCTTTACCAGGTCCTCCACCAGGCGGGCGTTCTCCGCCGCGAACGCGGCCAGCCGCTTCGTGGCCTGGTCGGAGCCCTTGTGGTCACGGAAGTAGGTGTGGGCCTCGTCGATGACGACGACGATCAGCGGCCAGTCCGCCGAGGGGCCGACGTGCCACATGTTCTTCACGCCCAGCACGCTGCGGATGGACGCGGATCGGCCACGGCGCAGCTCGACCAGTTCCTTCAGCTTCTTGTTCGCCTCCTCCAGGTCGTCCCCGCAGAACTCGAACGCCCGCTGTACGAGGTCGGCGTAGTCGCCCTCGTAGGCGTGGGAGACCTTCCCGTCGAAGAAGACGAACTGAACGGCTGGCGAAGGCGCCCAGTCACACACCAGCCGGTTCACGCACGAGGTCTTCCCGAAGCCCGGCAGGCCGCCCATGGCCACTCCGGGAACCTCTTTGAGGGGCACGAAGACGGGCATGCCGAACTCGTCCACGCCCAGGTCCCACTTCGCGTACTCCTCCGGCGGACGGCCGGTGGGCACGTGAGCGGTCGGCGTGATCAGCGGGTCCACCCGCACCCCGCGCAGCATGACCTGTCCGGGCTTGTCACCTGGCAGCACGGACACACGGGTCATGCGCCAGGCATCCGCCAGGTAGGGGGCGGCCTTCTGAAACTCGGCCAGACCCACCTTCGGCAGGCAGTTCGCCCACGCCCTCACTCCGAAGGCGTCAGGGGTGACCTTCAGGGCCGGGACCAGGACCCGGGGCTTGGGCTGCTTGCCGTCCGTGTTGGCGGCAACCCTGGTGCCCGCCGGACGGGAGCGGGCAGGAAAAACCGTCCTGACTTCCCGTCGCACGGGCGGAAGAGTCGCAGGGCCGCACCGCCACCCGGGAAGCCGCCGGCCACTGTGACCAGCGCGGACCACCATCGATCCCCACCCGCCTCACCTCCGCTTCCCAGGCCGCAGCCCTCCGGTAATCCTCCGGGGAATCCGTGAATTCCGAATCCCCGCCAGCCGCCCGAGGGGCATCCGGACTCTCACTTGCTACAGGTACCGAAAAGCCTGAGCGTGTGACAGCCGTCCATGTGACCCCCATCACAGCCCCTTCTCTTGATGCGCGGACTTTCCGACTGCGGCAATGATCCGGAGAATCCCCGGTTTCCCTAACCGGCGATCGTCGGCTATGTTTCGCCGCCCGCGATCCCGGAACGCCTATAGAGGTGTCGCGATCGGCTCGCGTGTGACCCCACGCGCATGTGACTTGGATCGCGTCTCTCGTTTTCTGTGTGCATAGCCCCCGGAACTTCCGGCGCGAGCCGCACGCAATCAGCGAAAGCGGACACCCCCTCAGAACGCGCATCCCCGCACCCCTTTCCGTCGGCCCCGCACCCGGCTGCACGCCTGTGGACAACTTCCAGCAGGAACATCGGACAACAGGGAGCCTGTGGATAGATTTCAGAGATCCCGTAAACAGACCGGTATGAAATAGCCAGATCGCTAGGAGAACGGATCGAAGCATGACAAAGCAGCCCACCGCCTACCGGCCGAAGCAGCCGAAGGGGTGAGCTGTCCAAAGTTTCTTTACTGGATCAAGGCGGCCCGCTGACGCGGGCCGCGCGGCGCGGCGGCCCCAGGCCGCCGCTGGCTCCATGTCTCCGCCACCGCCCGCGACGGCCCGCCCGCTCGCGCCGCAAAAGCCCGAGGAACGGGCAGCCATACCCGCGAAGAACCCCGCCAGCCAACCCACGGCGAGCACGGCCAGCAGGAGCGGGGCGCATGCCAAGTCCGCACAGTTCACCGCGGATTGCCGTTCAACCAGATGTGGCCGGGGCGGCCGGCCTCCACGGCTTTACCCACCTGTTCGGCCCGGGGCCCGCGTCGGGCAAGTCCAGGGGGCCACTCGTTCAAATTCCGGGCAGGGGCAAAGCCTGCCCGAGTTGCCGGGCCAGCGTACGGCCCCCTGAACATGCCCGACCCCAACCCGAACAGGACACCGGCCAAAGCCGTTCCGGCCGACCGCGATTCTCGGATGCGGCTATCGCCACAAAGGTCAAAGAAGGGGTTGGAGTTGATGGGAAGGCCCCGGCGCCAGGGGGAGGCGTCGGGGCCCGGAGGAGAGGTGGAGGTCAGACAGATGCCGAGGTTGGCGGGCGGACCCCGGTCAGCTCCTCCGCGCGCTGCCGCAGGAGCGGGGCCAGCTCGCCGTACCAGCCGCGGCCGACGGCCTGGAGCATTTCGGCGAGGGCGATCTGTTCGCCGAGTCGGCCGGCGGGGGTGTCGAGGACGTGGGCGAACTCGGCGCGGATGCGGTCGGCGACGGTGGGGACGCGGAGGCTGTTGACGTAGAGCATCGCCGGGTCGTAGCCGACGGGGACGGCGCCCCAGCGTTCCCAGTCCAGGATCACGAGCGGGTCGTGGGTGAGGTTGGCCCACTGGAGGTCAGCGTGCCCGGTGACCCGTTCGGTGATGGTCGGCGCGGGGATGCCCAGGAACTCGGGGAAGACGGGGTCGGCCCAGGACTGACGGATGGTCTCGCGGGGTGGTTCGGCGGTGCTGAGGGCCTCCAGGCTCTCCCGCAGGGTCGTCCACCAGGAGTCCGGCAGGCTCGGATCCCGGGTGAGGTCGGGCGTTTCCGGCGAGATGACGGGCTGGGCGATGTAGTCGATCAGCTCCGCCTCGAAGACGTACTCGCCGCCGTCCCAGCGGTACAACTCGTGGAGGTGCGGGCGGGACACCTTGTCGGACACGCGTTCCTCGGCAAGCGCGATCCCCTCGTTCCGAGTGGCGGGGGTCTTGGCTGCCTCGCCGCAGTGGACGCGGAGCCAGTAACCGCCCTCGGTGCGGCTGCCGATGGTGCGGCCCAGCCATCCCCACGCAGGCGCCCCCGTCGTCGTGGTGGACAGGCGAGCCGCGGCGTGGGCCAGGGCGTCCCCCATACGTGCCCTGGTGGTCTCATCCTTGGGCGAGTACATCGGTGACCTTCCTGAGGTGGCCCGGATCGAGCGGGGCGGCAATGGTGGCCTTTGCGGCGGCCCAATGAGGGGCGGTGCCAGCAGACAGCAGTACCACGTCCAGGCTCGGACAGGAGGCCGCAGCGAGGAGACAGGCCGTGGGCGGCGAGGCGCCCGGTCGGATGAACTCGGCGAGTTCAGGCGTGACCAGGCCGGGCAGCTCTCCGCCGTGCAGGGGCGAGGAGCCGAAGGTGATCAGCCCCGCTGCACGGGCTAGGACGAGGGGGCCCCGGCCGTCGAGGGCGAGGGCGATCGGCCTTGCCATGACGAGGCTGACCGGCTGCTGGATGGCCCGCAGGTGATGTTCACCCGATCCAGCGGCCTCGATGGCCAGGCCCAGGAGTTCGGACACGGAGAAGGCGTCGTGTAGGAACCCCGACCAGGTGGCCACGCCGTACCCGCCGATCCTGCCCGCGCCGGCGAACTCCTCTAGGACAGCGAACACCTTACGGAGCGCCGGGTGAAGCTCCGTAGGGCGGTGGCCGGCGCGCTCCGGGTTGTGGACGAACACGAGGTCGATCCGGCCGAGCGCCGCCAGGGACCTTTCCGTCTGCCAGCGGACGAAGGCGGGGTCGAGGCTGTGCCCGGCCCGAACCTGGGCAGAGGTGAGGACTCCGGCCCGGAGGGCAGCCGCGCCTTCCTCCGGGGTGAAGAAGCCTGTCTTCGTCGCCACCATGGCGCGCGGGTGGTCGGCGATGACGGGGCCGAGCGCCTGGTGGGCACCGACGTAGTTGGGGGCGGTGTCGATCCACACCAGCCCATCGGCGCACGCGGTGCGGGCCGCCTGTTCGACGGCGCGCACGCGGTACGTCCCCAGTCCGAGGGAAGCGGTCACCTGGAGCCCCCGACCACGGCGACGGCTTGACCGGTGACCAAGGCGGTGACGATCTCCGCCGCCTGCCCGAGGGTGAGTTCGGATTCGGCGGCCAGGTCCGCGAGGGTGATCGGCCTTCCGGTTGCCAGGAGGCGCAGCGCCTGGGCGACGGGGAGTGCGAAGGTCCACTCGCTCCCGGCGCCGGCGAACGTCACCGCCTGGTCGTCCTCGTCGACGCGGGCGCGGGGAACGGTGAGCTGCACGGTGATTCCCGGCTCGGCCGGAACGGCGGCGAGGTGCGGGAGGGAAAGGCGCGGACGTCCGGGGTGCGTGGTGTCCAGCGACCTCTCCCAGCGGCCCAAGACCCCCGGGTCCTCCAGTGCAGCCAGCACCTCCTTCCGCACGGCGGCCAGGTAGTCTGCGCGTTCCTCGGACGTGCCGAAACGGGGCACGTCGGCGCGGACGTTCGTGCTTACCCGAAGGTCGTCGCACAGCCAGCCGAGGAACTCGGCCCCAGTCTGTGTGGCGAGACCGAAGGTGAGGTGGAGCGAGGCGCGGCCCTGGTCGGCGCTGACAGAGTGCCACCAGCCACGCGGCAGATAGAGAAGGTCACCCGGGTTCAGGATGATGTCGGCGAGCGGCTCGCCCGTCGGAGCCTCGGGGGCTTCGACATCACGCCAGGCGGGGGACCGGCGGGTGGGCCCGTAGATCTTCCATCGCTTGGCCCCTTCGAGCTGGAGCACCACCACGTCGTGGTCGTCCCAGTGGGTGCCGAACCCTTCCTCGGCGGTCCACGAGGCGTACGCGTTGACCTGGACAGGGGTGCGGAAGAACCGTTCGAGGCCGGCGGCGGCTTCCCGGACGGGCGGGTGGATCTGGTCGATCGCGTCGATGACGAGGGACGCGCCTTCGGCGAGCCGGGCGTGGAACTCGGCAGGCTGGGGCTGGTACCAGGACACCCCGCGACGGTTCGTGCGGAGGATGGAGTACGCCGTGGCGGGGACTGCTTCGCCAGCGCGGGAGAGCCGCATACGGGGCGGTTCGAGCCGGTGCGCGGCCACGATCTCGTTGAGGTCGCCCCAGGTCAGCGGCGACGGGGAGGTGGTGCCGTTGGAACGGATCACTTTGTGGGCGCGGAAACACGTCTGGGCGAGGAAGGCATCCCCGCCCAGACGCTGCGCCCACGATGCGGAATCAATCACCGTGGGTCTCCTCGGTTGATCAGGTGTCGTTCATGTCCGACTTGCCGCCGGTGTTGTCCGAGGCTTCCTCGGCACGCGAGCGGGCCGCGGTGATGCGACGGACACCGATCAGCAGATCGCTGTTCTGCTCGGTGGGAGCGTTCTCGTTCATCACGTACTCCTTCCTGACCTTGGGGGTCCCACCGGGGCTCCGGCGGGATCTTGCGGGTGGTGCATCCGCCCCGGGGCGTGCTCAGGAAAAGCGAGGCGGAGATCTGTGGGTCAGCGGCCGGGATCCCCAGCGAGGGCCAGGGCGACTACCAGGACGCTGACGACGGCGACATAGAGGAGGACGGCGAGCTGCTGGCGCCAGCCCCACGGTGCGCGGTCGTTCAGCCCCGCTCCAGGTTGGTGGGGTCTTCCACGACCCACTCCACCCCACCGCCCTCCGGCCGGGCGAAGATCGCGTTCTGGGTAACCACGCGGGTCTTCGGGTCTTCGAACTCGCCGATGAACTGCACGATGCCGGTGCGGCCTTTCAGCGGGTCGTGAACGCGAGTGCCTTCACTGATCCAGCCGGGGATGGCCCGGCGCTGACAAACGCGGCTCTGAGGGGACATGGCACCTCTCCTCGGTATCGGGCGAGCACTGCACTCCGGGGAAGCAGCGGGCCGCAGGTGCGACGTGGGTACGGTCCTCCGACCCGCTGCGAGGGGGAGGCCGCCTTTCCGGGCGGCTGTGACCAGTCAACTGCCGTAAGCGTTTGGGCGGATGGGCCAGGCGGCATGGCTATTCCAGGGACATGGCCAGGATTTATGGCCAGGCTGAAGTCCACGTTCGGGGACGGCTGAAGGGCGGCGATGATGACCAAGCAAGAGGGCGACGGCGTGGAGCCGATCGGACTCCTGCTGCGGCGGCTGCGCATGGCGAGCGGGCGGACGCAGGAGGAGTTGGCGGCAGATCTCTCGGCGCGCCGGGGGTACCCGCTGGAGCAGGGGGCGGTGTCGCGTTGGGAGACCCACGAGCGGCTTCCGGATCCGGCTTCACGGACGCTGCTTTCGGCGGAGTTCGGGGTGCCGGAGGAGGAGTTGCGCCGTGCTGTCGCCCTCGCGCGGCGCATTCGCCGTCAGGAGAAGCAGCAGACCGAGCAGGAGAACAATGTGGACCGCCGCGGATTCATCACGGCCTCGGCCGGCGCCGGGATCGCCGTCATACAGCCGTTGTCCCTGCTGTCGTCGGGGCGAAGGATCGGTGCGGACGTGCCAGGACAGTTGAGCCAGCGGACAGCCCGGCTGCGCCGTCTGGACGACTTCGTGGGCGGCGGTGACACCTACCAGATGTACGTCCGGGAGCTGGAGGCCACGACTCGGCTGGCCGACGAAGGCGTCTACACCGAGGCGACGGGGTGCGACCTGCGGGGGATCATTGCTGAGCAGGCTCAGCTCGCGGGGTGGGCGGCCTACGACGCCGGGCGCTACGAGGAGGCCCGCGGCCACTACATGACTGCCTTAGCCGCCTCGCGGGCCGCCGAGGACACCGCGCTGGAAGGCAACTCGCTTGCCTTCCTGGCGTACTTGGAGTGGGCCGTGGGCGGAGGCTCGGGCGTCAAGTTCGCGATAGCCGCGTACGAGGTGCTCGGCGCGAGCACGGCGCCCGTGGTGCGGGCTCTCCTGGCGGACCGGCTGGCGTGGCAGCACGCGACATCCGGAAACGCCCGCGAGGCGGACTACGCCTTGGGCGTCGCAGAGGAAGCGATCCACGAGCACGACGCCGAGCCGGGCCCGGACTGGGCGTATTGGGTGGACCGTGACGAGATCGCCATCATGACGGGGCGGTGCTGGGCGGAGCTGCACCGGCCGCTGCGGGCGATCCCAGCGCTGGAGGACGCCCTGAGCCGGTACGACGACACCCGGGCCCGGGACAAAGCGCTCTACCTGTCATGGCTGGCGTCGGCCTACCTGGACGCGGGAGAGATCGAGCACGCGACCGCGATCACCGGCCGGGTGCTGGACCTCTCCGAGGGGCTCGCGTCGATCAGGCCGATGGAGCGGGCGCGCATGATGGTCAAGCGGCTGGAGCCGCACCGGTCCCTCGCGCCGGTCGGCGCGCTGCTGGAGCGGGCCAAGAGCTAACGCGTGGCGCGGGTGATCCACTCCAGGTACTCGGCGCGGCCGGCATCGATGCCGAACGCGATGACCTCCGGAGAGTCGTACGGGTGCCCTTCCACCAGGTGCGCCTCCAGAGCCTCGCGCCGGTCGCCCGTCGTACGGAACGTCACCTGATACTCGGTGCCCTCGGAGACTTCGCCGAGGTGCCGGTACGTCGTCTCGATGGGACCGGTCACCTGCCCGGAGGCCGCCAGGTTCGCTTCCACCGCCGAGCGCGACAGCTTCCGCGCGGCGTCCTGGTTGTCCACGGTCGTGATCACGATCAAGAAGTTAGCCATGAGGGCAACGTACCCGCCGCATGGCAGCATTGGTCTGGATGCGTCGAAGCAGGGGCAGGAGCTCTACGAGCAGCTTCCGCCGCATCGCAAGGTGTCGGGCATGGTGCCTTCGAGGCCCGCCCGGGGCCAGTGGACCAGGTGTGGACCGCCAGCAGCGGCGAGGGGCCCCGAGGGCGGGGAACAAGCAGGTCAGGCACGACACAGACACTTCCCGCAGCACCCTCTTGAAAACCGTCGTGGCAGCGATGTCACCGTGGGTTCAAATCCCACACCCACCGCGCAGCTCAACGTAGGTACAGGTCAGAAGGGGTGTCTCCGAGTCGGAGACACCCCTTCCGCGTGCCGGCAGCGGCTTCCGGGAGCTCCTGGTCGCGGCGATCCACAGCAGTACGTCCCCCAGCTGTGGCCCGGCGAGGCCGAACGCGAGCGGGGCCATCTCGGGCTGCCCGACGTCAAGGGCCGCCGGGAGCGCACCCACGGCCGCACGCGTTGAGGCGGGCGGCGGAGGCGATGGTGGCGTGGGCTTCGCGTTCGGTGAGGCCCGTGTGGACCGCCGCGTCCGTCAGTGCGTTCGCGAGGGAGTCGCCGATGCCGTTCTCGTACGCGCGGCAAGCGGCCCAGAAGAGGCGGGTGTTGCGCTGGCCTTCGTGTGCCGCCAGTACGAACTGGACCAGGCCGTGGCCGCTTCCGTGCCCGCCCGCCGGGTGGTGCGCCGGGGCGTGAGGGCGTGCGGGGGGCGTGAGGAGGCGGAGCAGCGCGCTGGGGCAGGGGGCCGGCGGGAGGTGGCCGGTGCCGGGCGCGGTGCGGTAGGTGCCGTGGGTGGTGACGGAGCCGGGGCCGACCAGGTAGCCGCCGGTGCCCCTGATGTCGATGCCGGGGGCGAGGCGGCCGGCGGAGTTCGGGACGACGACGTCGGGCGGGCCGGTCAGCCAGATGTGGCGGCCGCCGCTTGGAGTGAGGACGACGACCGTGTCCGGGATGGTGAAGAGGTGCCGGAGTGCCAGGTGCCGTAGGGCCGCGGTGGCGTCGGTGAGGGTGGCGCCGTCTGTCGCGGTGTTCGTCGGCGGTTTCGTGTCCAGGTCTATGCCGATCAGGTGGTGTGGGGGGCGGCCGCATGCGATCCCGTAACCCGTCGCCCAGGGGGCGGCGCCGAAGAGGGCACGGACGGTGGCGGGGGCGGTGGTGGCGTCGTGTACGCCGTGCCCGGGGCGTCCGCATTCGCCCCGGCACAGGAACGGCTCGGGGGCGTCACGGTGCGGGGACCGCAGGGCGGGGAGTTTGGTGCGGGACAGGGGAATGACGGGGAGCCCGCGCTCGGCAGCGGAGAGAGCGTGTGCGAGGGCCAAGGTGGCGGCGCGCCGGTCGGAGGTGGCCATGGCTCTATTTTCGTACGAGTGTTCGAGGAAGGGAAGGGGGGTGGATTGGCCGAAAATGCGCAGGAACGCTTTTTCCCTTGCGGCAGCTGGGTTGCCGTGGTGTGGACGGATGAGCTGGGGTTTTGGGGGCGTGAAGGTGTTTATCAACATGTCCTCACGCCTGAGGGGGAATACGGGCCTCCGGGTGGGTTCGCCGGGGATTCGGTGGGCAATTCTGATCTCGCGACGTCGTGACCATCGCTGAGGCAGTCGGCCAACTGCCCCGGAACAAGCCGTACTTAGCGTTCCTGGAGGAATTTGCATGGCAAGCATCCGTACCGCCCGTGTCATCGCAGCCGTTGCCGCCCTGCCCCTCGCGGCCGCCCTCTTCTCGGGTGTCGCCCTTGCGGACAACGGTTCCTTCGCGAATGACGGGTCGAACGCGACTGTGGCCACGGTCGGCGGAAGCGGTGTCGGTGGCCACAACCTCGGCAACTCGACCACCACGCAGCAGGTGGCGACGGGTGCCGGCGCGTCGAATCAGAACAACACGGCGAGCGTGAGCGGATCCGGCTTCACGGCGATCGACCAGTCCGACGAGAGCGTGGCCGTGAACTTCGCGCAGCTCTGGTGAGCCGCGGCCCGGCCGGGGTCTGTGTTGCGGGGTGTGAATGACTGCCTGCGCGACGGCGCTTGTCGCCGTCGCGCAGGCCGTTCCCGTTTCGGGGCGTGCTGTTGCCTTGACAGTGTGCGTCGATCTGACGGACAGTCAGAAACCATCAGACTGTGACGCCGCCTGCCGTCGGAGGACGCTGCCGTGCACCTTGCCCCCACCGTGCGCCAGCGGCAGCTGCGCGCCGAACTCCGCTCGTACTTCCGCGAGGTGATGGAGGGAACAGATCCGCACGACGGCGCCGGGCAGCGCGCGTTGCTGCGGCGGATCGGCCGCGACGGGATGCTCGGGCTCGGCTGGCCCGTCGAGTACGGCGGCCAGGGGCGCGGCGCCGACGAGCAGTTTGTCTTCTTCGACGAGGCGTACCGGGCGGGCGCCCCCGTCTCGATGGTCACGCTCAATACGGTCGGGCCGACCCTGATGAAGTACGGGACGCCCGAGCAGAAGGACTTCTTCCTTCCCCGGATTCTGCGCGGCGAGATCGTCTTCGCGATCGGCTACACCGAGCCGTCGGCCGGTACCGACCTCGCCTCGCTCCGTACACGCGCGGTACGCGAGGGCGACGAATGGATCGTCGACGGCCAGAAGATCTTCACCAGCAACGCCCAGAACGCCGACTGGATCTGGCTCGCCTGCCGTACGGACCCGGATGCGCCGAAGCACAAGGGCATCTCGATCGTGCTCGTGCCGACGGACGCGCCGGGCTTCTCGTGGACGCCGATCGAGACCGTCGGCGGGCTGACCACCACTGCGACGTACTACGACGGCATCCGGGTGCCTGCCGGGAATTTGGTGGGCGAGGAGAACGGTGGGTGGGGACTGATCACCAATCAGCTCAACCACGAGCGGGTGGCGCTCGCCGCGATCGGCATGCAGGCCGAGGACTGCTACGAGCAGGTGCTGGCGTACGCCGTGACTCCCGGCCCGGAGACGGGCGAGCGGCCCGCGGACCGGCCGTGGGTACGGGCGCGGCTGGCCGAGGCGCACGCCAGGCTGGCGGCGGTGCGGCTGCTGAACTGGCGGCTGGTCGGCGATGTGGGGGCGGGGGCGCTCGCGCCGGGTGATGCAAGTGGCGTGAAATTTATGGGAACCGAATCGGCCGTTGCGGTGTATCGAATGTGTCAGGAAGTTGCGGGCGAGGCGGGAATGGTGCGCTCCGGTTCTGTGGGGGTCTGGGGAGACGGGGAGCTGGAGCGGATGAACAGGGCGGCGCAGATCAATACCTTCGGGGGCGGGGTGAGCGAGGTGCAGCGGGAGATCGTGGCGACGATGCGGCTCGGGATGCCGAGGGGGCGGCGGGGATGAGTGCGGGTGTGGGCTCGGATGTGGACTCGGATGTGGGCGCGGACGGGGATCTGTACGGGCTGCTGAAGGCGTTCGAGGGACGGGCGGCGGTCGTTGACGGGGTCGGCAAGGACCCCGTCAACGAGCCGATGATCAGGCACTGGTGCGAGGCGATGGGGGACGGCGCAGTGGCGTACTCCGGCCCCGGTGCGATCGCCCCGCCGACGATGCTCCAGGCCTGGACAATGGGCGGCCTGTCCGGGCATACGGGCGATACGGGCAGGTCGGCAGCGTACGACGAACTCCTCACGCTCTTGGACGGCTCGGGGTACACCTCGGTGGTCGCTACCGAATGCGAGCAGGAGTACGTGCGGGATCTGCGGCCCGGAGACCGGATCACCTTCGACGCGGTGATCGAGTCGGTGTCGGAGCGCAAGACGACGAAGCTGGGGACCGGGTACTTCGTCACTACGCGGATGGACGTCCGTGCGGACGGGGAGCCGGCGGGGACGCACCGCTTCCGCATCCTCAAGTACGCGCCGGCCGCGGGGAAGAGCGAAGCGCGGGGTCAGGAAGCGCGAGGGCGGGAAGCGCGCGGACGTGAGGGGCGAAGTGAGCGGCCGCGGCCTGTCGTCAATCGCGACAACGCCGGGTTCTGGGACGGGGTGGCCCGGCACAAGCTCCTGATCCAGCGGTGCGGGGGCTGCGGGACGCTCCGGTTTCCCTGGCTGCCGGGATGCGGCGGCTGCGGGTCGCCGGAGTGGGACACGGTCGAGGCGAGCGGGGCCGGCACGGTTTTCTCGTACGTCGTCATGCACCATCCGCCGTTTCCGGCCTTCGACCCTCCGTATGCCGTCGGGCTGATCGAACTCGCGGAAGGCGTGCGGATGGTCAGCAACGTGGTCGGGGTGCCGTACGACAAGGTGCGGATCGGGATGCCTGTCCGGCTGGAATTCCTCCGGGTGGACGGGGAGTTGGAGCTGCCGGTCTTTCGGCCGGTTGGTAGCGGCGGAGGGGGTGAGGGCTGATGGATTTCACGCCCACGGACGAGCAGGGGGCGGCGCGGGACCTGGCCGCGCGGATCTTCGGGGACCTGTCGACGCACGACCGTCTGGCCGCGGCGGGCACGGGCACGGACAGCGAGGTTTGGAAGGCGCTGTGCGGGGCTGGGCTCATCGCCGCGGTCGGGGAAATCGGTCTGCTCGGGCTGGTGCTGCTGCTGGAGGAGCAGGGGCGTACGACGGCGCAGGTGCCGCTGGCTGTGACGTGTGTGTACGGGATGCTGGCTGTCGGCGCGCACGGTACCGAGGAGCAGCGGGCGCGGCTGTTGCCTGCGATTGGTGATGGCTCGGTGGTGGTGACAGGGGCGTTTCCCGCTACCGGGACGATACGAGCCGACGCCGGCTCATCTGCGTTCGCTTCCGGGGCGCTGAGCGGCACTGCGGGTGTGGTGCCGTGGCTGCGTGACGCCACGCATGTGCTGGTTCCGGATGAGGACCGGGGGCTATGGCTCGTGGCGACGGCGGATGCTGGCGTGATGGTTGAGGCGGTCGACACCACCGCGCCTTGGTCTGCGGGGCGGCTCACGTTGGACGCGGCTCCCGGGGAGCGGATCGGTGCGGGTGGGGGTGGCGCGGGCGGCGGAGGAGGGGCGCGGCGGGTCCTGCGGAGCGTTTCCCCTACCCGCCCCTTCCCGAACCGGGGCTCCGCCCCGGACGCCGGTCCTCAAACGCCGGACGGGCTGGATATGGCGGGGGGAGGACTGGCTGCGGCGCCGGATGGGGCGGATGGCTGCGGTGGGGCGTACGAGGGGGTGCTTGGGGTTGGGCGGGTTGCTTTTGCCGGGGTTCAGGCGGGGGTTTGTGCCGGGGCGGTTGCCCGTGCTGTGGCTCATACCTCGCAGCGCGAGCAGTTCGGGCGGCCGCTCTCGGCCAACCAGGGCGTGCTGCTGCGCGCCGCCGACGCGTACATGGACACCGAGGCGATACGGGTCACGGCATACGAGGCGGCCTGGCGTTACGACGAGGGCCTGCCCTTCGCCACCCACGCCCTCACCGCCGCCTGGTGGGCGTCGGAGGCCGGGCAGCGCGTGGTGCACGCCGGGCAGCATCTGCACGGCGGGACGGGCGCGGACCTGGACCACCCTGTCCACCGGCACTTCCTCTGGGGCCGGCAGCTCGACGCTTATCTGGGCGGTGCAAGCCAAGTGCTGGAGGAGCTGGGGCAGTTGCTGACTGGTGAGGAGGGGGCGGCGGTATGAAGGTCGGGCATGAATTGCCGCCGCTGGAGATTCCGATCACCCGCACGCTGATCGTCGCGGGCGCCGTGGCCTCCCGCGACTACCAGGACGTCCACCACGACGCCGAGGCCGCGCGGGCGAAGGGCTCGCCCGACATCTTCATGAACATCCTCACGACCAACGGGCTGGTCGGCAGGTACATCACCGACCACTTCGGTCCGGGCGCCAGGCTGCGCGCTGTGAAGATCCGCCTCGGGGTGCCCAATTATCCCGGCGACACCATGGTGCTGACCGGCACCGTCACCGCGCTCGGCGCGGACGGCACGGCCGAGGTTCGGGTCGTCGGCGCCAACCGGCTCGGCCATCACCTCACCGGCAAGGTGACCGTCAGAGTTCGGGAGAAGGACTCATGAGCGTTCGCAGCGCCGACACGCTCGGCGGGAAGGCCGCGATCGCCGGTATCGGGGCGACCGAGTTCTCCAAGGACTCCGGGCGCAGCGAGCTCAAGCTGGCTGTCGAGGCCGTACAGGCCGCCATCGAAGATGCCGGGCTGACCCCCGCCGACGTCGACGGCATGGTCACCTTCACGATGGACACCAGTCCCGAGATCACCGTCGCCCAGGCGGCCGGCATCGATGAGCTGTCGTTCTTCTCCCGTATCCACTACGGCGGCGGAGCGGCCTGCGCCACCGTCCAGCAGGCCGCACTCGCTGTGGCGAGCGGGGTGGCGGAAGTCGTCGTCTGCTACCGGGCGTTCAACGAACGCTCCGGCCGCCGCTTCGGTTCGGGCGTACAGCACCGCGAGCCGTCGGCAGAAGGCGCGGCGCTCGGCTGGAACCTGCCGTTCGGGCTGCTCACCCCCGCCTCCTGGGTCGCCATGGCCGCCCAGCGCTATCTGCATGTGTACGACCTGACGGCCGACGTCTTTGGTCACGTCGCCGTCACCGACCGCCGTCACGCCGCCCGCAACCCCGCCGCGTACTTCTACGAGAAACCCATCACCCTCGCCGACCACGCCGCCTCGCGCTGGATCGTCGAACCGCTGCGGCTCCTCGACTGTTGTCAGGAGACCGACGGTGGGCAGGCGGTCGTCGTTACGTCCGCCGAGCGGGCCCGGGACCTGCCGCACCCGCCCGCGGTGATCGTCGCCGCAGCGCAGGGGGCCGGGCGCGGACAGGAGCAGATGACGAGCTTCTATCGCGACGGGCCGGATGGTCTGAACGGGCTGCCCGAGATGGGTGTGGTCGCCCGGCAGTTGTGGCAGACCTCGGGGCTCCGGCCGGCCGATATCGATGTGGGCATCCTCTACGACCACTTCACACCGTTCGTGCTGATGCAGCTGGAGGAGTTCGGGTTCTGCGGGCCCGGCGAGGGCGGCGGCTTCGTGGCCGAGGACAGGCTGGCGCTGAACACGCACGGCGGCCAGCTCGGTGAGGCGTACCTGCACGGCATGAACGGCATCGCGGAGGCGGTCAGGCAGCTGCGCGGTACGTCGGTGAACCAGATACCGGGCGCGGCCACGTCACTGGTGACGGCGGGCACCGGTGTTCCCACGTCCGGGTTGATCCTGGGGGCGGATGGCTGAGGCCGGGGGCTGAGCGGTGGTCGGTTCGGGTGGGGGCACGTTCACTCTCCCCATGTACCTGCAAAAAATCTACGCGCAGAAGCTCCTCGGATACACAGTCGCCCTGGCCGGGCTGCTGGGCCTGCTGGTTGTGCCGCATCAGGTGGACGCCGCCGCCCGGTCGAGAGCACCGGCCGGCGGACCGGCCGCGGCCGCCGGCACCGTGAAGTTCCGCGGCCGCGCCTTCGACACCTGCCATACCCCCTCGCTCTCCACGATGCGGGCGTGGCGCTCCTCCCCGTACCGGGCCGTCGGCGTCTACTTCGCGGGCCGCGGCCGGCAATGCCAGAAGCAGCGTCACCTCAGCAAGCGGTGGGTGGCGGCCGTCGACCGGATGGGCTGGCGGGTGCTGCCGGTCTTCGTCGGTTCGCAGTCCCCCTGCGTGCAGGCCAAGAACAAGCGGCGCGTCAGGATGGGCCGCGCCCCCTGGCGCCAGGGCAAGAAGGAGGCGAGGCAGGCGGTCCGCGCGGCGAAGGCGCTCGGCATGCGCGCCGGCAGTGCGCTCTACCTCGACATGGAGGCGTACAACGAGGGGAACAGCCGCTGCGCCCGCACCACCCTCGACTTCATCCGCGGCTGGAACCGTGAAATGCGCAAGAACGCGTACCTCCCGGGCTTCTACAGCAGCGCGGAGTCCGGCGTGCGGCACATGGAGCGCGCCCGCAGGTCGGGGGTGACGGACCTGCCGTCGGCGATGTGGTTCGCCCGCTGGGACCGCAAGCCGTCGCTGTACGGCGAACGCGCCCTGTCCAAATGGGCCTGGACGCCGCACCGCCGCATCCACCAGTACGCCGGAAACGTCACGGAGAAGCACGGCGGCCGCCGCCTGACCATCGACCTGAACGCGGCGGACGCCCCGGTCGCACGGATCCGCCGCTGACCTGCCGCAACGCAGGAAGAGACGGCCCCGCCCCTGAGACGCGACCCCTATGAAGAGCCCTTCGGCCTCCACCCTCAGGAGGTGGGGCCGTCCCCACCCCTACAACCTGAGGCGGATCCGGTTTCGGGACTTGGGGCCGATCCGCCGCGCACGACGCGCTCCTAGCGTGGTCTTCATGACCACGCCTGTCTGCACCAGCGCATCCAAGGCGGCGACAAGGGCGGCGACGCCGACGCCCTACCCGTCGTTCTCCACGTACGTACGCGCCAGGGGACCCGTACTGCTGCGCACCGCCCGCTCGCTCACCGCCAATCCGTGCGACGCGGAGGACCTGCTGCAGACGGCGCTCACGAAGACGTACGTCGCCTGGGACCGGATCGAGGACCACCGCGCCCTCGACGGTTACGTACGCCGAGCCCTGCTCAACACCCGCACCTCGCAGTGGCGCAAGCGCAAGGTCGACGAGTACGCCACCGACGAGCTCCCCGAGCCCGCCTCCGCCTCCAGCACCGCCACGGCCACCGCCCTCGCCAACGACCCCGCCGAGCAGCAGGTGCTGCGCGACGCGATGTGGCGCGCGATCATGAAGCTGCCGGACCGGCAGCGCGCCATGGTCGTCCTGCGCTACTACGAGGACCTCAGCGAGGTCCAGACGGCCGAGGTCCTCGGCGTCTCCGTCGGTACGGTCAAGAGCGCCGTCTCGCGCGCCCTCGGCAAGCTCCGCGAGGACCCGGAGCTGGCCCCGGTCCGCTGACCTCTCCCCCGGCTCCCCCGACCGCATCCGATTCGTGCTCCCGGAAGTAGTGACATACCGCCTGGTACGTGCGCAGAATCAGGCCACCCTTATTACTGCCGCGTAGCGCCCACCGGGAGGACGCCGTGCTGAGCACCATGCAGGACGTACCACTGACCGTGACCCGCATCCTGAAGCACGGGATGACGATCCACGGTCGCTCACAGGTCACCACATGGACCGGTGAGGAGGAGCCACAGCGCCGCACCTTCGCCGAGACCGGCGAGCGCGCGACACGGCTCGCGAACGCTCTGCGCGACGAGCTCGGCGTCGACGGCGACCAGCGTATTGCGACCCTCATGTGGAACAACTGCGAGCATGTGGAGGCGTACCTCGCGATCCCTTCCATGGGCGCCGTACTCCACCCGCTCAACCTGCGCCTGCCCCCCGAGCAGCTGGTCTGGATCGTCAACCACGCCGCCGACCGGGTCGTCATCGCCAACGGCTCGCTGCTGCCACTGCTCGCGCCGCTCCTCCCGCACCTGAAGAGTGTCGAGCACGTGGTCGTCTCGGGCCCCGGAGACCGCTCGCTCCTCGACGGCTGCGCGCCGCGCGTGCACGAGTACGAGGACCTGATCGCGGACCGCCCCACCACGTACGACTGGCCCGAGCTGGACGAACGCGCCGCCGCGGCCATGTGTTACACCTCCGGCACCACCGGCGACCCCAAGGGCGTCGTCTACTCCCACCGCTCCATCTACCTGCACTCCATGCAGGTCAACATGGCCGAGTCGATGGGTCTGAACGACAAGGACACCACCCTCGTGGTCGTGCCCCAGTTTCACGTGATGGCGTGGGGTCTGCCGCACGCCACGTTCATGACCGGCATCAACATGCTCATGCCGGACCGCTTCCTCCAGCCGGCCCCGCTCGCCGAGATGATCGAGCGCGAGAAGCCGACGCACGCCGCCGCCGTCCCCACCATCTGGCAGGGCCTGCTCGCCGAGGTCACCGCCAACCCGCGTGACCTCTCCTCCATGGCGAGCGTCACCATCGGCGGCGCCGCCTGCCCGCCGGCCCTCATGGAGGCGTACGACAAGCTCGGTGTGCGGCTCTGCCACGCCTGGGGCATGACGGAGACCTCGCCGCTCGGCACCATGGCGCACCCGCCGGCCGGGCTCACCCCCGAGGAGGAGTGGCCGTACCGCATCACGCAGGGCCGCTTCCCGGCCGGTGTGGAGGCGCGCCTGATCGGACCGAACGGCGAAATCCTCGCCTGGGACGGCGAGTCGGCCGGTGAGCTGGAGGTACGGGGCAACTGGATCGCCGGCGCCTATTACGGCGGCGCGGCGGGTGAGGACTTCAGGCCCGCCGACAAGTTCAGCGAGGACGGCTGGCTCAAGACCGGCGACATCGGCGTCATCAGCCACGAAGGCTTCCTCACCCTCACCGACCGCGCGAAGGACGTCATCAAGTCGGGTGGGGAGTGGATCTCGAGCGTTGAACTGGAGAACGCCTTGATGGCCCACCCGGACGTCGCGGAAGCGGCCGTCGTCGCCGTACCGGACGACAGGTGGAGCGAGCGCCCGCTGGCCACGGTGGTGCTGAAGGAAGGCGCGACCGCGGACTACGAGGAGCTGCGGGCATTCCTCGCCGGCAAGATCGCGAAGTGGCAGCTGCCGGAGCGCTGGGCGATGATCCCGGCCGTGCCCAAGACGAGCGTGGGCAAGTTCGACAAGAAGGTGATCCGCAAGCAGTACGCGGACGGCGAGCTGGACGTCACGACGTTCTGACGCACCCGCACCCGCACCCGTGAACCACTGGAGGGGCCCCGCAACGGCGCGGGGCCCCTCCAGTCTTCAGTTCGTGCCTCAGTTCGTGCCGATCTTCGCGAGCAGGTCCACGATCCGGCCCTGCACCTCGACGCTCGTCGAGCGTTCCGCGAGGAAGAGCACCGTCTCCCCCGAGGCGAGCCGGTGCAGTTCGCCCTCGTCGAGTCCGGCCGAGGTGTAGACGACCAGCGGCGTGCGGTTCAACTGCCCGTTCGCGCGAAGCCAGTCGACGATTCCGGCGCGGCGGCGGCGTACCTGCATCAGGTCCATCACCACCAGGTTCGGCCGCATCTGCGTCGCCAGCGTGACCGCTTCGGTGTCCGTCCCGGCGCGCGCCACCTGCATGCCGCGCCGCTCCAGCGTCGCCGTCAGCGCGAGCGCGATCTCCTCGTGCTCCTCGATCAGCAGCACGCGCGACGGGTGCTGCTCGCTGTCGCGCGGCGCGAGCGCCTTCAGCAGTACGGCGGGATCCGCGCCGTACGCCGCCTCACGCGTCGCCTGCCCGAGCCCGGCCGTCACCAGGACGGGGACCTCGGCGGCGACGGCGGCCTGGCGCAGGGACTGGAGCGCCGTACGGGTGATGGGCCCTGTCAGCGGGTCGACGAACAGCGCCGCCGGGAACGCCGCTATCTGTGCGTCGACCTCCTCGCGGGAGTGCACGATCACCGGGCGGTAGCCGCGGTCGCTCAGCGCCTGCTGCGTGGAGACGTCCGGGGCGGGCCACACCAGCAGGCGGCGCGGGTTGTCGAGCGGCTCCGGGGGCAGCTCGTCGTCGACAGGCTGCGGCTGGGGCCGGTTGGCCACCTCCACGGCGCCGTTGGGGCCGTCCAGAGGCTCAGGGCCCTCCGAACCCTCGTCGGGTGCGCCTATGGCGTACGCACGGCCCTCACCCTGGGTCGACAGCCGCTGCTGGAGCGGGCCCTGGCCCGGGCCCTGGCCCTGGGGGTGCGGACGGGCCGCGGGCTCGGCGCTGTCCTGCGTCGCGGCGCCTTCGGCGGGCGTGGACTGCTCGGCCTCCGTGCGCGAGGCGGCGAGCTTACGGCGCCGTCCCGAACCCAGGGTCTGGTTCTGCTGCTGCTGGGCGATCTGCTGGGCGAACGGCATGCCCTGGCCGAGGGTACGGACGCTGAACGCGCGGCCTTGCGTGGAGTCGGCGGTCAGGGGCGCGGACGCCGGTGCGGGTGCTGCCTGTGCCTGCGAGGCCGTCTGGCCGGTAGCCGTTGCGGGGGCTTCGGCGGGGAGGGGCTGGGCGGGTGGCAACGGCTGCGCGGTGCGCGGCTGCTGCGGTCCGGTGCCGGGCGCGACGCCGTTCACGCCGTTCACGCCTTCCGCGCCGTCCGCGTGCTGCTCGGCGTCGTCCTCGCTCACCGCTCCCACCGCGAAGCCGGGAGCGGGCCAGGTCTGCGTCGTACCGGTCGTCGTCGCGGTGGCTCCGCCGGGGGCGGCCGACCAGCTCGGGGGCACGGATACGGCATCGCTGTCGTGAGTGTGGTTGCCGTCCGGAACGGGCTGCCCCGGCTGAACGTCGCCGCGCGCCCTGCGCCGCCCCGTCGGTGCCGGGGTCGGGTGCGGCTGCGGCTGCGGCGGAGTGTGGTCCGCGTCCGCAGTGGTGCGTACGGCGTCGTGGCGGCCCGGCAGCGAGGCGTCCGCCTCACCCGCCGTCGGTGGCACCCGGTCGGCGTCGGCCGGCGGCAGCGCGAAGGCGCTGCGGGGGGCCTCGGACCGCTCCTGCGCCGGTGGCGCGAGCGCCCGGCGCGCACGCCGCCCCGAAGCCTGCTGTTGTTGCTGGAGCTGCTGCTGTGGGGACTCGTTCGGGCCGGACGGTGCGGAAGGCAGGGCGGGCAGCGCGGGCGCGTTCTCGTGCGCCCCGTCCCCACCACGCCGTGCACGACGCCCTGTAGACCCAGGTACGTCGACGGGCACACCCTGCGGCGGCACGGTCTCCCCGAGCGCCGCGCGCCCGGTTCCGTGCGCCCCCTCGGAAGCCGTGACAACGGAGCCTTCCGAGACGGCACCCGAAGACCCGGGCGTCGCGGCGGCCGGCAGCGCGGCACGCAGTTCTACGGCGCCGCCACCTCCACCGCCCGTACGCCCGTTGCCGCCACCCTCGACGGGACTGGGCCGCCCGCGCCTGCGCCCCGTACCACCGGAGCCGGAAACAGCGCCGGAAACAGCGCCTGAAGCGGCGCCCGGGCCATCCCCGGAAGCCTGCGCCGGAATACGTTCCCGCGGCCCCGCCACCGTGCCCGCGGCGTCCGCCTCGCCACGCCGCGCCCTGCGCCGCCCGGTGGGCGCAGCCGACTCCTGGACCTCGGAGCCGGCAGGACCCGCAGCACCCGCAGCGCCCGCGCCGGTCGGAACCGGCCCGGCCGCCACGGCGGCCTGCTCGCCCTCCGCGCGCTTGCCGTCCAGCTCCAGGAAGGCGTCCGTGGACGACCGCCGTGCCCGCCGCCCGCCACCGTCCGCGGGCGCCGACTGCTGCGCCGGCACCGGAACCGGATCCGGAGCGGCCGCCTTGGTCTGCGCCGGGGCGACCGCCCCGGCGCCCGCGCCGAGCGGCACTTCCAGCACGTACGCGTTCCCGCCCACGCCGGGCACCTCGTGCGTCTGCAGTACGCCGCCGTGCGCCGCCACGATGCCGCGCACGATCGGCTCGTGCACCGGGTCTCCCCCGGCGTACGGCCCGCGCACCTCGATGCGTACGACCTCACCGCGCTGCGCCGCCGCGACCACGATCGTCGAGTCCGTGTAGCCGCCGCCGGGCGCCGCCGCCGGTGCCTTGCCCGTCGAGTCGATCCCGGCCACGTCGGCGACCAGATGCGCGAGAGCCGTCGCCAGCCGCCCCGCGTCCACCTCGGCCTCGATCGGCGGCGCGTGCACCGCGAACTGGGCCCGCCCGGGACCGATCAGCTCGATCGCGCCCTCGACACCGGCCGCCACGACACCGTCGAGCAGCACCTTGGCTTTCGTCAACTGCTCCGTGCCCGCCGCGAGCCGCTGGTAGCCCAGGACATTCTCGACAAGGGTGGTCATCCGGGCGTACCCGGCGGCCAGGTGGTGCAGGATCTGGTTCGCCTCGGGCCACAGCTGCCCGGCGGGGTCGGAGGCCAGCGTCCCCAGCTCGCCCCGCAGTTCCTCCAGGGGGCCGCGCAGCGACTCGCCCAGTACGGCGGTCAGCTGGGCGTGCCGCCCGGCCATCTCCTCGTACCGCTTGGTCTCGCGTTCGAGTACCTCTGTCTGCTTTTCGACCAGTTCGTCGTACGGCCGGCGGTCGGTGAAGGTCATCACGGCGCCGACGAGCTGCTCGCCGTCCCGTACCGGAGCGGTCGTGAGGTCGACGGCGACCGGCTTGCCGTTCTTCGCCCACAGGACCTGCCCGCGCACCCGGTGCTTGCGCCCGGACTTGAGGGTGTCCGCGAGGGGCGAGTCGTCGTACGGGAAGGGAGTGCCGTCGGCGCGCGTGTGGATCGCGAGGGGGTGCAGTTCCTTGCCGCCGAGGTCGCTGGCGCGGTAACCCAGTATCTGCGCGGCGGCCGGGTTGACCAGCACCACGCGCCCGTCGGTGTCCGTGCCGACGACACCTTCCGCGGCCGCCCGAAGGATCATCTCGGTCTGGCGCTGCGAACGGGCCAGCTCGGCCTCGGTGTCGACGGTCCCCGACAGATCGCGTACGACGAGCATCAGCAGCTCGTCGCCGGTGAAGCTGGGGCGGTCGGTGTGGGACGCGTAGGCGTCGCGGCCGTCCTCCAGATTCGCGCTGGTCACCTCGACCGGGAACTCCGTCCCGTCCGTGCGCCGCGCGATCATCCGGGTCGGCTTCGTACGCCCTTGATCGTCCTCGCCGTCGGCCCGGCGCATCGATCCCGGGATCAGCTTCGAGTCGAACGTCGGCAGGAGATCGAGCAGTCCGCGCCCGACGAGTCCCGTCCCTGGGGACTCGAACGTCTCCAGGGCGATGGTGTTGGCATTGACGACGGTGCCGTTGCAATTGACGAGCAACAGCCCGTCAGGAAGTGCGTCGAGTATCGCTGCGAGGCGAGCAGCGCCTCGGGATGGCCTGCTGCTCACGACGACGGTTCCTCCCTGAACTACTGCACCTTGCCGACAGCCGGCCTCATTTTGCCCCTCGGGCCGCAAGCTGTCACTGGAGGGAGTCTAAAGGCAGGCGATGGGCGCGCGACGGCGGATGAGGGGGAGCTCTCACCAAGGTTGTGTGGGCTTGCGGCCACATCGGACGGCGCGGCGTAGGCCCTGACCAGGCACGAGTGCCCGTCGGCGCCGCCGAGGGCGGAGCGGGAGCGGACGGTCAACGCACGCTGGGAAGCACCGGCACCATCTCGCGCCAGCGGGAGATTTCGCAGCCATTGCCCTGATTGAACGTCGCGTCGACGCTTCGCCCGTTCCAGGTACCGGTGATCCGCGCCGTGGCGGGCCCGCCGTGCTGGTGGGTGCACATCCGATCTTGCGGCACGGGGGCGAAGGGGTCGCCGCCCTCCCCGGCCAGCTCCTCGAGCCGGTCGCAGGCGGCCTGCGCCTGCGCGTGCGTGCCGCCCGTGGGTCCGCATCTCAGTTCGTACGTCCCATTGGCGGCGCGGTTGCCCGTCTGGGTCGTCGTCACGGTGAGCCGGTCCTGCCCGTCCTGGCCGTCCCGCGCGCCGCCCTGGAGTACCTCCTGGAGTACGTCCTGGAGCGGCGGGAGCGGGACGGGCGCCGCCGCGGCGGACGTGGCGGGGACGGCGGCGGACAGTGCGGCGAAGGACGCGGCGGCGGTGAGGGTGAGACGGCGCAGCATGGAGGCTCCTGAGGTTCAAGAGGGGGCAGGGGCGCCCCGCACTCTCTAACGCTCCGCAGCCCCGGGCGTTGCGCAACCGGAAGGACTTTGCCCTGGCCCCCACCTGCCTAGTACCGTGGGCTGCGATTGGTGGCACCACGCAAGGCTGTGTCATCATCTGCACGCACCCACTCGCGCAGGCGAGAGAGTGTGCTGGAGGCGTCGCCTAGTCCGGTCTATGGCGCCGCACTGCTAATGCGGTTTGGGTCTTAAAGCCCATCGAGGGTTCAAATCCCTCCGCCTCCGCGCATGATCACCGAAGCCCCGGTCCGAGGACCGGGGCTTCGGTCGTTCCGCAAGCTGTTTCGCGGCCGCCTGAAGGCCGTTTTCGCAGCTCAGCAGGGGTGCGGCTAATGGATTTCGCGTGACGGCGCAGGTCATGTAATGTTGTTCTCGCAACGCCGACGGGGCAGAAAAAACCCCCAACGCCAAGCACTCGTAGCTTAACGGATAGAGCATCTGACTACGGATCAGAAGGTTGCAGGTTCGAATCCTGCCGAGTGCACACAGCCAAGAGGCCCCCTGGAGAAATCCAGGGGGCCTCTTGCGTTGCCCGCGCGGGGCGACGTGGCGGCGAGGTGGGGCAGCCGGGCGGCACGAATGGCCGTGCGGAGATGCCCGGGCGGCCCGGTCCACTTAGCGTCGCCGTGTGGAAGCCGGGAAGACGCCGCCGCACCGAGACGATTGTGAGGGACCTCCATGGCAGTCGTGATGACCCTTGTCTGGCCCGAGATCACCCCGGAGTTGTACGACGCGGCCCGCGCCAGGGTGCGCTGGGAAGAAGAGCCTCCGGACGGGTTGGTGCTGCACACGGCCTGGTTCGCCGGCGACGGCTTCCACGTGCTCGACATCTGGGAGTCGGAGGATCTCTTCCCCGCGTTCGTCGCCGCCAGGATCGAGCCCGTGCTCAAGGGGGAGCTGGGTGTGAAGAGTGACCCCCAGGTGGAGTTCTTCCCTCTCCACAGGCGCTTTGTCGCCTCAGGTGTCAGCGGTGGAGCCTGACGTCCGGGCCGGGTGATCCGGACTCCCGTCAGTCGCCGTAGCGCCTGGCCGACTCCGCCTCCTGCGCGAGGCGACGCAGGGCCAGTAGCGCGGGTTCCAGCAACACGGTCAGCAGCAGAGCTCGTTCGGCCTGTTCCAGGGGGTCGGCGGTGTCGGCCAGTTGGTCGAGATCGAGGGTGGCCGTGCGCTCGGCGAGTGCCGCGTAGGGGACCAGGGACCGCCAGTCGTAGTCCACGCCGAGTGAGCGCAGGGTCGCCAGGGTCTCGGCGACGACGCTCTTGGCCGGGGCGTGCTCGGAGACTTCCCAGCCCATCTCCGCCAGCAGCGCGTCCGTGTCCGCTGTCCCCGGAGGGCGTTCGCGGGAACTTTCCCCGGTGCCTTCTGCGGCGTTTTCCCCGGTGTCTTCCCCGGCCAGGACAGGCGGCCTGGCGCCGAGCACGAGGCCGAGTACCTGGTGCGGGTCCGCTTCGTTCTCGGACACGGCCTTCAGCACTTCCCGCGTTTCGTCGATCGACAGCCCCCGTACGCCGATGAGAGCGCGGATCAGCCGCAGGCGGCGTACGTGTGGCTCGCCGTACTCCGCTTGGGTGGCGGACGTAGGCCGGCCGGGTGGCAGCAGACCTTCCCGTAGGTAGTGCTTGATCGTCGTGATCGGCACTCCGCTGCGGCGGCTCAGCTCGGAAATTCGCACCGGTTCTCTCTTTCGTCTGGCTATTAGAGAGTGTCACTCTCTAATATGGATAGTGTCACTACCTACCTACGAAGGCGAGAAGTGCCATGCCGACACTGCCTTGGGTCACGCCCAACGCCGCTCCGTCACACGCGCAGGCCTTCGTCATGGCCTCCCGCTTCGAGGTGCGCTCCCTGGGCGACGTGCCGCGGTTCCTCTGGAAGTCGCTCGCCGCGTGGCGGCAGGTGCGATCCGCGCCGGGGGCGTACGGGGCCTCGCTCATAGCCCAGCCGGTGAAGCGCGCCTTCTACACGCTCTCCGCGTGGGAGAGCCGGGACGCGCTCTACACGTACGCGAGGACCGAACCGCACCGCGGCATCATGACCGGGCTGCGCTCGACCATGAGCGCGTCGACGTTCACGTTCTGGGAAGTCCCGGCCGGGCAGCTGCCGATCGGCTGGGACGACGCGAAGCGCCGCCTCGCCGACGAACGGGCTCGGACTGACGAAGCCGCTGCCTGACGGCCGGCGGCGGCCGCTCGGCGGCCGCCGCCAGTTGTCAGAGGGGGCCGTTAGCCTGCGGGTATGGGCTGGCTGTGTGGTGGTTTGCGGTGGACGGCGGGGCGGCCGGCGCTTGCCTGGTACGGGAGCGGGAGCGGGGGGCGGTCTGGGGGTGTCGAGCGCGTCAGCGAGCTGATGTACGGGGGCGACGCCGCGTTCCGGGTGGCGGGCGTGGAGCGCCTGTGCGTCGGGGCGCGCCGGGGCGGGTGCCCGCTGCGCGCCGTCGTGCCGCGACGGAGCAGCGGGGGGCAGTGCCCCGAGTGTGCGCGGCTGGACCGGTCGCGGTCGGTGGCGGCGGACACGATGGCCGACGATCCCCGGCCGTACGCCGTCTACCTGGCCTGGTTCGGCCCCGGGATGGTCAAGGTCGGGATCACGGCGGACGAGCGCGGGTCCGCCCGGCTGCTGGAGCAGGGGGCGGTCGCGTTCACCTGGCTGGGGCGCGGGCCGCTGATGGCGGCCCGGCGGACCGAGGAACTGCTGCGGGCGGCGCTGGGGGTGCCGGACCGGATTCCGTACAAGGTGAAGAGGGCCCAGCGGGTCTCGTTGCCCGCGCGGGGTGAGCGGGCACGGGAGATCGCGGAGTTGCACCGGCGGGCCGGGGCGCTGGCGGGGTGGCCGGAGTCGCTGGAGCGGGCGCCGTTCGAGGCGGTGGACCACGCCGGGGTGTTCGGGCTCGAAGGGCTGCGGCCGATGACCGGTGTGGTGACCGAGCTGGCCCCGGGCGGGGTGGTCGCGGGGCGGCTGCTGGCCGCAGCCGGGCCCGATCTGCATCTGGGGACGGTGGACGGTGGGGTGGTGGTGCTCGATACGCGGCTGATGAGCGGGTGGGAGCTGGCCGGGGCCGGTGCTTCCGCCGCCGATTCTTCCGGGGCCGGCGCTTCTGGGATCGGCGCCCGGACTGGTTCCGGGACTGGCGTGACTGTGCCGGTGAAGAGCGTGAAGCCGGGGGTGCAAGGCGGACTTTTCTGACGCGAAGGTCAAGAGATGGATCCCCTTTGGATCCCTTGTGGCAATGGGGCTGGACCGGGGGACGTGGGTGTCGGAGGGTGATCGACATGGACATCAGACCTGTCGAGGCGCATCAACCGCCCTACTACACAGTGGTTTTCACGTCGGTGAGAAGGGAGGAGGGGGCCGACGGATACGGCGAGGCCGCCGTACGGATGGCCGAGCTCGTGAAGGACGTGCCCGGGTTCCTCGGGTACGAGTCGGCCCGGACGCCGGGCGGGCTCGGGATCACCGTCGGGTACTTCCGGGACGAGGAAGCGATCGGCGTCTGGCAGCGGAACGCGGAGCACCAGGCTGTGCAGAAGCAGGGCCGGGACGAGTGGTACGAGAACTACACCGTTCACGTCGCCAAGGTGGAGCGGAGCTACGGCTTTGAACGAGGCTGAAGACGTACGGCGGTTCTGGGAGCGGCTCGGGCTGCCGGGGCTCATCGACGTACACACGCATTTCATGCCGGATCAGGTGCTCAGGAAGGTGTGGGCGTACTTCGATGCCGTCGGGCCGCTGACCGGGATGGACTGGCCCATCACCTACCGGCACGAGGAAGAAGAACGGGTCGCGCTGCTGCGGGAGTTCGGGGTGCGGCACTTCACCTCGATGATCTACCCGCACAAGGCGGGGATGGCGGCCTGGCTCAATGGCTGGGCGGTCGATTTCGCCGCCCGGACTCCTGAGTGCCTGCATACGGCGACTCTCTTCCCGGAGGACGGGGTGGCGGCGTACGTGCGGCAGGCCGTGGAGAGCGGGGCGCGGGTCTTCAAGTCGCACCTCCAGGTCGGGGCGTACGACCCGAACGACGCGCTGCTCGACCCCGCGTGGGGGCTCCTGGCGGAGGCCGGCATTCCGGTGGTGATGCACTGTGGTTCGGGACCGGCGCCCGGTAAGCACACCGGGCCCGAGCCGGTCGGCCGGCTGCTGGCGCGCCATCCGCGGCTGAGGCTCGTGGTGGCGCACATGGGGATGCCGGAGTACGCCGATTTCCTTGAGCTGGCCGAGCGGTACGAGGAGGTCCGGCTGGACACCACCATGGCCTTCACCGACTTCTCCGAGCGCTTCACGCCCTTCCCCGAGGGGGAGCTGGGGAGGCTGGCGGACCTGGGCGACCGGGTTCTGCTGGGGACGGATTTTCCCAATATTCCGTATGGGTACGGGCATCAGCTGGAGGCCCTGGAGCGGCTCGGGCTGGGGGACGACTGGCTGCGGGCTGTTTGTTATGGGAACGCGGGGCGGCTCTTCGGGATGTGAGGGGGCGGGGGGCCGAGGCGGGGGCGTCCGGGTTTCTCAGGGGATTCACAGGAACGGGAAAGAGTGCTCTCAGGGGCGTCGCCCAGCCTGGCCCCATGCGTACCGAAATGCTGAGACCCGGCGGCGGGCCCGTGCGGGTGCTCGTCGTGGACGACGAGGCGCCGCTTGCCGAGCTGCTGTCGATGGCGCTCCGATACGAGGGGTGGGAGGTCCGCAGCGCAGGTGACGGCGCGGGCGCGGTCCGCTCCGCGCGCGACTTCCGGCCCGACGCGGTCGTACTGGACGTGATGCTGCCGGATATGGATGGCCTCGCTGTGCTTGGACGGCTGCGGTGCGAACTGCCTGACGTGCCTGTGCTCTTTCTGACGGCCAAGGACTCTGTGGAGGACCGGATCGCTGGGCTGACGGCGGGTGGTGACGACTACGTCACCAAGCCGTTCAGCCTGGAGGAAGTCGTGGCGCGGCTGCGCGGACTCATCCGGCGCTCGGGGACCGCCGCCGCGACCGTACGCAGCGAATCGCTGCTGGAGCTCGGGGACTTGACGCTGGACGAGGACAGCCACGAGGTGGTGCGCGGCGGCGAGGGAATTCACCTGACCGCGACCGAGTTCGAGCTGCTGCGCTTCCTGATGCGCAACCCGCGGCGCGTGCTCAGCAAGGCGCAGATCCTGGACCGGGTGTGGAGCTACGACTTCGGCGGGCAGGCGAACGTCGTCGAGCTTTACATCTCGTACCTGAGGAGGAAGATCGACGCCGGCCGTCCGCCGATGATCCACACCCGGCGTGGGGCGGGCTATCTGATCAAGCCGGGTGGGTGAGCGCCCGGTGGGTGCCATGGGGCAGCCCCCGGCGGGCGCGGGTGCGCCGGGTGCGCCGGGTGGTCAGCCGGGCGGTCAACAGGCCGTCCCCGGCGGCGCGATGCCCGGCGGTACCCCCGGAGCAGCGGCAGCCCGCGTAGGCGGCAACCGCGGCGGTGCGGCGGCATGGGCGGGTTGCTCAACGGCCAGAGCGTCAGCTCCAAGGCTGCGGCCACGATCGGCGCCGGCGCCGACGACTACACCTGGGCGGCGGCCGCTGTCGGCTCCCAGCACGCCGCGAGCTACCAACTGGCCACGCAGAAAACGGTGATGGCGATCGGCGGGTTCAACGGCAGCGACCCGTCCCCGACCCTGGCCGAGTTCAAGGCGTACGTACAGAAGGGCGAGATCCACTACTTCATCGGTGGCGGCAGCGGCGGCCCCGGCGGCGGCAACTCCGCGATCACCAGCTGGGTCGAGGCCGGCTTCGCCAAGGTCACCGTCGACGGGACGAGCCTCTACGACCTGACCGACCGAAAATAGTTATACGGCGTATAGGGCCTTCTTGTACGGTGTACGGGAGCGGTTTCGATCCGCCCCCGTCCGTCCCCGTACCCGTACCCGTACAAGGAGACCCACGCAATGACGGCGACGACCGCCGAGAACCGCCCCACCGCGCAAGGCCACCCGCAGCGCTGGCTGATCCTCGGTGTCATCTGCCTTGCCCAGCTCACCGTGCTGCTCGACAACACCGTCCTCAACGTCGCGATCCCCTCTCTCACCAAGGAACTGGACGCGTCCACCGCCGACATCCAGTGGATGATCAACGCGTACTCCCTGGTCCAGTCGGGCCTCCTCCTCACCGCCGGCAGCGCGGCCGACCGCTACGGCCGCAAAAAGATGCTGGTCGCGGGTCTCGCGCTCTTCGGTATCGGCTCGCTCGTCGCCGGACTCGCCCAGTCCAGCGCCCAGCTGATCGCCGCCCGCGCGGGCATGGGCATCGGCGGCGCGCTGCTGATCACCACCACCCTCGCCGTCGTCGTGCAGATCTTCGACGACACCGAGCGCGTGAAGGCCATCGGCCTCTGGTCGACGGTCAACTCCCTCGGCTTCGCGGTCGGCCCGCTGATCGGCGGGGTCATGCTCGACCACTTCTGGTGGGGAGCGATCTTCCTGGTCAACATCCCGGTCGCGCTGATCGGCCTCGTCGCCGTCGTCTCGCTCGTACCGGAGTCCAAGAGCAAGCAGGGCGACCGCCCCGACCTGCTCGGCGCGCTGCTCTCCACGATCGGCATGACGGCCGTCGTGTACGCGATCATTTCCGGCCCGGAGCACGGCTGGACCTCCACCCAGGTGCTGGTCTCGGCGGCGGCAGGTGTCAGCGTCCTCGGTGCCTTCGCGGTGTGGGAGCTGCGCATCCCGTACCCGATGCTGGACATGCACTTCTTCCGCAACCAGCGGTTCGTCGGAGCGGTCGCGGGAGCGATTCTGGTGGCGTTCGGGATGGGCGGCTCGCTGTTCCTTCTGACGCAGCACCTGCAGTTCGTTCTCGGGTACGGGCCTTTGGAGGCGGGGCTGCGGACGGCCCCCCTCGCACTCACCGTCGTAGCGCTCAATCTCACCGGGCTCGGTGCGCGGCTGCTGCCGAAGCTGGGTACGCCCGGAACCATCGCCTCCGGCATGACGCTGCTGTCGGCCGGCCTCGCCGCGATAGCGCTGCTCGGCAGCTCCGGGTACGGCGGGATGCTGCTCGGCCTGGTCGTGATGGGCGCGGGCATCTCGCTCGCCATGCCTGCCATGGCCAACGCCATCATGAGCGCCATCCCGCCGGAGAAGGCAGGCGTCGGAGCGGGCGTGAACGGCACGCTGGCCGAGTTCGGCAACGGCCTCGGCGTCGCCGTCCTGGGCGCGGTGCTGAACTCCCGCTTCGCCGCGCTCGTACCGGCCGCGGTCGGCGCGGCCTCGCTGCCGGCGGCGCTGGCGGCGGCGAACGACGCGGGCGAGCGGGCCCGTATCGCGGACGCCTTCGCCTCCGGCGTCGAAACCAGCCAACTGGTGGGCGCGGTCGCGGTGCTCGCGGGCGGACTGCTCGCCGCGGTGCTGCTGCGGCGGGCGGAGCGGGCAGACTCATCCGGAGCAGCAGCAGCGGCATAGCATCGGAGCGGGGGAGCGGACCGGAACATTCCGGTCCGTGGCCCGCCCCCGCCCCGCCGGGAGAACGAGGAGTGTGCGCCCATGGTGTCCGCGGCCGACCGCGTCAAGAATCCAGCTCGCAACAGCGTCTGGCTGGAGGAAAAGACATCACGCACCCGCAAGGCCGAACAGCCGGCCGGGCTCGACCGGGACCGGATCACGGCGGTGTCGGTGCGGCTGCTCGACGCCGAGGGGCTCGCGAAGTTCTCCATGCGCCGGCTCGCCGCCGAGCTGAACGTGACCGCCATGTCGGTCTACTGGTACGTCGATACCAAGGACGACCTGCTGGAACTGGCCCTGGACTCCGTCTTCAGCGAGATCACGCCTCCGGCGGAGACCGACGACTGGCACGACCGGCTGCGCGGACTGGCCACCAGCTACCGGGACTTGCTGGTCCGGCATGTCTGGGTGTCGCCGCTGATCGGTACGTTCCTGAACATCGGACCGCACTCGCTGGCGTTCTCGCGGGCGGCGCAGGACGTGATGCGCGCGACCGGGCTGCCGCCGCACGGGCAGATGGGGGGCCTGTCCGCGGTCTTCCAGTTCGTGTACGGATTCGGGACGATCGAGGGCCACTTCGTGCAGCGGTGCGCGTCGGCGGGCATGAGCCAGGACGAGTTCTTCCGGCAGGCGATGGGAACGTTCGCCAGCGCACCGGAGCTCCGTGAGACGTTCGAGAGCGCGAAGGATCTGATGGAGGCGCGGCGCGGCGACACGGTGGCGGAGATGCGGGAGCGGGACTTCGATTTCGCGCTGGAGACGCTGATCGCGGGCATTGAGGCGATGGTCAAACGCCGGACGGGCTGAGTTTTGCCCCCTGGGCAACATTCAGCCCCTCCGGCGATTGAGGAGCGGGGTCTGCGGCAGCGCCCCAGTTCGGGAAGGGGCGGGTCGGGGAAAGGCCCCGCGCAGCGCCTCGCCACCAGACACCGACGCCGGCCAGGGGCTACGCCTGCGGCAACCGCTCCCCCCGCACCGCCTGAACGTCCAGCTCAACCCGCAGCGTCGCCCCGATCGCCGAGATCCCCGCCTGCACGACCTGGTTGTAGTTCATGGCGAAGTCGTCCCGCCGCAGCTCCGCCGTCGCCCGGAACGCCGCCCGCACGCCACCCCAAGGGTCCGGCCCCGTCCCCAGGTAGCTGAGGTCCAGGTCGACCTCACGAGCGACGCCGTGCAGCGACAGCTCACCCCGCACAGTCCACCGGTCCGGCCCCGCCGGGACAATGCCCGTACTGCTGTACGTGATCTCGGGGTAGCGCTCCACATCCAGAAAGTCCGGCGACTTCAGGTGCCCGTCCCGCATCCCATTGCCCGTATCAATGCTCGCCGCACCGATCACCGCCTCCACCCGCGACTTCCCGAGATCCTCCGCGATCTCGATACGCCCGCCGAAGTCCAGGAACCGGCCGCGCACGCTGGAGATCCCCAGATGCTGGGCGACCGCCGCCACCGAGGAGTGCGCCGGATCCAGCGTCCAGATGCCCGGAGGCGGGAGTTCCACGCCGCCCTGGCGGGCCAGTACGACCGTGCCGGCCTGTGCCCGACCGCTCGCCGTGACGAACGCCGTCGACGCCGACGGGGCGTAACCGGCCGCCGTGACGATCACCGTGTAAGGACCGGGCGACAAGGGAGCATCGGTCCTTACCGAACCCTCCTCATCCGCAGCCGCCCGGATCACCTGCGTGCCCGTCATGTCGGTCACGGTCACCACCGCGTGCTGCACGGCCCAGCCGTCCCGGGTCCGTACCTGTGCGCGAAGTCCCATCCCGTTTTCTCTCCTTGCCAACGAATTACGAGGGCCCCGGGGCCGGGACCGACAGGCGTCCCCTGCCTGTCGGCCCCGGCCCCGGGGCCCGTTCCGCACCGGCCGCAAGACATGAGGGGCGCGCCTCCGCTAAGGACGCACCCCGCCGCGCGGACGGGGGCTCTGGATTACTCGCCCGGGTGGGCGAGTTCGATGTCGTGGCCGTCGATGCCCCGGCCCGCGACCGTGAGCGCTCCGGCCACCGGCGGGTAGCCGGTCGCGACGACCGTGTACTCGCCCGGGTCGAGGTCGGCGAAGGCGTACGCCCCGTCGTCCCCGGTGGTGGAGGTGGCGATGACGTTCCCGGCCGCGTCCATCAGCGTCACCCGGGCGTCGGCCAGCGGACGCCGGCCGGCGCCGCCGCGTACCGTGCCCTGGACCAGCGCACCGGCCTGGAGGGCGACCTCGATGCGGGTGACGCCCTGGCCGCCGATCTCCACCGGCAGCGCCATCGGCCGGAATCCGGCCGCGTTCACCGCGACGGTCACCGTGCCGGGGATCAGCTCGCCGAAGACGAACTCGCCCTGTGCGGCGGACTTGCCCGTGGCCAGCACATCGCCGCGTACGTCCGTCACGATCACCATCGCCTCCTCGACCGGCAGCCCGCCGTCTGCGGCGCGCACGGTCCCGGTGAGGCCGCTCGTACCGGACAGGAGGATGTCGTACGCGACGGGTTCGTCACCCAAGACCACCGTGGAGGCCTGCGGCTGGAAGCCGTCGGCCGAGGCGATCAGGACGTACGAACCGGCTGCTGGGGCGTCCAGCGCGTAACGGCCGTCCTGGGCGACCGCGCGGCCGAGCTGCCGCCCGGCGAGGGAGATCAGCGTGACCGCGGCCTGCGGCACGGCCGCTCCCTCGGCGGTACGGACCGTGCCGTGCAGGGTCTTGCCCGTCACGGGCGGGGCGGCGGCGACGGCCTCGGTGGCGGACACGGGCTGCGGCGTCTCGACAGCAGTCGGCGCCGCATCGTCGTTGGACGACTTCAGGGCGACCTCCTTCACGAACAGCACCAGCACGAGACCGATCAGCGCGATGGGCGCGGCGTACAGGAAGAGGTCGGCGACCCCGTCTCCGTACGCGCTCTCCATGACGGTCCTGATCGGCGCCGGCAGCGCGTCCATGTCCGGGATGCTGTTGCCGGAGGCCGCCGCGCCCGGCTTGATGTGGAGCGCGGCCAGGCCGTCCTCGACGTAATGCGTGATGCGGCTGGAGAGCACCGCGCCGAGCGCGGAGACGCCAACAGCGCCACCGAGGGAGCGGGTGAAGGTGACCAGTGAGCTGGCCGCGCCGAGCTCGGCGGGCTCCACCTGGTTCTGCGAGGCCAGGACCAGGTTCTGCATCATCATGCCGAGGCCGAGGCCGAGGACCGCCATGTAGACGGCGACCTGCCAGTACTCGGTGTCGTACTTGATGGTGCTGAGCAGGCCGAGGCCCGCGACCAGGCCGACGCCGCCGCCGACCAGGAAGCCCTTCCAGCGGCCGGTCTTGGTGATGATCTGGCCGGAGACCGTGGACGAGATGAAGAGGCCCGCGATCATCGGGATCGTCATGACGCCGGACATCGTCGGCGACTTGTCCCGGGCCAGCTGGAAGTACTGGCTGAGGAAGACGGTCGAGCCGAACATCGCGACACCGACGAAAAGGCTCGCGAACGACGTGAGCGCGATCGTGCGGTTACGGAAGAAGCGCAGGGGGATGAGCGGCTCCGAGGCCTTCGTCTCGACCAGGATGAAGATCAGGCCGAGCACGAGCGAGCCGCCGACCATGGCGTACGTCTGCCACGAGATCCAGTCGTAGTTGTCGCCCGCCAGGGTCACCCAGATCATCAGCAGGGAGACGGAGGCGGCCAGGAAGAAGGCGCCCAGCCAGTCGATCTTGACCTTGCGACGGACGACGGGGAGCTTGAGGGTCTTCTGGAGGAGGACCAGGGCGATGGCCGCGAACGGCACGCCGACGTAGAAGCACCAGCGCCAGCCCAGCCAGTCGGTGTCGGTGATGACACCGCCGAGCAGCGGCCCGCCGACCGTGGCGACGGCGAACGTCGCGCCGATGTAGCCGGCGTACCGGCCCCGCTCACGCGGCGGGATCATCGCGGCGATCACGATCTGCGAGAGCGCGACCAGACCGCCGGTACCGATGCCCTGGAGCACGCGGAAGGCGATGAGCGTCCCGGTGTTCTGCGAGATACCGGCCAGCGCCGAGCCGATGACGAAGATGACCAGGGCTATCTGGACCAGCAGCTTCTTGCTGAAGAGGTCTGCCAGCTTGCCCCAGAGGGGGGTGGTCACGGTCATGGACAGGAGGGCGGCGGTGACGACCCAGGTGTACGCGCTCTGGGTGCCGTCGAGGTCCCGGATGATCTCGGGGAGGGCGTTGGACACGATCGTCGACGACAGCATCGCGACGAACATGCCGAGCAGAAGACCGGTGAGGGCCTCCATGATCTGCCGGTGTGTCATCGGCGCGCCGCCGTCGGAGGGGGAGTGGTGGTGGGACCCCTGCTTGGCGTGGCCGCCCCGCACACCGGCTGGTGTGGTCGTAGCCATTGAATTCCTTTGCTTGCGCGTGCTTACGCGGGTGTTGCGGGCATTGCTGGTACTGCTACTGGTGCTTGTGTCGCGTCGTGCTCGAAGTGGTGCGGGGCCCGCGCCCGGCAGTCGCCGAAGCTGCTGCGCAGGCGGGCCAGCATCGTGTTGAGCTGTCCGACCTCGTCGTCGGACCAGTCGTCGAGGGCGCCGGCGAGCGTCTGGGTGTAGCGCTCGGAGAGTTCCTCCAGGAGCGCCCGGCCCGCCGGGTTGAGCCGCAGGATGCGTGAGCGCTTGTCGCACGGGTCGGGGGCCCGGTCGATCCAGCCGCGCTCCGCCACATGCGCCACGTGCCGGCTGGTTACCGACATGTCGACCGCGAGGAGCTCGGCGAGCCGGCTCATCCGCATCTCGCCGTGCCGGTCGAGGAGTGTGAGTACGGCGGCCGATCCGGCCGGGCAGTGCGCGGGCAGGACGCGTGCGAGATCGCGCTTCACGGCACCTATGGCACTGAGCTGCCGGGCCAGTTCCTCGAACTGACTCTGTGCGGCCATGGGTACCTCCGAACATCTTGTTGCTTAGGGCAACCATAGAAGTAGTTGGTTGCTCCAGGCAAGCTAATTCGGGCCTGTGGGAGTAAAGGAACCCAAAAGGCTCCGTGCGTGGCGGGTCAAGGACATCCGCACGGCCGGTAAAGCCGCAGATCACGTGCCTCGGAGGGTCCGGGGGTGTGCGGAGCGGGCCCACTTCGCTAGGGTCGTGCCCCATGGCACACAACCCCCACGCTCCGCAGGGCCCCGAGGGTCAGCACGACCCGGCGGGCAGCACCCAGATGTTCCGCGCCTTCGTAGACGACGGCGAACCGCAGCGGCAGCAGCCGGCCGCGGCCGCCGCGTCGGGCGGCCCCAAGACCGGCCTGATCATCGGCGTCGTAGCCGTCGTCGCGATCCTCGCGGCGGTCGCCTGGCTCGCGCTCGGCTGATCACGCCGTAACGGTCATTTCCAGTCGGCGGTGACGTCCTGGGTCTCGACACGCATACCCAGCGGCACCCGCCAGGCGTCCACGCACACGGTGTACGTCTTCTTCACGGCCGCGCCCGCGGCGATCGGCCCGGGCAGCGGCTGGGTCGATATCCTGGTGTCCCAGTCGATGCCGAGCGCGCCGATGATGTGCGTCGCGAAGGTCACGGTGCCCGAACGGACCGCTGATTCCCCGGCGTTGCGGAACGGCACGGTCACCTTCTCGCACCACCGCTTCTCGCCGGCGGCGAGCACAGGGTCACCGAGCTTGAGTACGGCGGGTCCCGCGGGCGGCTCAGGCGAACTCGGCGCCCCGGGCGATCCGGTCACCGGCGGCTTTGTCGACGTACCGCCATCGCTGCCGTTGTCGCCGCCGCCACCGCTGTTGCTCTCGTCGCCGTCGTCAGGCACGCCGGGTACTTCCGGTGCGTCCGTCGAGCCCGGGCTACCGCCCTCGCCGGACGGCTCCTCACCGCCGCCGGCCCCGGGTGTACCTCTGTCGCGGTCTTCGTCGCCGCCTTCCGGTGCCGAGGACGAGGGTGAGGACGGAGGCGGGGACCCGCGCCCGTCACCACTGTCGCCGTCACCACCAGCACGCGCACTGTCCCCGTCGAGCGGCACCAGCTCGACCTTGCCCTCCGGCGGTACGGCCCGTCCCGGCGCCCGCTCCGGCCCCGAGCCCGCCGCGCCGACCGCCACGTACCCGTCGTCGTCGCTCCCGCCGCCGCACGCGGCCAGCACCGCGCCCAGACACAGCACAACCGCCGCGGCGCTCATCGCAGCGCCTCGGCGGCCGTGTGTCAGACCATGACGTCGCATCGCGCCAGTGTGTCTGACGCACCGTCAATTAGAAAGGGTCCAGCAGCGGTTCAGCGTCAGTCCGCGATGAGGCCTTCCCTCAGCTGCGAAAGCGTGCGCGTCAGCAGGCGCGAGACGTGCATCTGGGAGATGCCGACCTCTTCACCGATCTGGGACTGGGTCATGTTCGCGAAGAACCGCAGCATGATGATCTGACGTTCGCGCGGCGGCAGTTTGGCCAGCAGCGGCTTCAGCGATTCGCGGTACTCGACGCCTTCCAGCGCCGTGTCCTCGTACCCGAGCCGGTCCGCCAGCGAACCCTCGCCGCCGTCGTCCTCGGGAGAGGGCGAGTCCAGTGAACTGGCCGTGTAGGCGTTGCCCACCGCCAGCCCGTCGACGACGTCCTCCTCCGACACCCCGAGCACCGCGGCGAGTTCGGGAACGGTCGGCGAACGGTCGAGCTTCTGCGCGAGGTCGTCGCTGGCCTTCGTCAGCGCGAGCCGCAGCTCCTGGAGGCGGCGCGGGACCCGTACCGACCAACTGGTGTCGCGGAAGAAGCGCTTGATCTCGCCCACGACCGTCGGCATCGCGAACGTCGGGAATTCCACGCCCCGTTCGCAGTCGAACCGGTCGATCGCCTTGATCAGGCCGATCGTGCCGACCTGGACGATGTCCTCCATCGGCTCGTTGCGGCTGCGGAACCGGGCCGCGGCGTAACGCACCAGAGGGAGGTTGAGCTCGATGAGCGTGTCCCGTACGTACGTACGGTCAGGGCTGTCCTTGTCCAGGGCGGCAAGCCGCAGGAAGAGTGAGCGGGACAGAGTGCGGGTGTCGATTGCTTCCGGCTGTGACACGACGAGCGGCGGCGGAGGAGCCGTCACCTGGTCGAGCACGGCGGGCACTTCCTTCGTGAGCACCTTCGAGCTGCCCTGATCTGCGGACATGCCGGCCCCCTTTCAAGCACTGAGGTCGCTGACGGTAGCGGCGGGCGCTCCCGTCGGAGGAAGCAGCCTCCACCTGAATACCGGCGGCGGAGCTGCGGCAAACGCGGTTCCAGCAGAATGTCACATGTCGGCAACACGCTGTAGCGCCAAGTCGACAAATCTGCGCAGGAAAAGGGGGGTGTGCGGCTTTTCGGCCATTCGGCGGGTACTACACGATCCGGTTACGCCTCGATTCGATTTGCGGATCGAAGGCGGGCGAAGCTTCTCGCCAGAAGTCTTGACACATGCATCTGCGAGACGCCCAGTTCGGCGCTGATCTGTGACTGCGTCAGGTTGTTGTAATACCGGAGCAGCAGGATCCGTTGTTCCCGCTCGGGCAGTTGTACGAGCAGGTGCCGCACGAGGTCGCGATGCTCGACGCCGGCCAGTGCCGGGTCCTCGTACCCGAGCCGGTCGAGCAGTCCCGGCAGCCCGTCACCTTCCTGGGCGGCCTCCAGCGAGGTCGCGTGGTACGAGCGTCCCGCCTCGATACAGGCCAGTACCTCGTCCTCGGAGATCCGCAGGCGCTCCGCGATCTCGGCGGTCGTGGGAGAGCGCCCGTGGGCCGTCGTGAGGTCCTCGGTGGCCCCACTGACCTGTACCCACAGCTCATGCAGCCGCCGGGGCACGTGGACGGTTCTGACGTTGTCGCGGAAGTACCGCTTGATCTCGCCCACGACGGTCGGCATCGCGAAGGTCGGGAACTGCACGCCGCGGTCCGGGTCGAACCGGTCGATCGCGTTGATCAGCCCGATCGTGCCGACCTGTACGACGTCCTCCATCGGCTCGTTGCGGCTGCGGAACCGGGCGGCGGCGTACCGCACCAGCGGCAGGTTCGCCTCGATGAGCGCTCCGCGCACGCGGTTGTGCTCGGGTGTCCCCGGGTCCAGCCCCTTCAGCTCCTCGAACAGCACCTGCGTGAGGGCCCTGGTGTCCGCGCCGCGGCTCTTCGGAGTGCCGCCGGCCGGGGGGTCGGGGGCGGTCTCGGGTGGGAGCGGCTGAAGCTGCTGGGGCGGAGCTTGAGGTGCTGTACTGGCCGGCACGGTCACGCCACCCCTCTTCTCGGTCAACCACGGTCAACTCATCCGTCAAAAGCGGTCATAGCATCACAAGACATGTGCACTGTGCGCAAGCACCGCATACCCCCGTGTTGAGGGGCAAGTTGGGGCGTACGCATGCAAAAACCCCACACCGGACCGGTGCGGGGCTTGCTGCCGCGGGGGCTCAGAACTCGTAGTCGGCGATCACCCACGTGGCGAATTCACGCCACTGTCCGGCGGCCGCCTGGTGGGCCGGGTGCTCGATGTACCGCTTCAGCGCATCGCGGTCCTGGACCGCCGAGTTGATGGCGAAGTCGTACGCGATGGGCCGGTCGGTGATGTTCCAGGCGCATTCCCAGAACTCCAGCTCGGGAACGACCCCGTCGAGCTCTTCGAAGGCCTTCACGCCGGCGAGGACGCGCGGCTCGTCCCGCTCGACACCCTCATTGAGCTTGAAGAGGACCAGATGGCGGATCAAGGGGCACTCCTTCGATGCTCGATCACTGGATCAGCTGGGTCATGAACTCGCCGACCCCCTGGGCGGCACTGGACACGCCTTCGAACCCTACCTGGACGAGAGCGGCCGCCCTGTCGGGGGAAGTGATGATCGTGTACAGCACGAAGACGACGACCATGTACAGCGCGATCTTCTTCGTTTGCACCATCTGTGCGGCCTCCCCTGCCGGTCCCGTGAGTCGCGTGAGTCTAACCGCACAACACGAAAGCCCCGACTCTGGGAGTCGGGGCTTTCGTTCTGAGCGGTAGCGGTGGGATTTGAACCCACGGAGGAGTTGCCCCCTCACACGCTTTCGAGGCGTGCTCCTTAGGCCGCTCGGACACGCTACCGAGAGAGAGCTTAGCCCACGCCGGGCCGTGCTCCGAAATCGGTTCTTCGGCGGCCCCTGCGGCGGTCCTTGCGGCGGTCCCTTCAGCGGTCCCTGAAGAAGGCCGTCAACTGCGCCGAGCACTCCCTTTCGAGTACGCCCTGGATGACCTCGGGCCGGTGGTTCAGCCTCCGGTCCCGTACGACGTCCCAGAGCGAACCCGCGGCGCCCGCCTTCTCGTCGAGCGCCCCGAAGACGACCCGGTCCACCCGCGACTGTACGAGCGCACCCGCGCACATCGTGCACGGCTCCAGGGTGACGACCAGCGTGCAGCCCGTCAGCCGCCACTCACCGAGCCCCAGCGCCGCCCTGCGGATGGCCAGCACCTCGGCGTGCGCCGTCGGGTCACCCGTCGCCTCACGCTCGTTGTGCCCCGCAGAGAGCAGCGAGCCGTCGGGGCCCAGCAGGACGGCGCCGACCGGCACGTCGCCGGCCTCCGCCGCCCGCGCCGCCTCGTCCAGGGCCAGGCGCATGGGCGCCCGCCACCGGTCCCGTACCGGATCGGGTTCCGGTGCTTCTTCTGTGACTGCCGGGCTCACTACTGGACGGTCTCCAGTACGTCGGCGGCGCCCAGCGCGTCGGCGATCTCGACAAGCGCGTCCGTGCTCAGCGCCAGCAGCTCCTTCTCGGGCAGGCCGAGGTCCGCCAGGATCCCTGTCTCCCCGAGCGGACCCGCCGGTACGACGCTGCCGCCGTCCGCCGTGATCTCCTCCTCGTCGCTCTCGTTGTTGAGTTCCTCGTCCGGTTCCCCGTCCTCCGTGCCGTCGAGGTCGACGAGGTCTTCCAGGGCATCCGGATCCTCGGGGTCCCGGCCGAGCAGTTCGTCGGTGAGCAGGATCTCCCCGTACGAGGAACGAGCGGCCGCGGCCGCGTCCGAGACATAGATACGAGGGTCCTCCTCGCCGTCCACCCGGACGAGGCCGAACCATGCGTCTTCCTGCTCGATGAAGACGATCACCGTGTCGTCGTCGACCGTGGCCTCGCGGGCCAGATCGGTCAGGTCGGACAGGGTTTCCACGTCGTCGAGCTCCGTGTCGCTCGCTTTCCACCCGTCTTCGGTGCGCGCGAGCAGTGCGGCGAAGTACACCGTGACTCTCCCACTGGTCTTGAGAAGTGCCGGTTGGAGTTCCTCCCGGCCGGAGGGTGTCGCTCAGGTTGTTGCTGAGGTTGGGGAGAAACCGTTTCGCAGCTCCGAGCCCCGCCCACTCGGAATCGTGGCAGAAACAATCGCTCCGCGAGAGGTCTTCCGCTCTTGCGGCGTGTACCAGTCCTGCGAGATAGCCCCTACCAGCGGAAGGTACGCATCCGCATGTGCTGCCGCATCCGGGCCGCCCGGGCCCGGCGTGGCTGTACCCGCTCGCGCAGGGCCTTCGCCTCGTGCAACTCGCGCAGGAACTGGGCGCGCCGCCGCCTGCGGTCGACCAGACCCATGTTTTCCTGCTGTTCCCGTTCCTGTTCCGCTTCCTGTTCCTGATCCTGCTCCTGGTCCCCGTCCGGCATCGGCCCACCACCCCAAGCCCGCGTCTGTCCCCCACCCCACCTTCCCTCCGGCCGGCGTGTTGATGCCAGCGCGGGCGGCCCGTGTGCCCGGCTACTGTTGACGGCATGCGGATCCACGTCGTCGACCACCCGTTGGTGGCGCACAAACTCACCACCCTGCGCGACAAGCGCACCGACTCCCCGACCTTCCGGCGCCTCGCCGACGAGCTGGTCACCCTGCTCGCGTACGAGGCCACCAGGGACGTGCGCACCGAACAGGTCGACATCCATACCCCCGTGACGTCGACGACGGGCGTGAAACTGTCCCACCCGCGCCCCCTCGTCGTACCGATCCTGCGGGCCGGTCTTGGCATGCTCGACGGCATGGTGCGGCTGCTGCCGACCGCCGAGGTGGGCTTCCTCGGCATGATCCGCAACGAGGACACGCTCCAGGCGGAGACCTACGCCACCCGGATGCCGGAGGACCTCTCCGGCCGCCAGGTGTACGTCCTCGACCCGATGCTGGCCACCGGCGGCACGCTGGTCGCGGCGATCCGTGAGCTGATCAAGCGTGGCGCGGACGATGTCACGGCGGTCGTGCTGCTCGCGGCGCCCGAGGGCGTCGAGCTCATGGAGCGTGAGCTGGCCGGCGCGCCGGTCACCGTGGTCACGGCCTCGGTCGACGAGCGGCTCAACGAGCACGGCTACATCGTGCCGGGCCTCGGCGACGCGGGTGACCGGATGTACGGGACCGCCGACTAGTTCTCAGCACTTCCCGGAGGGCGCGGGCGCGGGCCTGGCCAGAGCGGCCAGGGCCTTGTCCGCGTCCTTCTTCGTGGCCAGCGTCTTGAAGGCCGTGCCCAGGATCAGGTCCACGTCGGCGTCCTTGCGGGCGTCGGCCTTGTGTACGGCGCCCTTGAGCTGCGTACCCAGTACGGGCAGGACGCCGGAGACCGCCTTGGGCGCGCCCAGCAGTATGCCGGCGCCCTTGACCTTCTTGTCGTACTCCGGCGGCGCGTTGCCGACCTTGCCGATGGTGAAGCCGCGCTTCTTCAGCTCGTCGGCGGTTTCCTTGGCGAGACCGCCGCGCTTTGTCGCGTTGTAGACATTGACCTTGATCGTGCGCGGCTTCGGCAGGGCGGCGTTCCGCGCCGGTGCGGCGGGCGCGGCTTTCGCCTTCGTCTTCTCGCAGCCCTGCCCGCGTCCGGTGGCCGAGGTCTTCTTCCCGCCGCCACCCGTGAAGACATCGATGAGCTGCAGTGTCCCCCAGCCGGCCAGGCCCAGGGCCACGATGGAGGCCACCACCGCGAGGATGGTCCTGCGCCGGTTCCGGGGGCGTCGCATGCGCGGGTACTTGTCGCCCGTAATGCGGTACTTTCCGCCCATGCCGGGGGGTGTCAGCATGCTCATGGGCGCAGCGTAGTGCGCCTCGGTGACGATGCCTACTAAATGATCAACGACATCGGGTCAGGCCAACCCATAAGGCGCAATGGGACGTCCGTTCGGGCGTTAAACCGTCCCTTGCGCTCTCACATGTTGTCGAGTTCGAGGACGCGCGCGTGCAGCACCTGGCGCTGCTGGAGCGCGGCGCGGACCGCGCGGTGCAGCCCGTCCTCCAGGTAGAGGTCGCCCTGCCACTTCACGACGTGGGCGAAGAGGTCGCCGTAGAACGTCGAGTCCTCGGCCAGCAGTGTCTCGAGATCCAGCTGACCCTTGGTGGTCACGAGCTGATCGAGGCGGACCGGGCGCGGCGCGACATCCGCCCACTGCCGGGTGCTTTCCCGGCCGTGGTCGGGATACGGCCGGCCGTTTCCGATGCGCTTGAAGATCACACGGAAAGCCTACCGGGCGAGCGGGTCCGGGCGCAGCCATGAGGGCGGGGTGCAAAGGTCTTATTCGGCGCCAGAACGGGAGTAAACCGCGAGCGGAGGCGGCTCCTCCGGTGGTGCGGGGGGTTCAGGCGGCCCGTTCGCGCTGATCGCGGGGGCTTTCCCTCATTGGGAGTACGCCCCGAGGAGCGGTTGACCTGGAGCGGCCGGAGCGCGGGCGCCTGCGGCGGGCTTTCCCCGACCCGCCCCTTCCTGAACTGGGGGCAAGCCCCCAGCCCCCAGACAACAGACGCCCTGCGGGCGTGTCCTCAGACGCCGGACGGGCTGGATTCGGCCGCACTATCCAGCCCCTCCGGCGTCTGAGGAGCGCAGTGGCCTACTTCGCCGGGGGTTTCTTCTTTGCCGCTGCCTTCGTCTGTTGCTTGAACGCCCGTACCTTCGCCAGCGACTCCGGGCCCGTGATGTCCGCCGCAGACCGGAACGAGCCCTCGTCGCCGTACGAGCCCGCCGCCTCCCGCCACCCCTCCGGGCATACGCCCAGCTGCTTGCCCAGCAGGGCCAGGAAGATCTGGGACTTCTGCTTCCCGAAGCCCGGCAGCGCGTTCAGCCGGGCCAGCAGTTCCTTGCCGGTGGCGACGTCGCGCCAGAGCGCCGTCGCGTCGCCGTCGTACTCGTCGACCAGGTACTGGCACAGCTGCTGCACCCGCTTGGCCATCGACCCGGGGTAGCGGTGCACGGCCGGCTTGGCCGACAGGAGCTCGGCGAAGGCCTCCGGGTCGTACGCGGCGATCTCGTGCGCGTCGAGGTCGTCGGCGCCCAGCCGCTGGGCGATCGTGTACGGGCCCGCGAACGCCCACTCCATGGGGACCTGCTGGTCGAGCAGCATGCCGATCAGGTCGGCTAGCGGGCTGCGGCCGAGCAGTTCGTCGGCCTCCGGTTGCTGGGCGAGGCGGATTTCGGGACTTATCCCTCGATGATCACGCACACACGCCGGCTTCGCACACCTCACCGCCCACCATCTCCAGCCGCGTCCCCGCGAAAGACCTCCGCATCCGCCGGTCGTGCGTGACGATCACCAGCGCGCCCGCATAACCCGCCAGGGCCGCCTCCAGCTCCTCGACCAGCGCCGGCGCGAGGTGGTTCGTCGGCTCGTCGAGGAGCAGCAGGTCCACGGGGGACGTGACCAGGCGCGCCAGTTCGAGCTTGCGGCGGCCGCCGGTGGACAGGGCGCGTACAGGCTTCGCCAGGTCGGCCTCGCGGAACAGGCCGAGGGAGAGCAGTTCGTCGGTCCCTTCCACACCGCCGAAGGAATCCAGGACCGTACGGCCGTCGTCGCGATCCCCCGTACGGAAGCTGTCCTGGCGCAGGAAGCCGGTCCGGGGCGGGCGGGTGACCGTACCGCCGTCGGGGGCCAGGTCGCCCGCCAGGACCTGGAGCAGGGTGGACTTGCCGGCGCCATTGGGGCCGGTGACGAGCACCCGCTCGCCAGGTGCGACACGCAGGGAGTCGATGCGCAGGCGTCCTGCCACTTGTACGCCGTCCAGTTCCGCTCCCGCCGCCTCGCCCTCGATACGCGCCGTGAACCGCAGGGGCCGCGGTGGCGGAGGCACCGGGCGCTCGGTCAGCCGGTGCAGCTGCTCGCGCGCGCTGCGGATGCGGCTCATCGCGCCGTGCGCGCGGGACCTGGCGCGGAAGGCTCCTGCGCCGCTGAAGGCGGCCGGGGCCTTGCGCGGGATGGCGGAAAGCAGCACGGTGTTCGACTCGGCCAGGGCGGAGCGCCGGGCGGCCTCGGCGCGCCACTGCTCGTACTCCCTGGCCCAGCGGGCCCGGGCGGCGGCCTTCGCGGTGAGGAATCCGGCGTAGCCGTTGCCGTAGCGGCGTACTGTCCGCAGATCTTGGTCGACCTCCAGCACGGTGGTCGTCACACGGTCGAGGAACACCCGGTCGTGGGTGACCGCGACGACCGTGCCGCGGTGCGCGCGCAGGTGCTCCTCCAGCCAGCCGACGGCCTCGTCGTCGAGGTCGTTGGTGGGTTCGTCGAGCAGCAGGACCTCCGGCGCGGCGGCCAGCGTCGCGGCGAGCGCGAGCCGGGAGCGCTGCCCGCCGGAGAGCGTGCCGAGGGGGCGGTCGCGCTCGACGTTGGGTGCGCTCGCCGAGCCTGCGCAGGGTGATGTCGACGCGGCGGTCGGCGTCGTGGCCGCCGCGCGCCTCGAACTCGGCCACGAGGGCGGCGTACACCGAAAGCCCCGCCGGACCCGCGTCGCCGAGGGCCGCTTCGGCCTGCCGCATGCGCCGCTCCAGCGCCCGCAGTTCCGCGAGGGCGAGATCGACCGCGTCACCGACCAGGGCGGTGGGCGGCAGGTCCAGGGTCTGCGCGAGGTGGCCGATGCCGCCGGGGGCGGTGACGGTGACGGCGCCGTTGTCCGGGCGCCGGGTGCCGGCGAGGAGGCCCAGGAGGGTGGATTTGCCAGACCCGTTGTCGCCGACGACGCCGGCTTTCTCGCCGGGCCGGACGGTGAGGGAGACGCGGTCGAAGACGACGTGGTCGTCGTACCGCACGGTGACGTCGGACAGGGCGAGTTGGGTACCGGATCGGAGCAAGAGCAGCCTTCTTCTGTCGATTACGAGACGAGACGTTGCGTCTTGCGGTGAGGGTAGTCGCTGCCTCTCCGCATACGCAAGACGTTTCGTCTCGCCATCCCGCCGGCCCAGGCCCGTGGGCGTACGGGCCGGACCCGGCCAATGATCGAGGGGTGGTCGAGGCGACCAACCAGGCCGGTCAGAAGGAAGGACGCGCCCCATGTCAGACGCGCCACCCCCACCGCCCGGCGACCTCCCCCCGCCCGGTTGGGCCGCCTCCCAGCCGCCGCCCGGGAAGAAGCGCCGGGTCTGGCCCTGGGTCCTCCTCGGCCTGCTGCTCCTCTTCGCCGGCGGCTGCATCGCCGTCATCGCCACCATCGCCACGATGGTCGACGACGACGACGCGGACCGGACCGTGACGGTGAAGTACGGCGTGACCGGTGACGCCAAGGACGTCACCATCGCCTACACGACCTGGAGGGACGGGAAGGCCTCGTCCAACACCGTGTCCGACGCCCCGCTCCCGTGGCGCAAGGAAGTCGACACCACCGGCTTCGCGAAGGGCGGCTCCCTCACCGTCACCACCGGGGCCTCCGGCGGCACCGCCACCTGCTCCGTCACGGTGGACAGCGGCGAGCCGCAGACCGCTACCGCCTCCGGCAGGTTCGCCACCGCTACGTGTGACGACTTCTGAGAGACGGTGGGCGGGCCACGGCGAGTGGGTCAGCCGCCTACTGGGGCGGAATTCAGTAGTCCGGAAACCGGCCGGGCAGGGGTACGGCAGGTGCGGCAGGGGTACCTTTTCGGCCATGAACCCTCCCGCCGCGCTCGACACCGACCAGGCCCACGCCCGGCTGGCCGACCTGACCGTCATCGACGTACGCGCACCGGGCGAGTACGCCTCCGGGCACCTCCCCGGCGCCCACAACGTCCCCCTCGACCGGTTGCACCACGCGCTGCCCGCGATCGAGGAAGCCGCGGGGCAGGGCGAGATTCTGGTGGTCTGCGCGTCCGGCACGCGCTCCGAGAACGCGTGCCGGACGCTGGCCGGCCTCGGCGTCACCGCTGCCACCCTCACCGGCGGAACCAGCGGCTGGGCGGCGCGCGGTCACGAACTGCACTGCCCGGAGGGAGCCGCTCGCAGTGCGTGGGCCATGGAGCGGCAGGTCCGGCTCGCCGCCGGCGCCCTGGTCATGACGGGCCTCGCCCTCGGCCTGCTGCACCCGGCCTGGCAGCTGCTCTCCGCCGGGGTCGCGGGAGGCCTGGTCTTCTCCGCGCTCACCAACACCTGCGGCATGGCCGTGGTCCTGGGCAAGCTTCCGTACAACCGGCCCCGCACCGCCGCCCCGGACCTCGACGCGACGCTCGCCGCCCTCAGGCAGCGCCGGGGGTGACGCTTCGGGCCGGGCGCCCACGGCGTGATGCCCGCGTACGGGTCGCGCCCGGCGCGGATCTCCTCCACCAGCCCGGCCAGATGCCTCTGGGCCGCCATGAACAGTCCCGGTCCGAAGGTCACCCCCGTACGCCACATTGACCGGAGCGCCGATGTCGTGCACCAGCGCGCGCAATCCGCGAGCAGCTCCTCGTCCGTACGGTCAGAGGCGGCGTCCCAGGCGTTGGGCAGTACGGCCGGCTTGCCCGGGACGTGCAGCGCGCGGAGCTCGACGGCCCGGCGGGCGGCGCTCATGAACGCACCTGCGGGGTGTGGGTTCCGGGGGTCGAACGGGCGGTGACGGTCAGCCGGTTGAAAGTGTTGATCACGGCGATGAACCAGGTCAGGGCGGTCTCGGCATGATTGTCAGACCCTCGTGGAACGATTGTCCAAGTCGGCTGTAAACAGGGCGGTTTGCGGGTGGTGGGGGCGACATGGTCTCGTACGACGAGCGCGGCGCACACGACGTGTGCGACGCGTGTGGTGTCCCGCGCGGCAGGTGGCGGGCAGTTCTGGGGATGACGCTGTGCGGTCCGTGCGAGCGGACCGGAGGCAGCAGCCCCGGCCGTGAACCGGTGCTGCTCGCCGAGGTGCTGGCCACGACGGCCGTCGAGCTGACCCTGGCGGCCCGCCGTTCGGCCTCCGTACCCGACCCGCGGACGGCCGCGACCACGGCATGCAAACGGTGCGGCGCCCCGGCCACGTGGCACCGCACCGTACGCGGCCGCTGGATCCTGATCGAGCCGGGCGACCGGCCGCTCGGCGCCGTCCCCGCGGGCAAGCGCTGGCGCATCGCGGGCGACGGCACGGCGGTCAACCTGGGATCGTCGTCCCCGTCCGACACCTGCCGCATCAGCCACTTCGACCTCTGCCCGGCGCGGGCGCGGTGTCCGGCACCGGCTGGGAGCGGAGCGTACGGCTGAACGCAAAGGACCAGCTCCGCCGGGGGAAGTACGGAGCTGGTCGTCTTTGGGGTGGGCGTACGGTGTCAGGCCGTCACCTTCGCGTACGCGGCGAACAGCAGCGGCAGGCCGGGGCCCTCCAGCACTGTCGGCCGTCCCGGTCCGTCGAGCACGATGAAGCGCAGCAGCCTGCCGCGCGACTTCTTGTCGACCCTCATGGTCCGAAGGAGCGCGGGCCACTGCCCGTCGCGATAGGTCAGCGGCAGCCCGACCGATTCCAGGACCGAGCGGTGCCGGTCGGCGGTGGCGTCGTCCAGCCGCCCGCTCAGCCGGCCCAGTTCGGCGGCGAACACCATGCCGACGGACACCGCGGCTCCGTGCCTCCAGGTGTAGCGCTCGTTCTTCTCGATGGCATGGGCGAGCGTGTGGCCGTAGTTGAGGATCTCCCGGGAGCCGGTTTCCTTCAGATCGGTGGAAACGACCTCCGCCTTGACCCGGATCGAGCGCTCGATCAGCTCCGCGGTGTGCGGACCGGCCGCAGAGCGCGCCCCGGCCGGACAGGCTTCGATGCGGTCCAGGATCACCGGATCCGCGATGAAGCCCGCCTTGATGATCTCGGCCAGGCCGCTCACGTAGTCGTCGGCGGGCAGCGAGTCCAGCGCGCTGAGGTCGCACAGCACGCCGGCGGGCGGGTGGAAGGCGCCGACGAGGTTCTTGCCCTCCTCGGTGTTGATGCCCGTCTTGCCGCCCACCGCCGCGTCGACCATCGCCAGCACGGTCGTCGGCACCGCGATCCACCGCACCCCGCGCAACCACGTGGCAGCGACGAATCCGGCGACGTCCGTCGTGGCGCCGCCGCCGACCCCGACGATGACATCGCTGCGGGTGAAGCCGCTCTGCCCCAGCACCTTCCAGCAGTACGCCGCGACCTCGGCGCTCTTGGCCGCCTCGGCGTCGGGCACCTGGATGGCGATGGCCTCGTAACCCTGTGCGGCCAGATCCTCCCGGATCTGCTCAGCGGTCCGGGCGAGCGCCCCCGGGTGGATTACCGCCACCCGGGCGGCCGACGGCCCGGTCAGTCCCGCTATTTCACCGAGCAGCTGGCGCCCGATCAGCACCTCATAGGGATCGGTGCCGGGCGAACCGCCGACCTGGATGCGTGCGGTCACAAGACCGGCGACTGCCATGGGACTTCCTTCTCCGGCCTTCTCGGGCTTCTCGGGTCTTCTCGGTGTGGGTGGTGGCGTGCCGCGGGTCAGGCCTGCTGCTTGCGCGGCAGCCGCAGCGCCGCCAGCGAGCTGACCAGGGCCCCGGCCGTGACGAGCAGTGCGGTCACGAAGATGGCGTGCGCCGAGGAGTCGGCTCCCTGGCCGTCGGCCGAGCCGAGATACACGCTGCCGTACGCCGCGACGCCGAGGACCTGCGCGATCTGGGCCGCGGTGGTCATCACGCCACTCGCGTCCGCCGCGTCGGCCGGCTTGACCTGGGCCAGCGCCACGGTGAGCAGCGGGCTGGTGATGTAGCCCATGCCGATGCCGACGGCCAGCTGAAGGGCCGGCAGTGCGAGGCCGCCGTGTCCGCCCGAACGCATGTCGAATCCGATGGCGAGGTACCCGGCCGCGGAGACCACGCACGCGGTGGCGATCATGGGCCGGTGCAGCCGCTCGGGCACCTTCTGCCAGGTGAGGCTGCCGGTCGCGACGCCGATGGCGAGCGGAGCGAACGTCAGACCGGTGCGGGTCGCGGACTCGCCGAGTCCCGACTGCATGTGCTGCGAGAAGGCGAAGAGGAATCCGGCGTACCCGGCCATCGCGAAGAAGTTCGCGGACGCTCCCGAGACCAGACCGGGCGTCTTCAGCACCCGGCCCGGCACCAGCGGCGCTCCGCCGCGGCGCGCGACCGCACGCTCGACGAGGGTGAACACCACGAGCATGGGGACCGAGGCGGCCAGGGAGATCTTCATCCACAGCGGCCAGTCCTGCTCATGACCCATCACGAGCGGCACGACCAGCAGCAGCAGCGCCGCGGTCAGCGTGAGCAGACCGGGGATGTCCAGGCCCTTGGGCTTCGCGGGCCTGCCCTCCGGCAGCAGCCGCAGCCCGGCGATCACCAGCACCACACCCACCGGCACATTGATCAGGAACACCGGACGCCAGCCGGTGCCGAAGAGGTCCGCGCTGACCAGGAGGCCGCCGACGACCTGACCGATCACGACGCCGAGTCCGATGACAGCGGCGTACAGGCTCAGTGCCCGGGCCCGCGCCGCTCCTTCGAACCTCAGCTGAATCAGGCTGTAGATCTGCGGCATCATCATCGCCGCGCCGACGCCCTGCACCACGCGTGCGCCGATCAGTGTCGCCGAGCCGGGTGCCAGGCCGCAGGCGAGTGAGGCCGCGGTGAAGGTGATGAGCCCGAACAGGAACATGGCCCGGAAGCCGTTGCGCGCGCCGAGACGGGCGCCGGTCACCAGCAGCGTCGCGTACGCGATCGTGTAGCCGGAGACGATGAGCTGCAGCGCCGAGCCCGTGGTGCCGAGGTCGGTGCGGATGGTCGGCGTCGCGACATTGACGATGGTCGAGTCGAGCAGGGCCATGAAGACCGCGCCCAGCATGACGACGAGCATGAGGTTGTTCTTGCGATTGCGTACGGCCGGGTCCTCGGCCGGCGCCTCGGTCTCCCGGGGTGGGGCCGTAACAGCCCGGCTCTGTGTGGTCTCACTCATGACGGCGATGATCCTGGTAGTCAGATTCCGCTGCCAGATATCCAGTTGTCCCGGTACTGGGGGTATCTGGCTGCGCTGTGCGGCCGTCCCGCACACTGGGGTGGTGACGCCCGACGATCCCCACTCCGCGTACGGCCCCACCAGCGGTTCCGCAGCCGGCGAGGCCGTGCGGCGCTCCGAACTGGGCGCGTTTCTCAGGCTCCGCCGGGAGCGCATCACCCCGGAGGAGGCGGGGATCTCGCCCGGCACCAGGCGGCGTACGCCGGGGCTGCGCCGCGAGGAGGTGGCCCAGCTCTCCGGCATCGGAGTCGCCTGGTACACGTGGCTGGAACAGGGCCGGCGCATCAACCCCAGCGTCCAGGTGCTCGACGCGATCGCCCGGACGCTGCGGCTCGACCGGACCGAGCGGGATCATCTCTACCGGCTCGCGGACATCCCCAGCGTGCCCCTCGACGCTTCAGCGGGTCAGCCGCAGCCGCCGGAGCAGCAGACCATCCTCGATGCCCTGACCCCGCTTCCGGCGAGCATCGTGACGGCCCGCTACGACGTGCTCGCCTTCAACGACGCGTACGCGGCGCTCGATCCCGGGCTGGCACTGCTGCCGCCGGCGGACCGTAATGTGCTGTGGCATCTGTTCACCGCCGAGGAGCATCTTCAGCCGCTCGTCGAGTGGGAGCGCGAGATCTCCTTCATGGTCGCCCAGTTGCGGGCGGAGTCGGGCCGCCGCCTGGGGGACCCGCACTGGACCGGGTTCATCCGGCAGCTCACCGAGGCGAGTGGGCGCTTCGCCGAGATATGGGCCCGGCACGAGGTCGCCTCGTCCGTCACCCGGCGCAAGTCGTTCTGGACCGTCGACGGTGACGAGATCAGCGTGATCGCGACCGGTTTCGCGCTGGCCTCCGCCCCCGACACCAAGATGTGGATCTACACACCGGACGACCCGGAGACGGAGCGGCTGCTCGGCCGGCTCGTCGGCCGCCTTCGGGAGCTGGGCCCCGCCGAACTGCTGCGGCAGGGCGCCCGCACCGGCCACGGCCTGCGGTCCGCTCACTGACCCGTGGCTGCTCCGCCGCTGCGGCTGGGCTCGGACGTCTCGCGGCGGCCGGGGAATCCGGCCCCGGTGAGCATCAGCAGCGGGGCCGACTTGACGGCCGTCTCCTCGAACTCGGCCTCCGGATCCGACAGCGCGACGATCGCCCCGCCGACCCCGTAGCGGACGCGGCCCGGGGTGAGCACCGCCGTACGGATGGCGACGCTCAGGTCCGCGGCGCCGGACAGTGAGAAGTACCCGATGGCACCGGAGTAGACCCCGCGAGGTCCGGCCTCCAGACGGTCGATGATCTGCATGGTGCGGATCTTCGGGGCGCCTGTCATCGAGCCCGCGGGGAACGCGGCCCGCACACAGTCCACAGCGCCGCTGTCCGGGCGCAGCCTGGCCCGTACCGTACTCACCAGCTGATGCACGGTCGCGTACGTTTCGACGTCGAAGAGGTTGGTGACCTCCACCGATCCCAGCTCGGCATGCCGGCCGAGGTCGTTGCGCACCAGGTCGACGATCATCAGGTTCTCCGCCCGGTCCTTCTCGTCCGAGCGCAGGTCCGCGACGGTTGCCGCGTCCTGCTCCGCGCTCGCGCCGCGCGGCCGGGTGCCCTTGATCGGCTTGGAGGAGGCGGTGCCGTCCGCGGCGATGCGCAGGAAGCGCTCGGGCGAGGTGCTGAGTACGGACTGCTGCCCGAAGCGCAGCAGCGCGGCATACGGAGCCGGGCTGAAGCGGCGCAGTGCGCGGTACGCCTGCCAGGGGTCCAGGTCCACTTCGGCCTCGGCGAGGTTGGTGAGGCAGACCTCGTACGTCTCACCCGCCGTGATCTCCTGCCGGCAGGTGTCGATCAGCCGCAGGTACGCGTCGCGGTCGTGCCGCAGCCGGATCTCGGCGAGTGCGGCGGGCGCGTCCGGCACCCCGGCGGGCTCGCCCGCGATCGACTCCAGCGTCCGGGCGGCGGTACGCAGCCAGGCACGGGCCGCCGTCTCGTCACCGTCCTCGGCCAGCGCCAGCAGATACGTGGTGCCCGTGGCGTGGTCCAGGACCACCGCGCGATCGGCGAACACCATGGTGGCGTCGGCGTCCTGGGCCTGATGGGCCGCGTCGCCGCCGCACTGCGCCTTCAGTTCGTAGCCGAGGTAGCCGACCCAGCCGAGGGTGAAGTCGAAGGGGACGAGGGGGAGTTCGGTGCGCATTCCTTCGAGGTCGCGGCCGAGCCAGTCGAGGAAGCCGCCCGTGATGATCTCGGAGCCGGTGGCCGAGTGCACGGTGACGGTGTGGCTCCACACATCGGCCTTGGCCACCCGCGCGAGCGGGCCCGCCGCGTCACCCATGACGGAGAACCGGCCGGAGTCGGCGTCGGTCCTGCTGCTGTCCAGCCAGAAGGCGTTCTCACTCGCGCCGAACAGCCGGTGGAAGGCGGCCTCGTCGGCCCAGCCGGTCGGCGTGCGTTCCACCACGACGCGCAGCCGGCGCACCTCGTCGCTCGCGGGCAACTCCGGGTGGGCGCCGGGCGTCTTCGCAGGGGCGGCAGGTATCGGCGTACGAGAGGGTACTGAGCCTCGGTCCGCGTGCCACTGGCGGCTCAAGTCCATGAAGTTGGCGAGGAGTTCATGTCCGTACTGCGTGAGTATCGACTCGGGGTGGAACTGGAGTCCCCACATCGGCCGGTGCCGGTGCCTCAGCCCCATCAGGACACCGTCCGGCGTCCAGGCGGTGCCCTCCAGCTCGTCGGGCAGGTCCGTCACCGTCAGCGAGTGGTAGCGCACCACTTCGAAGGGCGAGGGGATGCCGCGGAACAGACCGGTTCCGTCGTGGAGTACGGGCGAGGTCCGGCCGTGCCGCGGCTCCGGAGCCCGGGCGATCGTGCCGCCGTGCAGCAGCGCCACCCCCTGATGCCCGAGACAGACGCCGAGCAGAGGGATGCCGCCGTTCTTGACGATGTCCCCGCAGATGCCGAAGTCGGCCGCGCGGGCCGGGGTTCCGGGCCCGGGAGACAGCACCACATTGTCGAATTCCGCGAGCCGGGCCGGATCCCATGCGGGGTCGTCGTTACGGATGACCACGGTCTCGGCCCCGCTCACCTCGGCGAGGTAGTGGTACAGGTTGAATGTGAAAGAGTCGTAGTTGTCTATCAGAAGAGTTCGCACGGGTTCTTTCGCAGTTCAGTGGACGGTGATCTCGAAGAGAATGTGCTCGACGGTCTCCTCGCCCTCACGGACCGGGCGGCTGCGCAGCACCCGCAGGTCGCGTCCGCACTCCTCGGCGATCGCGTGCAGCGACGCGAGGTCACCGCGGTCGCTGAAGTGCAGCAGGATCGCGCCCCCGTCGGCCACGTACGAGGGGGCGTCGGCGAGAAAGCGGCGGTGGGCCCGGTAGCCGGGGTCCACGTAGGCGCGTTCGTGCACCGTCTTGTAGTGGTAGGCGGGCGGAGCCAGTACGAAGTTCGAGTGCCAGTAGACGGTGTCGAACCGCTCACCGCCGCTCTCCCCTGCCGCGAGCTCGTCGAACAGGTCGCTGTGCACCGCCCGCAGACGGTCGCTCACCCCGTGCCGCGCCGCGTTCATCGCGGTGTTCCGTACGGCCGCTTCGCTGATGTCGAGGGCGGTCACACGGTCGCAGCCCGTGAGCGCGGCGGTCACCGCGATGATGCCGGTGCCGCACCCGATCTCCAGGAACGAGCCGCGGCGGGGCACCGTGGGCGTTTCGGTGAGGCCGAGCAGTTCCATGGCCACCCCGGTCGACGCCGAGAACGTCGGTGCGAACACCTCGTCCAGCAGATCCCACTCGCGGCCCGCCATGGTGAAGGTCCGTGGCCGGTCCTTGCGCGTGAGTGCTGCCCGGCTCCGCTCGAGCGACCGTTTGTAGTCGTTGATTCCGGTGAGTCCGGTCATCTGGCCCCCGTTTCACGCTGATGGGCGCCGTTCATCACGACGCCCTCCTGAAATCGTTGTCCGAGCCGGTCGGCACTCGGAAGGTGGCCGGACAACAACACACCGCCCGCAAGTGATGGCGAGGCCACACTCACCCCGTAAACACGCAGGTCAGCAACTTGACCCATCTTATGAAGAAACATACGTTCCCACGAAGGTGGGCGAGCCGGCCGAGAGCACGGGGGAAGCATCATGGCGAAGGACGAGGCGTTGACCGACGCCCCGGCGGTGGCAGTTCTGGAGCTGCTCGCACAGGAGTCACCGCCGGGTCACTTCCAGGAGTTGTTGCAGCGTGGCCGGCGGCAGAAACTGCCCCCGGAGCAGCTCGCCGAGCTGGAGCGGGCGACCCAGTTGGCGATGGGCATCCACGCCTCGGCCAACCAGCGCCGCCAGCGGGAGGCGGTCATGGCCGCCCTGGTCGACACGGTCCACGACATGACCGCGCCGTACGACCCCGACACCCTGCTGAAGGTCATCACCAGCCGGGCCCGCAGGCTGCTCGGCTTCGACATGGCGTACATCAGTCTGCGCAAGTCCGAGGGCGGCTCGTACATCCACAGCTCGGACGGTGACACGACCGCGCTCAACGTCGGGCTCGTGGTGCAGGAGAGCCATGGCCTGGGCGAGATGGCGCAGGACAAGGGCGCGCCGTTCTGGACCTCGGACTACCTCAACGACGACCGGATACCGCACCGGGAGGAGGTCGACGAGGTCGTACGCGCCGAGGGTCTGCACGCCATCATGGCGGTGCCCATCTTCCAGGGCAGCGCGCCCACCGGGGCGCTGTACGGCGCGGACCGTGTCGTACGCCACTTCACGCCCGACGAGATCAGCGTGATGCGTTCCCTGGCGGATTTCGCGTCGGTCGCCCTGGAGAAGGCCAGGCTCCTGGACCGTACGCAGACAGAGATCGCCGAACTGGAGTCGGAGGGGTTCAAGGCGCGGGGCAGCATCGCGCGCATGGCGTATCTCAACGAAGTCCAGTCCCGGCTGATCGCCCAGGTGCTCGACGGCGGGGATCTCCAGGACATCGTGCGGACGGCGGCCGACGCGCTGGGCGCGACGCTCGCGGTGGGCGACCCGCAGGGGCAGATCCTGGCGTCCACCGGCTCCGACGCCCAGGGGGAGGGGTTCGCGGAGGCCGAGGACTTCAAGGAGGCGCTGACGGGCCGGGCCGCGCTGGAGGCGCGTGCCGCCGGCTCTCCGAGCGCCCTCTCCGAGAACCTGTGGGCGACGCCTGTCGCGGCCGGGGCCGAGGATCTCGGAGTCGTACTGCTCAAGGCCGCGCAGCCGCCGGCCCCCGAGGCCGAGCGGTTCTTCGGCTTCGTCGGGCAGATCGTCGCGCTGCTGCTGGTGATCCAGCGCAGTACGGCCGTGGCCGCGGGTCCGGTGCGTGACGAGCTCTTCGACGACCTGCTCGCCGCACCGCTGCGGGCACCACGCCAACTCACCCACCGGGCATGGCAGTCGGGCATCGATCCGGACGGCTCGTACGTCGTCGTGCTGGCCCGTCCCGAGGGCGGGGAGCACGGCAAGGCGGTGGTCTGGGCCTCCTCCTACGCCTACCGGCACTCCGGGCTCAAGACGGTCCAGGGCGGGTGCATCGTGCTGTTGCTGCCGGGCTCGGACGCCTCGGCCGCCGCCCGGGCCGTCTCCGACGAACTGTCGCCGTTGCTGGGGCGGCCCGTCACGGTCGGCGCGTCGGGTCCCGCCGACGGGCTCGCCGCCGTCGCCAAGGTGTACCAGGAGTCGCTGCGCTGCCTCGACGCCCTGATCGCCCTGGACGGTGTCGGCAGCGCCGCGTCGATGAGCGATCTCGGCTTCCTCGGGCTGCTGCTCTCCAACGACCACGACGTCGACGGATTCGTCTCCTCGGCCATCGGTCCGGTGCTCGACCACGACGCCCGGCGCACCACCGCCCTCGTCCCGACCATCGAGGCCTACTTCACCTCCGGCAACAGCCCGACCCGCGCGGCCGAGGACCTGCACGTCCACCCCAACACGGTCGCGCGCCGGCTCGACCGGATCACCGACCTGCTCGGCCCCGGCTGGCAGAAGCCCGCACGGGCGCTCGAAGTGCAGCTCGCACTGCGGCTGTTGCGCGCCCGGGACGTCCTGCGGCGACAGCGCGAGTCGGACCCTCAGGCCGGGATCCCGGGAACGTAGCGCTCGCCGCCGCGGCGGCTCGCCGTCAGCACCTCCACGGCGTGTGCCGCGGACGCCAGCGTGGTGTGGCAGTGCCAGCCCCGCAGGGACCGCCCCACGAAGTCCCGCAGCCCGGCGCGGTCGCCGAAGCCCGACAGGTCCCGCCCCACCCGGTCGGAGAGCTTCGTCAGACGCAGCAGCGCCGACGCGGGCGCCCCGGCCATGTTCGTGACCCACATCCGGGTGGGGGGACGCCGGGGGTTTTCCCACTCCCCGAGGAGTACGAGCCCACGCCCCGGGCCCTCCTCGGTGCTCGGCAGCCCCACGCGCACCTTCACGGCCGGCACCTGCCGTACGCCGGAGGGCGCCGCCGGGTCGAGCCATCCGGTGGGCCTGCGCAGCCCCTTGACGGCGTCGAGGATCCGCTGGGCCGGGTGCGCGCCCTGACCGTATCCGGGCATGGCCGCTTCGCGGACCGTGAGCCGAGCGGTGCCGTGCAGGCGTACGAGCACGGGCACACCGGCGTCGCTGAAGCGCCGGATCGTGGCCTCCGGGTCCCTGGTGGGCGTGTCGAGTACGACGGGACGGCGGGAAGCGTCGTAGAGACGGGCGAAGTCCAGGGCCGCCGAGGCGGCGCACTCCTCCTGCGTCTCGCCCTGTGCCTCTTCCAGCAGCAGCCGCCAGTTCACCGGTGCACTGGCCTGCTCGGAGGCGGACCACACGCCGAACGCCTGCTGCCCGTCGAAGGTCTGGTCCCGGTGTACGTCGAAGCCGCGGCCCACGCCCACCGAGTGCCGGCCGGACTTCGGTATCGACATCTGCCGCACCACCCAGGCCAGCGGGCCGATGGCCTGGTCGAGCCAGTCGGCCAGTGCCTCGCGCACCGGCATCCAGTCCCAGGTGGAGCTGCAGATGAAGTGGTGCAGGCTCTGTTCCAGTGTCGGGTCGCCGAGGCAGACCGCGACGTTCCGGATGGACCTGCGGCCCTGCGCGGCCAGCAGACCGCGCAGATACTGCTCGCCCTTGCGTCGCTGGTCCCGGCGGGGGAGTGAGGCGAACAGGGCCGTGCTCAGATCCCGGAGCACGAGTTCGCGCTCGGATCTCACCGCCAATGCCCCGAGCCGCTCAGGCCCCGGGCGGTGGTCCCGCGCCCCACGTACCTCTCGCGTATCCCCTACGTCCCAGCTGTCTCGTACAGCCATGATCCTGTCAGCCTGAACGCTCACAGAAACCCCCTCCATGCACTGCCCAGGCAACTCTCTTGAGCGCCTTCAAAAGCCTGGCCGCGCGCGGGGTCGGGGACGAGGTGCAGGCGCCACTCACTTGCGCGGGACTGTGGTTGTCCCGTCACAAGAGGGCTGTTCGGGGGCCGGTGGCGGGGCCCCGACACCGGGTGCGGCTCCGCCACGGCGGTGGCGGGACCACACCCGGACGGACCGCTAGCCGGTGATCGGGCGCGGGTCGAAGGCCACCCGCTGGCGGGCGATCTTGCCGTCCACGACATGGCTCCAGGTGGCCACCTGGACGGGCCCGGCGACGCTGGTGTGCATCTCGAACCAGGTGAGCACGTCGGGTCCGTCGCTGAAGACCTTCTTGACGACGATGTCGGTGTTGATCTCCGAGGCCACTTCGATCTTCGCGCGGAACTCGTCGGCGCTGGTCGCGCTGCCGTACGGGCCGATGAAGTCCACGGTCTCGGCGAGCACCGAGCGCAGGGTGTCGAAGTCCTTGGCCTTCCACGCCGCGTAGTACGTCGAGGTCACGTCCGTGGGCTCGGGTGTGACTGGCTTGACTGTCATGTCGGTGCTCCCTTGCGGATCGGCGGGTGCAGCGAGGCACGCGCGTTGAGGTCCGCCACGTCGTCACCGGTGGCGTTCCGGTACGTGGTGGCGATCTTGGTGTAAACGCCCTGGGTGAGCGCGGCACTTGAGCCGGTCGCGCTCCTGGGCTTCGACCGGTCCATCTGCCGGTTCGCGAGGACGACCGCGCTGGTGGCCGCCCGGCGCTTGTCCTCGTACGAACCGAGGGCGGCGACCGGGTCCTCGTGCGTCGCGAGTTCGTACGCGAGGACCCGCGCGTCGACGATGGCCTGCGAGGCGCCGTTCGCACCGACCGGGTACATCGGGTGAGCGGCGTCGCCCAGGAGCGTCAGCCGGCCGTCGCCCCAGCTCGGCAGCGGGTCGCGGTCGACCATCGGGTACTCCAGGATGTCCCGGGCGCCGGTCAGCATCCCGGGCACGTCGAGCCAGTCGATCTCCCAGTCGGCGAAGTGGGGCAGTACGTCCTCGATCCGGCCGGCCCGGTTCCAGCCCGCGGCGCCGCCGAGCGGCTGGGGCTCGGCGACCGAGACCATGCAGACCCAGTTGGTCAGCGACCGTCCTCGGCCGGCCGCCTTGGGGCTGATCGGGTAGGCGATCACCCGGGCGCCCCGGCCGGCATCGGCGTGGATCATCGTGCGGCCGGTCAGGAACGCGTCGGTCTCGGTGACCCCGCGCCACATCATGGTTCCGGACCAGTGCAACGGTCCCTCGTCCGGGTGAAGCCCCGCGCGTACCGCCGAGTGCAGGCCGTCCGCACCGACGAGCAGATCCCCGGCGATGTCCACCGCCTCACCGGTCTCCCGGACGGTGGCGCGCACCCGTACCCCGTCGGCGGTGTGGCGTACACCCTCGAAGGCCGTCCCGGTGCGGACCGCGTCCGGGCCGAGCCGCTCGCGTACCGCGCCAAGGAGCATCATCTGGAGCTCACCGCGGTGGAGCGAGTACTGCGGCCAGCGGTAGCCGCGGGCGATGCCGCGCTCCTCGTGATGCCGGCGGTCGCCGGTCCGGTCGACCCACACCATGTCGGCGGTGGGTACGCCGATGGCGGCGAGCTCGTCGGCGAAGCCCAGTTCAGTGAGCTCGCGGACCGCGTGCGGCTGGAGGTTGATCCCCACACCGAGCGGCCGGATCTCGCGGGTCCGCTCCAGCACCGTCGCGCGGATGCCCGCTTCGTGGAGGGCCAGGGCGGTGGTGAGACCACCTATCCCGCCCCCGCTGACCACCACATGCATGCGCGCGGCCCCCCTCACGGCTGGAGCCGGCTCGTGCTCCAGCTCTGATCGTCGAGCCGGTCGTAGCGGAGCCTGCGGTGCAGCCGGTCGGAGCCGGCCGCCCAGAACTCCACGGCGGAGGGCATCAGCACATAGCCGACGAAGCGCTCCGGGCGCGGCAGCGGCGTACCAGTCGCCTCAAGGCGGGCGGCCTCCGCCCGCAGCGCCGCCACGTCGTCCAGCGGCTCGCTCTGGTGGGCGGCCGTCGACATGGCGTGCATGGGAACCGGGCGCCCGAACCACAGGGCGTCGGACTCGGCGTCGCCGAGCTGCTCGACCGCGCCGCATACGCTGATCTGCTGGGCGGTCTCACGCCAGTAGAGCAGGCCCGAGGCCCAGCCGGTCTCGGCTATCTCGCGGCCCTTCTGGCTGCTGGTGTGGCTCATGAAGACCAGGCCACGGTCGCTCACGCTGCTGAGGGCGATGATGCGGGTGGAGGCGCGGCCGCGGGCGTCGGCGGTGGCCAGCGAAAGGGCCCGCGGCTCGCGGACACCGCGCTCGACGGCCTGGTCGAGCCAGGTCCGCAGGAGAGCGATCGGATCGGCTGCGGGGGCGTCGTACTCGGGGAAGTCGAGGTCGGTCTCGCCACTGAGAGACTCGAACTGGCTGCTCTTGCCCATGGTGCTGGGGCTGGTGGTCGTGGTGCTCACAGGAGCCTCTCTAGACGTAGATGGTGCCGCGGGCGACGACCGCGCCGTGGCCGCCGACGTGCGCCGAACCGACGGTCTCGCCCTCGCCCTCGGCGATCGCGCGCATCAGCGAGGGGCGGCCCATCTCGACCCCCTGGAGAATCTCCAGGTCCTGCCCGTACTCGGCGAGGCCGTGCCGGGCCAGGTGGATCGCGAGGGGGCCCGCGGCCGAACCGGTCGCCGCGTCCTCGACCACGCCGTATGCCGGCGAGAACATCCGGGTACGCCAGTGCGTGCCCGACCCGGCGAAGCAGTTGGCGGCCATGTCCGGAAACGCGGACAGGGCCCGGTGATCCGGGTGCAGGGCGGAAAGCGCCTCGACACTCGGCAGGCCGACGAAGACATGGCGGGGGCCGTTGCGGTATTCCACGACCGGGGTGACGGGATCATCGACGCCGAGCGCGGCGAGCAGCGGCGCGCTGTGCTCGTACGGCTCCCAGGTGGGCAGGGGCTGTCGCATCCGTACGGCTGTGGCGCCTTCCTCGTCAGCCAGCTCGAAGGGTATGACGCCCATGGCGGTCTCAAGACGCAGCCGGTCGCGCTTCATGGTCAGCCCGAGTGCGACCGCCGTGCCCAGCATCGGATGGCCGGCGAACGGCAGTTCGTTGACGGGAGTGAAGATCCGGATGCGCGCGTCGCCGCCCTGCTCTGCCGGGAGCACGAAGGTGCACTCGGAGAGGTTCATCTCGCGGGCGATCTGCTGCATCCGCTCGCCCGTGAGGTCGGCGGTGTCGAAGAAGACGGCCACCGGATTGCCTTCCAGCGGCTTACGGGCGAAGGCGTCCACAACCATGTAGTCGTGCATGAGTTCTCCTGAAGACGTCACTGTGCGAGTGCCGGACCGAGGCGGTGCAGCAGCGGGAGGGAGTGAATGCCCTCGACGGTGGCCTCGATGTCGAACCGCGTCCGGTGCGTGGGCGGACAGCCGATCAGCTCGGCGGCGCGATTGGGCGGCAGCGGCCGGTCGGTGGGCCGGTCGGCCTCCCACAACATGACAGCGCCCCAGCGGTTGTTCTCCCGGTCGGCCATCCAGAACTTCAGGCGCAGCCCGGGCACGTCCGCCCAGGGGTCCACGGCGCCGTCGCGCAGATGCTCACGCAGCGATTCGATCGTCTGCGGTGATTCATCCAGATCCCACCAGGCGATGTCGGCCCTCATATCAGGTCGGAATTCCTTCGCGCTTCACCGAAGGTACGGCAATTCCCAGCGCGCGCAGCTGCTGATTGGGGTTCATGAACTCCCGCTCCTGCTTTATCTTCCCGTTCTCGAACTCGAAGGAATGGATGAAGTGGTTCTTGTAATAGCCCTCGGGATAGCCGGGGAAGAGGATCTTTCCTTCGCCGTCGCACTCCACCCAGAAACGGTTCGGGTCCTGCGTCTCGAAGATCTCGATGTTCGTCCAGACCCAGTCCGGGAAGCACTTCAGCGACCACACCGCGTGCTCGCCGAGCGTGTCCCGGCCGCGGATGACGATCGGCTCGCCGGTGTCGGTGGTCCACAGTCCGCCGCTGCCGTCCTCGGTGAACAGCAGATGGCGCTTGAGACGGTCCTCACCACGGGTGTTCATGTACTGCTCGACGATCGCCCGGTTGTCGCGCCGCAGCTGCGCATCGTCGGCGAACGCCTGGGGGCGCGCGGTCTCGGACATTACTGACCTCCACACATCGGGGGACTGACTGATCCGCGGCGCGTCTCGGGGGCCGCACTGCTGGACTCTCTTCGGGCCGCCCGCCTTTCGCAACGCCGTAAGCGGTACTCCGTCAAGTCGGGACAACAATCCCCCGCTATTTGACGGAGTCCGCAGGTGAGGCTTCTTGTCCCTTCAACGATCCGTAAGAGTCGGTGCGCAGCCGTCGTCTGTCCGTCCTCGGACGGGCCGGCCTCACTTCACGGCATCAATCCGCCCTGGGAGGTATCAGGTGAACAATGTCCACGAATTCCTCCGTTCGTTGCCCGCGGTTCAGCAGCCGGACTGGGAAGGTCACGAGGAGCTTCCGCGCGTAAGGGAAGAACTCGCGTCCGCGCCCGCGCTCGTCGACGCAGCCGGCACCGACGCGCTCGCCGCGCGTCTCGCCGAGGCCGCCGCCGGCCGGGTCCAGATCATCCAGTCCGGCGATTGCGCCGAGGACTGGGCCGAATGCGACCAGGGCGACGTCGCCCGCAAGGCCGGCCTGCTCGAGGTGCTGGCGGGGGTCATGAAGATGACCTCCCACAAGCCGGTCCTGCGGGTCGGCCGCATGGCAGGCCAGTACAGCAAGCCGAGATCCAGCCCCACCGAGACCGTCGGCGGCGTGGAACTCCCCGTCTACCGGGGCCACATGGTCAACGCCCCCGAGCCCGATCCCGAGCTGCGCAGGCCCGACCCCACCCGGATGCTGACGGGCTACCGCGCGTCCCGCGATGTCCTGGATCTCCTCGGCTGGGGCGGCGAGGGCCGGCGCTCCCGGCCGGAGACCCCGGTGTGGACCAGCCACGAGGCGCTGCTGCTGGACTACGAACTGCCGATGCTGCGCACCCTGCCGGACGGCCGGCTGCTGCTCACCTCCACCCACTGGCCGTGGATCGGCGAGCGCACCCGCCAGGTGGACGGCGCCCATGTCGCGCTGCTCGCCGCCGTCGCCAACCCGGTGGCCTGCAAGGTCGGCCCGAAGATGACGGAGCGACAGCTGCTGGCGCTGTGCGAGAAGCTCGATCCGGGGCGTACGCCCGGCCGTCTCACCCTGATCGCACGCATGGGCGCCGACACCGTGGGCGAGCGCCTTCCCTCGCTGGTCGAGGCGGTTCGCGCCGCCGGCCACCCGGTCATCTGGCTGACCGACCCGATGCACGGCAACACCGTCAGCGGCCCCGAAGGGCTCAAGACGCGGCTGGTGAAGGCCGTCGTACGGGAGGTCGTGGAGTTCCACCACGCGGTCAACGCGGGGGGAGGCGTTGCCGGCGGCATCCACCTGGAGACCACTCCCGACGAGGTCACCGAGTGCGTCACCGACCAGGACCGGATGCATCAGGTCGGCGACAAGTACACGAGCTTCTGCGACCCGCGGCTGAACCCGCGCCAGGCCATATCGGTCGCCTCGGCCTGGCTCGGCTGAGCGGCCGCATCCGTACCCGCACAGCCATCTCGTACGGCACCCAGCGAAAGGACAGCACCATGGGGGGAATTCCGCCCATCGACCCGTATCCGATGCCTTCCGAGGGCGACCTTCCGGCCAACACCGCGCGGTGGACGGCCGACCCGGACAGGGCGGTGCTCCTCGTCCACGACATGCAGCGCTACTTCCTGCGGCCGTTCCCGCAGGACCAGTCCCCCGGCAGCGAGCTGGTGCGCAACGCCGCGCTGCTGCGCGAGCGGTGCGCCGCACTCGGCATCCCGATCGCCTACACCGCGCAGCCCGGCGGCATGACCGACGAGGAACGCGGTCTGCTCAAGGACTTCTGGGGCCCGGGCATGAAGGTTTCGGCACAGGACCGCAAGGTGGTCGACGAGCTCGAACCCGGGCCCGCCGACTAGGTGTTCACCAAGTGGCGCTACAGCGCCTTCTTCAAGTCGGACCTGCTGGAACGGATGCGTTTCCACGGGCGTGACCAGCTGATCGTCTGCGGTGTGTACGCCCACGTGGGTGTCCTGATGTCGGCGGTCGAGGCCTTCACCAACGACATACAGCCGTTCCTGGTCGCGGACGCGGTCGCCGACTTCTCGGAGCAGTACCACCGCTTGGCGCTCGACTACGCGGCACAGCGCTGCGCGGTGGTGACCACCGCCAAGTCGCTGCTGAGCGACCTGACGCCGGCGAACCCGGCGAACCCGGCGAACCCGGCGAGCGGGGCCGGCCGATGACCGAGGACCTGCTGGGCCGGGTGCTCGCATCGCCGTCAGCGGCGTACGCCCTGCTGTACCGGCCCGAGACCGCCGGCCAGGACGTGCTCGAGGTCCTGCTCGGCGAGGTCTCCACGGTGGACGCGCTCGCTGACATTCCCGTTGCCGACGCGGCCGCCGAAGGCGCCGCCGCACGCCACGAAGTCCTCGCCGTGATCCCGTACCGCCAGATCTCCGAGCGGGGCTTCGTCAGCGCCGACGACGGCGAACCGCTGATCACCATGAGCGTCGCCGAGCAGTGCGCCCTGCCGCTCGCCGACGCCCTGCGGCGGCTGCCCGACGAGCCGATCACCCTGTCCGGCGGTCACTTCGACATGGACGACGACCGCTACGCCGCCATCGTGCGGGACGTCATCGAGCGCGAGATCGGCAACGGCGAAGGCGCGAACTTCGTCATCAAGCGCTCGTTCGTCGCGGACATCACCGACTACACACCCCGCAGCGCCCTGTCGTTCTTCCGCCGCCTGCTGGAGCGGGAGTCGGGCGCGTACTGGACCTTCCTGGTCCGCGCGGGCGGCCGCACCTTCGTCGGCGCCAGCCCCGAGCGCCACGTCAGCCTGCACGGCGGCACCGCTGTGATGAACCCGATCAGCGGCACCTACCGCTACCCGGCCGCCGGACCCGATCTGCCGGGCGTGATGGCCTTCCTCGCCGACCGCAAGGAGGCCGACGAGCTCTACATGGTCGTGGACGAAGAGCTCAAGATGATGGCCCGGATCTGCGAGAAGGGCGGGCGCGTCGTCGGCCCGTACCTCAAGGAGATGGCCCGTCTCGCCCACACCGAGTACTTCATCGAGGGCGAGACAACGCATGACGTACGGGACATCCTGCGCGAGACGATGTTCGCGCCCACCGTCACAGGCAGCCCGCTGGAGAGCGCCTGCAAGGTGATCAACCGGTACGAGCCGAACGGCCGCGGCTACTACAGCGGCGTCATGGCCCTCATCGGCCGGGACGAGAACGGCGGCCGCACCATGGACTCCGCCATCCTCATCCGGACCACCGACATCAGCGACGCCGGCCAGCTACGCATCGGCGTCGGCGCGACCCTCGTCCGTCACTCCGACCCGGCGAGCGAGGTCGCCGAGACCCGGGCGAAGGCGGCCGGGCTGCTGTCCGCGCTGGAGGCGGGGGGCACGAACCGGTTCGCCGCGCACGCCCAGGTCCGCGAGGCGCTGGAGCGGCGCAACGACAGCATCGCCGGCTTCTGGCTGCGGGAGACCGGTGAGCGGTCCGACACCGTCGCCGAACTCGCCGGGCGCAGCGTCCTGATCGTCGACGCCGAGGACACCTTCACCTCGATGATCGGCCACCAACTGGCCGCCATGGGGCTGAGGGTCACGGTTTGCCGCTTCGACGAGCGGTACGACTTCGACGACCACGACCTGGTCGTCATGGGCCCGGGACCCGGTGACCCCCGCGACACCGGCCACGCCAAGATCGCGCATCTGCGCTCGGCGGTCTCCCAGCTCCTCGCCGAAGAGCGGCCCTTCCTCGCCGTGTGTCTGAGCCATCAGGTCCTGTCCACGCTGCTCGGCCTCGAAGTGGCCCGCCGGGACGTGCCCAACCAGGGCGTGGCGAAGGAGATCGACCTGTTCGGCGCGCGCGAGCGGGTCGGCTTCTACAACACGTTCGCCGCCCGCAGCCAGGAGGACAAGTTCGGTCACCCGGACCTGGGAGTCGTCGAGGTCAGCCGGGACGCGCGGACCGGCGAGGTGCACGCGCTGCGCGGCCGCGGTTTCGCGTCGATGCAGTTCCACGCCGAGTCGGTGCTCACCGAGGGCGGCGTACGGATCGTCGGCGATCTGCTGACCGGGGTGGTGCGCTCGTGCGAGCGGCAGCCGTCCTGATCGGCGTCCCGGGCTCCGGCAAGACCACCGTCGGCGCGTTGCTCGCGCAGCACCTGGGGGTGGCCTTCAGGGACACCGACCACGACATCGCGGCCGCCTGCGACATGCCCGTGCCCGACTTCGTACGGCACCACGGCGAGGCCCGGTTCAGAGAGCTGGAGCGGGAGGCGGTACGGGCCGCGCTCGACGAGCACGACGGGGTGCTCGCGCTGGGCGGCGGCGCCGTCCTCGACCCGGCGACCCAGCGTCGCCTCGCCGGCCACCGAGTCGTCCACCTCCAAGTGGCGCTCCACACGGCGCTGGCAAGGATCCCAAGCGCCGAGGGCAGGCCCCTGCTGGCCGGGGACGTGGAGAGCCGGCTCAGGGAGGTCTTCCGGGTGCGCGGTCCGGTGTACCGGCGGCTCGCCCGGCTGCATGTCGACGCCGACACCGACTCGGCGGACGACACCGCGCAGCGGCTCGTACAAGCGCTGAAGGCGCCTGCATGAGCGGGCCGCACGACCCTCCCACCCTCGCATCTCTCGTACGAAGGAGCCCTGACCGTCCGGTGGACAGCCAGCCGAGCCCCAGCACCACCGCCTTCGAGTGGACCGATCTCGACCGGCGCTCCGTGGACGTCGCACGCGCCCTCGCGGTCGACGCGGTGGAGCGCGCGGGCCACGGCCACCCCGGCACCGCCATGAGCCTGGCCCCCGCGGCGTACCTGCTCTTCCAGCGCCTCCTGCGGCACGATCCCGCGGACCCCCGCTGGGCAGGGCGTGACCGCTTCGTGCTGTCCTGCGGTCACGCCGGCCTGACCCTCTACACCCAGCTCTACCTCTCGGGCTACGGTCTGGAGCTCGACGACCTCAAGGCGCTGCGCACCGGGGGCAGTCTCACACCGGCCCACCCCGAGTACGGGCACACCCCGGGCGTCGAGACCACCACCGGACCGCTCGGCCAAGGGCTCGGCAACGCCGTCGGCATGGCGATGGCCGCCCGCCGCGAGCGCGGGCTGTTCGACCCGGATGCCGCGCCGGGCACGTCCGTCTTCGACCACACCGTCTGGGTGTTCGCGTCCGACGGCGACCTGGAGGAGGGCATCAGCCACGAGGTCAGCTCCCTCGCGGGCCACCAGCGTCTGGGCAACCTCGTCGTGCTGTACGACGACAACCGGATCTCGATCGAGGACGACACGTCCATCGCCGTCTCCGAGGACGTCCTCGCACGGTACGCGGCGTACGGCTGGCACGTGCAGCGCGTTGACTGGACCCGGAGCGGCGCGTACGAGGAGGACGTGCCGGCGCTGCACGCCGCGCTGAGCGCCGCCCGTGCGGAGACGGGCCGTCCGTCGATCGTGGCGCTGCGCACCATCATCGGCTGGCCGGCCCCCACCCAGCAGAACACCGGAAAGATCCACGGCTCCGCGCTGGGCGCGCGAGAGGCGGCGGCCGCCAAGGCGGCGATGGGGCTCGACCTGGACGCCTCCTTCCAGGTACCCGCCGAGGTGCTCGCGCACGCGCGACTGGTCGCCGAGCGCGGCCGGGCGGCGCACGAGGAGTGGGACAAGCGGTACCAGGACTGGCGCGGCGAACTGCCCGAGCAGGCCGCGCTCTTCGACCGGATCGACGCACGCCGACTGCCCGAGGGGTGGACGGCCGCGGTGCCCGGCTTCCCTGCGGGCGGCGAGATGGCGACCCGCAAGGCGTCAGGCGAGGTGCTGTCCGCGCTGGCCGGCGTACTGCCCGAACTGTGGGGCGGCTCGGCCGACCTCGCGGAGTCCAACAACACGACGATGAAGGGCGAACCGTCCTTCGTGCCCGAGGAGTTCGCCACCGGCGCGTTCCCCGGCCACCGCTACGGCCGCACACTCCACTTCGGCATTCGCGAGCACGGCATGGGCGCGGTGCTCAACGGCATCGCGCTGCACGGCGGCACCCGCCCCTACGGCGGCACCTTCCTCGTCTTCTCCGACTACATGCGGCCCGCCGTGCGGCTGGCCGCGATGATGAAGCTGCCCGTCACCTTCGTCTGGACGCACGACTCGATCGGCCTCGGCGAGGACGGGCCGACCCACCAGCCCATCGAGCACCTGTGGTCGCTGCGCGCCATCCCCGGCCTCGATGTGGTCCGTCCCGCCGACGCCAACGAGACCGCCCGCGCCTGGCAGGCGATCCTGGCCCGGGGCGACCGGCCCGCCGGGCTCTGTCTGACCCGGCAGAACGTCCCCGTGCTCCCCGACCCGGGCCCCGACCCGGGCCCCGACGCCGTCACCCGCGGCGGCTACGTGCTCGCGGAGGCGTCGGGCGGCGAGCCGCAAGCGATCGTGCTGGCCACCGGCAGCGAGGTCCACATCGCGCTGGAGGCCCGCCGCATCCTGGAGCAGGACGGGACGCCGACCCGCGTCGTTTCGCTGCCCTGCCTGGAGTGGTTCGCCGAGCAGAGCCAGGAGTACCGCGACGCCGTGCTGCCACCGAGGGTGCGCGCCAGGGTCTCGGTGGAGGCGGGCTCCACAGTGGGCTGGCACGCGCTGACCGGCGATGCCGGAGAGGCCGTCGGCCTGGACCGGTTCGGCGCGTCCGCGCCCTTTTGCACGCTGTACGAGCAGTACGGCCTGACCGGACAGCGGGTGGCGGCGGCGGTACGGGCGAGTGTGGCCGCGGCAGAGCGGGGGTACGCCCGATGAGCGCCCCGCTCACGGCCCGGATCCCGGGCTCCAAGAGCATCACGAACCGGGCCCTGCTGCTGGCCGCGGCGGCGCCGGGCACCAGCAGGCTCCGGGCCCCGCTGGTCAGCGACGACACGGTGGCTTTCCGGGACGCGCTGAAGGCTCTGGGCGTACGGGTGACGCAGTCCGCCTCCTCATGGGACATCACCGGAGCCGGCCGCGGCCCGACGGCCGGAGCGCGCGTCTGGTGCGCCGACGCCGGGACGGCGGCCCGTTTCCTGCCCCCCTTCGTAGCGACGGGCCGGGGCACGTACGTCTTCGACGGCTCGGCGCAACTGCGGGCCCGCCCACTGCGCCCGCTGGCCGACGCGCTGACGGACCTCGGGGCGAAGGTGAGCGCCGAAGGGGTCGGCGGGCTGCCGCTGCGGGTGGACGCCGACGGCCTGCGCGGCGGTGAACTGGTTGTGGACGGCGGCCTGAGCAGCCAGTTCCTCAGCGGCCTGCTGATGACGGCGCCCCTGCTGGCCGAACCGCTGACCGTGACCGTACGAGACCTGGTCAGCCGGCCGTACATCGACATGACCATCGCGCTGATGCGCCGCTTCGGGGCGCGCGCCGACGAACAGGCGCCCGGCGTCATCACGATCGCGGTTGGCGGCTACACGGCCACCGACCTTGCGATCGAGCCGGACGCCTCCACGGCCTCGTACTTCTTCGCGGCAGCGGCCGTCACCGGACGCACGGTCACCGTGCCGGGGCTCGGCCGCGACAGCCTCCAGGGAGACCTCGGCTTCGTCGAGACGCTCCGCAGGGCGGGCGCGCGGGTGGAGATCGGCGCGGACTTCACGACGGTCACCGGAACGGGCCTCCTTCGCGGCGGCTTCGACGTCGACATGGGCACGATCTCGGACACGTTCATGACGCTGGCCGCGATCGCGCCGCTCGCCGACGCGCCGATCACTATCCGGGGTATCGGGCACGCACGGCTGAAGGAGTCGGACCGTATCGCCGCTGTCGCAGGAAACCTGGCCGCGTGCGGGGTGGCGACCCGGACGGGCCGGGACTGGATGACGGTGCACCCTGGGCCGGTCCGGCCGGCGCGGATCGCCTGCCACCGGGACCACCGGATCGCGATGGCGTTCTCGGTGCTGGGGCTGCGGGCCCCGGGCCTCGACCTCGACGATCCGGCGTGCGTGGGCAAGACATTCCCCGGATTCCACACCGAGTTGACCCGGCTCTTCCCCAAGGAGGTCCTCACGTGAGCGCCGGCCGGATTCTGGTCGTCGGCGCGGGCATCGGCGGCCTGGCGACGGCGCTGAGTGTCGCCGCCAGGGGGCATCGGGTGACCGTGCTGGAGCGCCGGGACGAAATCGCAGAACCCGGCGCGGGCACGCAATTGTCACCCAACGCCTTCCACGCGCTCGAACAGATCGGAGTGGACCGCGCGGTGCGCGAACGGTCCGTCTTCGTCGACGAGCTGCGTCTCATGAACGCCACGACAGGTGAGCGGATCGCCGGGATGCCCCTGACCGGCCGCTACCGGGAGCGTTTCGGGAACGGGTACGCGGTCCTGCACCGCGGCGAGCTGCACTCCGTACTGCTTGACGCCTGCCGCGCGGCCGACGGGATCAAGCTGGTTCCCGGCCAGTCGGTCACCTGGTACGACCAGACTCCGGATCGTGTCACCGCGGTCACCGACACGGGGCGGCGCTTCACGGGCTCCGCACTGATCGCCGCCGACGGCATCCGGTCAGCCGTACGACGCCAACTCGTCGGCGACGGCGGCCCCCAGGCGTCCGGCCACACCATCTACCACTCGGTCGTCCCCCTCGCGGACATCGCGGAGGATCGCCTTCCGCCCGATCTGTCGCCCGGCAGCGTTACGGCCTGGGTGGGCGCCGACCGGCACATGGTCCACTTCATCCACCGGGCGGCCGACGGCACCCGGTATCTGAACCTGGGCGCCACCCGGGACCACGGCACGCAGGAGGCCCTGGTCGGACTGCCGCTGGAGAAGTCCCATGTCCTGGCCCAGTTCCCCGAGTCGGCCGACTCCGTACGAAGACTGCTGGAGCTGGGCCAGGAGTGGCGCACGTGGGTTCTCAACGACCGCGACCCCGTCGCGGGCTGGACCGACGGCCGGGTCGCGCTGCTCGGCAACGCCGCGCACCCGATGCTCCCGTACGCGGTCCAAGGCGTGTCCATGACCCTGGAGGACGCCGCCGCACTCGGTGAACTGCTCGACTGCGACGGGCGGGACGTGGCCCAGCGCCTCGAAAAATACAACGCCGTGCGGCGGGCCCGCACGGCCAGGACCCAGCTGGTGGCACGCGAGCTGGGCACGCGGCTCCTGCACCCGGCGGGCGAGGCGGCCGCGGCACGCGACACGATGCTGGCGGCGCTGACGGCGGAAGAGCTGCACGACAGAGTCGCCTGGCTGCACGGAAAACGCGACTTCACCAACTCCACCGAGGGAGCAGAAAATTGAGCAGGCTGCGCTGGCTGACGGCGGGGGAGTCGCACGGGCCCGCCCTGGTGGCGACGCTGGAGGGCCTGGTGGCCGGTGTGCCGGTCACCACGGCGATGGTGGCGGACCAGCTGGCCCGGCGGCGGCTGGGCCACGGGCGCGGCGCGCGGATGAAGTTCGAGCGGGACGAGGTCACGTTCCTGGGCGGCGTGCGGCACGGCCGCACGATGGGTTCGCCTGTCGCCATCATGGTCGGCAACACCGAGTGGCCGAAGTGGGAACAGGTCATGGCGGCCGACCCGGTGGACCCGGCCGAGCTCGCGAAGGTGGCCCGTAACGCGCCGCTGACCCGGCCCCGCCCCGGTCACGCCGACCTGGCGGGAATGCAGAAGTACGCCCTGGACGAGGCCCGTCCGGTCCTTGAGCGGGCGAGCGCCCGTGAGACGGCGGCCCGCGTGGCGCTGGGTGCGGTGGCGCGCTCGTACCTCAAGGAGACGACCGGCATCGAGATCGTCTCGCATGTCGTCGAGCTCGGCGCCGCCAAGGCCCCTTACGGCGTCCGCCCCACCCCCGCCGACGAGGCGAGGCTGGACGAGGACCCGGTGCGCTGCCTGGACGCGGACGCGTCGAAGGCGATGGTCGCGGAGATCGACCAGGCGCACAGGGACGGCGACACACTGGGCGGCGTGGTGGAGGTCCTGGCCTACGGTGTGCCGGTCGGCCTTGGCTCGCACGTCCACTGGGACCGCCGCCTCGATGCCCGGCTCGCGGCCGCACTCATGAGCATCCAGGCCATCAAGGGCGTCGAGGTCGGCGACGGCTTCGAGCTCGCCCGCGTGCCCGGCTCGCAGGCACACGACGAGATCGTGCCGACCGAGGAGGGCATCAGGCGTTCGTCCGGCCGCTCAGGCGGCACCGAGGGCGGCATGTCCACCGGTGAGATTCTGCGCGTACGGGCCGCGATGAAGCCGATCGCGACGGTGCCACGCGCCCTGGCGACGGTCGACGTCAGCACGGGAGAGGTGGCTCAGGCACACCACCAGCGCTCCGACGTGTGCGCGGTCCCGGCCGCCGGGATCGTCGCCGAGGCGATGACCGCCCTCGTCCTCGCGGACGCCGTCGCGGAGAAGTTCGCCGGCGACAGCGTGCCCGAGACCCGCCGCAACGTCCACTCCTACCTGGCCAACCTCCACATCCGCTGAACGCACCACAGTCCCCCCAGCCCCCACGCAACGCAGAAGGCCCCGGCCGGTTTCCCGGTCGGGGCCTTCGTCTGCCCTTGCGGGCGAGTGCGGAGGATACGAGATTCGAACTCGTGAGGGGTTGCCCCCAACACGCTTTCCAAATGTTCGTACGCCCGTCCGGCTGGGCCCGTACCCGTTCTGACCTGCGTCGGAGTGCTTTCGTGGCCTCGGTCCGAACGCCCCCGGACGGAGGCGAATGCAACTAGAACTGCAACCACAGGCCCTACTTGCCGCCCTCTGGGCCGTACCACTGGAGGGGCTGCCCGGTCACAGCGGCGATGCATTCGAAGTCATGGTCGCGGTGCAGGAGAGTGAGGCCCTGCAGCTCCGCTGTTGCAGCCACCACGAGATCCACCGCGCCTGCACTGCGGTGCTTGCCCTGCTTGGTGAGGGCCTCCTGAACCTGCCAGGCACGGTCGTAGGCGCGGTCATCGACAGGGACCCAGCCGAAGATCAGCCGGATGTCCTCGATGCCGCGCGCCCGGTCGGTGGCAGACCGGGCGCTGTAGAAGAATTCCAGCTCCGTGATGGGGCAGGTGGCGATGAGTCCGGCGGCTGCCGCCTGGTCCCAGCCGTACTGTTCCGCGTCTCCCCGCAGGAAGCGTGCGAGGGCGCTGGTGTCGATCAGGAACTGCGCCGCGTTCACCGCCGGTAGTTCCTCTTGTCCTCGAACAGCTCCAGGTCGAAGGCACCCTGATCGGCGGCGGCCCGGAGTCGGGTGAGGGCCAGCGCGCGGCGCCGGTTCTCCAGCACTTCGCGCAGCGCTGTGTTGACCGTTTCCTTCTTGGTGCTCGTCCCCAGGGCTTTCGCCACATCGGCGACCAATTCGTCGTCCAGGTCGATGACGGTCCGGCTCATGTGCACCTCCTGATATCAACTGTGGAGGCAAGTATATCTCACCCCGTGTATCGGTGGCGGGTGATCTCGTCCTACGAGGGCATGACGCTGTGGATGCGGGAGAGAGTGAAGACGCGCTCGTCTTCTCGCAGGTGGCACCAGGCTTCGAGGTAGGGCGGGTCGAGTTCGAGGCGGCTGAGGGTACGTACCGTGCGGTTGCCGGAGGTGGCGACGTATTCGACGGCGATGGGCGTTCCGGTGTCGACGGCATGGGCGAGCTGGCGGACATCGGTGTAGGACAGCCGCTTCGCGTACCCGGCGACGATCTCCTCGGTGTCGGTGCCAAAGGGGACCCCGCTGCCGAACGGGTCGGGGTCCGGGGAGGTCGATGGGGCAGTGAGCAGACGGGCGGCCAGGGCGTCCGGGTCGACGGTGGCCGGTGTCGTCGCGGTGTGGCGGATCGCGTTGCGGCGATCGGCGCTCGCGCCGGCCCTTCGCGGGGTCGGTACGGGGGCGGCGGCCCTCTGCGGTCGGGTCTTCTCGATGCGTACGGTTCCGTCGGCGGCTTCGGCGACGGGGGCGTAGCCCTCGGCGCGGAGCGCGGCGAGGGTCGCGTCGAGCGGGCTGCGGCTGACCAGCACCGTGGGGGCGAGCTGCCGCAGGCCGAGTTTGGCGAGCTTGCGGTGGGCGGCGAGCTCGGCGAGGAGCGCCGGCTCCTCACCGTGGATCACACAGGCGGCGGGGGCGATGCGCACGCGGCCGTGACCGCGGGCGGTGTCGGCGATGAGATAGGACAGGGGCTGGGGCAGCGGCCCGGCGGCGATGGCGGCCAGGTCGGCTGTGAGGCCGTCCGGCGAGTGCCCCGCATCGAGGGCCCGGCGGACGCTGCCGGTACTGAACCGCCACACCGAGGCCGTGCCGCTGGTCTCGCGGTCGGCGACGGAATCCAGCAGCACGGCGAGTGCCGCCGATGGCGTGCCGGTGGCGACAGCGGTGAGGTCGGCGCCGATCCGTGCTGTTCGGGTAGCGGCGGGCAGCAGCCGTCGGCACGCGGCGGCCGGTCCTGCCACGTCCCCTTCAAGCAGGGCGGTACCGAGGGGAGACAGTGCGCCGCGAGCGAGTACGCCGAGCAGCTCGGCCTCGCGGATCAGGGTGGCGAACAGAGTCCCGTCCTGGGGCGACGAGTCGGCGAGCGGCCGGTACCAGGCAACCAGCGGCCCCAGGGCCGAGGCGATGGCCACGCCGCGCCCCGCCGGAAGCTGTGCCGCCGCGTGGAGCAGCCCGTGCCGGGCCTGCAGACAGCCGCCACAGGGAGGTGCTCCCGCGAGGGCGGGGAGCGCCTTGTTGTCCTCGTCACGCGCCTGGGTGGGCGTGAGTGCCAGGTTGTGCCATGCCTGGAGCAGTACGGCGAGCCGTTCGGCGGGCTCCTGCTCCGCCCAGGCGTCGTATGCCCCGGTGGGTGCCACGCGGTCGCCGTCCCGACCCAGCAGTCCGGCGGCGTACGCGGTCTCCAGGGTGATGCGCACTACGGCGTCGTCGGCTTGGGCGGCCTTGCCGATCCGGGCCAGTTCACGTGCGCCGATCCCCCCGGACTTGAGCCTGGCCGGCGGAGACGCGGAACAGGCCGAGAGGACGGAGGCGGCCTGGGCGGCGAGCGCCGTGGCCGCGGCTGCGGCCTCCCGCTCCACCTCGGCGGAGCCCACGGACACCACCTGTGCGGAAGGCGGAACGGGATCGAACGGGGCGTGCCAGTTCGGCCCGCGCAGCGCCAGCGCGACTTCGACGGGCATGCGTGCGGGGCCGTACCGGTGACGGTCCACGATCAGGAGTCCCCGGTCGAGTGCCCATCGCGCGCCGGGTTCGAGGTCGGGGCCAGGTGACCCGAACATGATGAACTGCCGCTGCCCTGTGGCGGAGTCCGCTCGGCGGGCGAGCAGCTTCCGTGTGATCGAGGGCGCCCGTGCCACCACTTCGGCGACGGCTCCCGGGTCGCTGTGGTGTTCCACCAGGGCCGCCAGTCGCTGCTGCTTGGTGCCCGGCGGCTTGATGCCGAGGGCCGCCAGCATGGCGCGCAGCTCCTCGGAGGTCGCGCCTGTCAGCAGCTTCTCCAGGGGGTGGTCCAGCCCCAGGGGTGCGTCCCACGCCTGCCGCAGGGATGAGGCCATGCGGAGCGCCCCGGCGCCGTCCGGCCAGACCAATGCGTGATCGGCCAGCTCCTCCAGGATGGAATCCAGCGCGCGAGCGACTTCGCCGTCCGTCGCTCCCAGCAGCCTCGCCGGGGCATCGCGCGACGCCGTTCCTCCCAGTGCCGCGAGCGCCTCGGCCACCTGCAGGGACGGCAGCGTAAGCCGCGGCAGGGTAAGAGCCACCGACCCCGGCCGCTGGAGGCGGTCCGCCAACTCCCCCACCGTGCGCGGCTCCGGAGATGAGGCCGCATCCTGCCGCCTGGCCAGTAGGCACGCCAGGCGCGGAGCGTCGAGGCTGCCCAGCCAGGCCGCCAGCGTTGATCGGGACTTCATGGCGCACCTCGTCAGAGCAGGCGGGAACAGCACCGAAGCCGCTCCGGTGCTGAACTCAAGCATGCCGACTTCGCCGAGGTCGCGGGTGCGGAACAGGGGGGTTCCTCCCTGGAGGGCGGCATCTCGCATCCGGTGTCGCACGCAGATGTGCTGAAATGTTCCGATTGAGGCGATATAAACGCAACCCAAAATGCAACCACGGCATGCCGAAGCGCCGGACCGCTAGCAGCGGTCCGGCGCTTCGCTTCGCCTGGTCAGGCGACTGCGGAGGATACGAGATTCGAACTCGTGAGGGGTTGCCCCCAACACGCTTTCCAAATGTTCGTCTGGGGGTTCGGGGGTGTGCGGGAACGTTCTGACCTGCGGTGCAGCTGGGGTAAGTAGTGCTTCTGAACGGTGCCGCACGCCGGTGAATGCAACCAGAACTGCAACCACGGGATCAGCGTGTTCTGCTTGGTCATCGCCTCCATCCGACTCCGGCTGGCCCTTGCCCCCATGCCAAGGAACTGGCTGACGCTGTCCGACCCGACCAGCACGAGCACCCCCGCACACCGTCATGCCAGACCCCTGACCAGCCACTTCAAGATGACGCAGGTCCGGTGTTCCTGCGCCAGGTTGTCCGCGGCGATACGAAGGTACGGCCCTGGGTGGCGGAGTCGATGCCGGAGGTCGGACTGACCAAGACGGGGGCGGTGGGAGGAGCTGAAGTCTGAGAATCCCTGACAGCATGCGCATGGCTCCGTACGCTCGGTACTCGGTGAGAATCAGGGGGATACGTGGACGCTGAAGTTGCTCGTCTGGTGGACAGTGGCGTGACGACGTTGGGCGGGCTGCTGGCGACGGACGCGTACGAGCGCGTCGTGCGCCCGAGGCTTGCGGGACTGCTCGGGCGTGGGCGGCTATCTGGGCAGTTGCCCGGCATTGAGAGCTTCGACCGCCTCCGCAATGACCTCGCGGACGCGGTCGTGAATGGGGACGCGAGGGCGCAGCGCGCGCTCGCACGTGAGTTGGGGGGCTACGTGCGGAGCATGATCGATGCCGATCCTGTGGCTGTCGCGGAGCTGCTCGCTTCCGTGCGCGAAGAGCCAGAGGCAGAGCCTGAAGGCGGCACGGCCACCGTCTCCCTGGTCAACAACACGATCACCGGACCCGTGCTGGGATCGGGCGTACAGTACAACTCGTTCTAGAGGTAGGCGTGTTGAACGATCGGCGTGAGTCCAACAGTGTGTGCGACAGCACCATCAACGGGCCTGTTCAGGTCGCGGGGCAACAGATCAACAACTTCATCGGGCAGGTGCCGCAGCCCTCAGCGCAAGACTTGCTCCGCAACCGACAGCGAATCACGCGGGCCACGTACTGGCAGATGAAGCGCGAACTCCTTCTCTGGGTCTGGAATGCATGCCTCGCCGTCGGAGTTGCCGGCACCATGGCAAGCGTCCTGGCCGTTCGCGGGGGTGGCCTCACAGGCGACTTGCTTCGGGAGAATCTGCTTCGGCTCGTCGTGGCGGCGGTGATCGGGTGGTCCGGAGATGCCTTGTTCTTCTGGGCCAGGCGCCGTTTGGAGTCGCAGGACAACCCCTTGCTCACCCGTGGCGGCCCGGTCCTCCTGTACGACGTCCTGCCGAGGGTCATGGTTGTGATCTGCGGAGGCATTCTGTTCGTCATGCTCCCTCGCATCTCTCCGTGATCTTTCGACGGGAGACAGGGACCTGCACCGCGGTACACCCCGGTGCACAGCTGTCGCTGAGCACCGTACGAGGGGGTGGGGTCTGCGTCGCCAACCGCTCAGCTCGAAGCCCTGGTCACGACCGCTGAGTGGAACCAGTCCACCGTCGCGGCGACCCCCTCCCGAAGCGGGACGGGCGTCACCTCCGGGAACAGCGCCCTCAAGCGGGTGCCCTGCCCGCATGCTCACACGATCAGATCGGGCTCTGTCAGCCCTGCCCGGAGCGCGCGCCACTATCGGCGTGGGCGGGTGATGAGCCAGGTGCCACCGACGACGAGCAGAGCGAAGACTACGTGGCCTGCACCCCAGGCGCCGATGAGGGCGAGCCGGTCGCGTAGGGAGAAGGAGCCGGTGAGGGTCACTTGAAGGCTGCCGACGGCGAAGGCGATGGCGGAGGTGAAGACCGCGACAAGTTCGACGGAGCGGACGTGGTTAGCGCGTGCGCTCTCTTGGCCCTCGCGCATTGCCTTCTCCTGCTCTTCGCCACGGCGACGCAGTTCGCCTTCAAGCTGCTCCCAGCGCAGCCTGTGCCGGTCCTCCTGGTCGGCCAGGCGCTGCGCGTGCTCGGCATCGAGCTCGGCGCGCATGCGGCCTTCGAGGATCGCGTCGCGCTTGGCGAGGTACTGCTCCTGAAGAAGCTTGTGACTGCCGCGGCTCCCCAGGGCGGGAAGGTGCCGCAGGGCGGTATTGATGCTGGCCAAGGCGGCATCGTGGTCGCGGACCATGTGCTGCCCGGAGCCTAGGCGGAAGTGGAAGATGTGGTCGAACGGGTGGTCGCGCACGGCTTCGGCGGCACGGTCGCGCAGCAGTTCCCCGTGACCGTCGAAGGGCGATGCGGCCTGGATGCCGTTGAGGCAGATGTCCACTACGTGGCGGGTGCGCTCGGGGGAGGACCAGGCTTGGTCAAGGAGTCCGATCGCATGCTCTGCGGTGATGGCCCGGCTGCCGAAGGCGGCGAAGGAACGCAGAGCGGTGAACAGGGGCGCCTGTCGGTGTACGCCGGCCGCGAGAGCGAGGAGTGAGGCGTCCAGGAACTGGTGCAGCTCGTCGAACCAGAAGTTCGAGCGCAGCTTGCCTGCGTGGTACAGGGTCGCGAAGTACGCGGTGTCACCGGCAGCCGTATCGTGGCCGACGATATCCTCCACCGCCTGGGACAGCTCCAGGGTGGACTCGACGCTGTCCTTGGTGATGAACGCGTAGCCCAGGCTCCACTTCTCCAGCACCTCGGTGCGGTGGTCACGGGAGACGTGGCCGACGAGCCAGGTGGAGCAAGCGGCGGCGGTGCGGATGCTTGGACGATCAAGGAAGCGCAGCCGCCAATAGCGGTCGGCGCAGATCAAGTGGGGATCGGCGGCAAAGTCGGCCGATGCCACAGTGAACGGGGGCTCCACATCGCCCTCGAGCAGCGCAGTCGCGACCTCCTCACAGACCCGGTCCAGCTCGCGCGAGTCAGAGGCCGACACCTGCTCCAGCCGTTCGATGTGCGACGCCGCTTCCACGATGATCCCCCAAGGCTTGGTCGTCCCACATGTGCCTACCACGTCGCCCCTCACTGCGTGGCCATATCATTCGATCATGCAGGTAGATGTGGTGACGGCGGTGCATGGTCCCTACGCCGTTTTCCTGCCCTTCGCCTGGGAGTCTCTGCGGCAGCAGAGTCACTCTGCGTGGACCTGGCTGGTGCAGATTGACGGCCCGCCCCAGGCGGTTATCAACGTCTTGCGTGCATGCGGCGCCGCTGACGACGAGCGAGTGCTCATCTCGGCGCACGGCACTACAGAGGGTCCAGCCGTCACGCGGAACGTTGCTCTCGGCCGGGCGACAGCGCCACTCGTGCAGAACGTCGACGCGGACGACGAACTCGAGCCGGGCGCCCTATCTTTCCTGCTTGACGCTCTCACCGGCCATCCAAGCGCGGGCTTTGCGGTCGGCCATGCCAGGGACCTCCTGCCGGACGGATACCTGCAAGACCATGTCCTGCCGGTACGTGCCGGTGTGCTGCACCGTGGCGTACTGCTCGATCGATGGATCGCCGACACTCCCCGCCACCGACTCCCCGTGCATCCTGCTGGGGTGATGTGGAGGCGCTCGCTCCTGCTCGCCCTCGGCGGTTGGTCCGCACTCCGCGGTATGGAGGACACCGGCCTCCTGATGTCCGCCTCCGCATCGACGGACGGCGTACTCATTGACGCGCCGACACTGCGCTACCGAAGACACGGCGCTCAGCGTTCCAAGCAAACCTCAAAATTCACGGGGGGGGGGGAGCAGATAGACCTCGTTCGCGAGCGCGCCGCACTGCTGCGTACGCTCCCGTCTTGGAACGCCTAGCACCGGTGCAGACTCCGGTAGTTGGAGAGCCAGGCAGGATTCGGCTCATGCCTCGGCCCGAGCTCAGGCGGCGACCGGACAGCCGCAGCTAGTGTCAGTGCGGTGCCATACGCTCACGGCATGACCCCCGAACTGAGCCAGCAGCTCGTCGACTACGAGAGAGCTGTGATTACTACTGGCGATATGTACCGCGGCATGTCTCCGGACGAACGCGCCATGCGCAGGATTGCTGCCGAGCAGCTCGCCGAGCACGCTCCGAGCAGCCGAACCGATCCGAACTGCAAGGGCTGCGACGGAGGCTTGTGGCCGTGCGAGACGGCTCGGGGAGCCATGGTCCTAGCCGGGCCCCACTACAACTAGAAGTGCCGTGTGGCCGGAGAATGACACGGCGGCCACTCGAGCCTTCGAAGGCAGCTCGCGACGCGAGCTCAGGGTGAGTCGAGCTTCACGCTTAGGCAGTCGTTGGAGTCCACCGCGATCCCAGTGGGAGTGGTGACGATGACGCCGTGTTCAGGGCCAGCCATGGCCCTGGCGGCGGCACATTGCTCGCCGGCGTCACCGCTCGTGAACTTGATCAGGAGCGAATCTCTCCGGTCGGCGGGGTTCTCCTCCTCGGGGTCACCGGGCTGGATGGAGGCCCATTCCACGTCCTGGAGCCGTTTCACCCATGAGGGCACTCCTGCGCCGTAGCTGGGAGCCACCGCAGGAGCGGGGTTGCCAGGGCCAGTCGTAGCTGCGATGGGCGGGGCTGCCTGTGGGCTGCTCACGGCTGCTGCAGGGGCTGATGTCTCCTGTGGAGCATTGGCTGCCCGTTTGTCGCCGCCGCTGCTGCCAAGTGCGTAGATTGCTGCCATGGCGAGTGCGGCGGCACCGGCGCCGATGAGCCACTTGGTTTGAGAGGGCATCGGCTCTGCTTCAGGGATCAAGGTGGTCAGTCTGTCTGCGGGGACGGACAGCTCGCTCCCCGTGCTCAGCATCTGTATTTCGATGTCGCCTTCGGCTGTATGCCCGGTGACGTTGGCGCGGTTCCCGACGTACAGGACGATCGAGCCGATCGGGAAGCGCTGGGGCGGAGGCGTCAAGGCAGGGGCCCTTTCGGTGGGAAAGAGGGGTGCGGCCGGTCCCACAGGAGGGCCGCCGGACGGGACCTACATCTGTGAAGCCCTGGCTTCTGATTCGACGGCCCTGCTCGCCTGTATACTCATCGCACGAAAGCGCATAAACCCTTGAGGTTGCGCAATATTTTTCGGTGACCATAGCGGTGGGGAAACGCCCGGCAACATTCCGAACCCGGAAGCTAAGCCTGCCAGCGCCGATGGTACTGCGAGGGGGACCTCGTGGGAGAGTAGGTCGTCGTCGATATCTTTTTGAGGGCCGCCCCGCTTTGCGGGGCGGCCCTCGGCGTTTCACTAGTCCTGGTCGTACGGTCCTAGGAAGCGCTCGCCGTTGAAGTGCACCATGTGCGTGCTGTCTTCTGCGACCCAGACTTCCGTCTCCCAGGCGATGTCGGCTGCGAACTGACGGAACTTTTTCTTTGTCTGGAATGCGGTGACGAAAACCAGGCCCGGGCGAGCACCCTTGAACAGTTCCTTGAGCTCGTCGACCCGCTTGCCGTTCACCGGCCCAGTCGAGGTCACTGCCTCCACCAGCACCAGCCAGTCCTTCGCTGTGTAGTGGATCACCACGTCCGGCATCTTGCCGTGGGGGTCCACCACGACGCCAAGCTCCGCCAGGTACTCCGGCTTCTCCACGATCCACTTGGATCCGGTGTCGCCCAGGTATACGACAGTGCCGCCGGGGGTAAATTGCGGTGCGAAGGACTCGACGATATCTCTGATGAGATCGCTATGATCGCCGGAACTTAGTGACGTAATGGTCCCATCGGGAAGCACGACAGGGACGCGATGGGCCTCCCGTTCGGCAGCGTACTTTTCGCGCAGTTTCCCCCACTCTTTATGGAACTCTTCCAGCGCGGTCTCCCATGCGGGTGTCCCAAAAGAGACAAGCGCCTTAATGGCCAGAGGGTTCGGGTGATAGCGGTTGTTCTGGTCGTTCGTGGCTCTGCCCGGTGCGTCGGAATTCCAAAATAGGACTCCGGCAGAGACAAGCGGTTGCACGGATTTCTTGCGGACAGACTCTCGGCTGTTCGGCGCGTACCTTATCGGGTCCTTCGTCCCCTTCGTGATGTCCGGATAGTGCTCGGCCATCCAATCCATGCATTCGGTGATCCCGAGGGTATTTACCTTGACCTCCGACCAGCCCTGTGTCGGGCGGAGGTCGAACATCGAGAGCAGGACGAGAGCGGTTCGGGTGTTCTGCTGGTTTAGAGGCATCCCTATAGCCGCGAGAATTTCCCTCGCTTCTTCAAGCTTTTTCTCCTGGTGTTCTTTTGTCACTCGCTCGCCCTCCCCAGGCAATGGCGGTGCAATGAGACAGGGTCACACTACAGGGCACCTCTTGTAGGGGCTTCCAGTGACCGCCAGCCGAAGCGCAGGGGCCGTCATGATTCGGCCAACATGCACAGATTGAGTCATTCTATGTACCCCGCTAATCGACGTCAGCCCTCAAGGAGCTGGTGGGGCTCCACCTGTTGCAAATGGCGCTCGACCAAGTCGTCGATCTTCTCCTGGTCGGGCAACGCGCCCTGCGGCCAGTCGCAGCCGAAGGCGCTCAGCTGAGACTTGCTGGGGTAGCGAAGATTTCTCAGATCGGTGGCATTGACCTGCGTGTGGCCGCTGAACCGTCTGATGAAGCGGTCCAGGAGGGTGGAGTTCAGCCAAAGGCAGAGGCCGCGTGCAACCTCCTTTGTGATTCCTTCGCCGCCGTCATGGAAGACGTTTACGTGGTTCTCGAAGCCGATTCGCTCGCACGGAGTCTCATCCGGGTCGAATACGGAAGCAACAACCCGACGCCTCTCTTCCTTGGAAGAGAGGCGTTTTACGACGACATAGTAACCGACAGGAAAAGTCATCTTCTCGGTGTCGGCGTTAAGCATAATGGCGTTATTCTTTTTTGCCCCGGGAGCGGGCCAAAAAATTCCGCCTTCCCGCATGTGGAGGGGGTAGATCAGGGGCACTGCCCCCTCGGCTGGGTCGGGGCGCAGGTGTTCCTTGCTACGGAAGTCGACCACGCGCCCAGTGGAGACCTGGCAGCTGATCTCAGGAAGGGTGGCCGGCAGGTTTGCGTGTGCAGCGGCAAGCTCGACGTCTTCCTCGTCGGCGCTGATGTGAATGAAGTACTCGGGATCCGCCGGATGCACCATTTCCTCGTAGCGAACCGTGCGGCTGCGAATCTCACTCGAATAACTCTGGCTAGTCGAGACTGTCACTGGGCCGCGGTCCCGGGAATCGGTGCGGGTCGCCGAGAAGATCACGTTCTCCTGGAGTACGTCCGTGTCGGCGAACACCTTGTTCCGTGCTTCGAATACGTGCACATGGTCAATGTGCACGTGATCAAGGAAGTACCTGCGGAATGGTCGGAAGTATGGGCCGTTGGCGAAGCTACGAGGGGTGATCGCTACTAGCTGTCCACCAGGGGCGAGCAGGTGAACGCCGAGTGCCATGAACGCCGAGTAGAGATTCGATGTCTCGGTGCATGCCGCCGTTACTGCCCTGCGTTCGCGAGAGTTCGCCGCGAGCTTCTTGTACGGGGGATTCATGATCACTAGGTCGAACGGGCCTCGGGCCTCGCCGAACAAGCCCTCATCCTCAGTCGCCCATGCAATGAAGTCGTCTCGTACGAGGTTCACCTCGACGTGGCTGTCGACTGCGCGCGCCGTATTGACGCAGTCCTCGAGCGTGGCGGCCAAAGTGCCGTGCAGTTGAGGATCAACCTCACAGGCCGTGACGCTGATACGCGTTCCAGGCCGATCGCGAAGGATCCGCATGACCAGGGATGCTGTGAGGGAGCCGGCGCCTGCTCCGGGATCCAGAATGCGGATCGTATCCGCCGCTTCCAGCCTGGCCAGCGAGGCAATGAATTCCGCAGCAGGGGCAGGGGTGAAGTACTGGCCCAGCTTCGCGCGCTGCTTGCGGTCAAGCGCCGAAGACGACTCCTGCCTTCGCGCTTCCGTGCGCAGCACAAGATCCGCTGCCGCTGCTGGTGCTTCTGTTGCCATGGGCACAGCCTAGCCATCGGGTTTCGCTGCCCGACCAGCCTGTGGACAACTACGGCAAGGCCATCAGCCCCGTTCGTCAGCGCAGGAACCTGCTGCGGCCGCGGTGGCGACCTCCGCGTCGGCGGGTGTGCTCGTCGTTTGCGACGGGCTGTGCTTGTACCCCAAATTTCTCGGGTTCGTCGGCAAGGAGAACTGACTGCCACACACGCTCGTGCAGTTCGGCGATGCAGGAACTGCACGCGAACATGGGCGCTTGTATGCCCGCGACGCTTGCTGGCCCGATCCATAAGACGCGTGTCCAGCGCTGGCCGCAGTACAGCCAGCAGTAGCCGTCGACCCAAGGGTTCCGGTCATCGGTCTGGGCCGGCGCGGGCAGACCTCCGCGGGTGAACTCAGCGATCCCAGGAATCACCATTCGATCGAACACTGAGAGTCTCTCCAGTTCGATTGCCACCGGCCGAGGGTGGTCGGGTCGTCAGGGCACGCCAGCACCTATCTGCGCCCGTGCGGTCTCTGCGCAGGGTGCGGCCTCGTGGTCGATAGTTACTGGCGGATGTATGTGAGACCGGGGGCCCGGTCGAGGTCGAGAGTGAAGCGGTCCACCTTGTCTATGGCGCCGGTCAAGGTGAGCGTGTAGCCGTTGCCGGTATAGGCCGTCGGGCTGACTTTTGTGAGCTGGTCCCTGGTGCCTCTGCGCCACAGATGAAGGGCGCTCGCGCTGCGGGTGAGCCGCAGGCTTCCGGGAGCTTGATCGCATGTGTAGGTGCCGAGCTCGACGTGCTGGCTCTCGGCGCTGGGCGGGCCCTGGGGGCGGACGGCAGCCTTGGGCTCTCGTTGTGTGGCGGCTATCTGAGGGAGGAGGTCCCCCGGGTCCAGGTCCGAGTGCTCCCGTAGTAGCCGCAGGAGCGCGGCACTGATCTGGTCGGCTGCGACGTCGGAGTCGTTGGACAGACAGATCACTCGCAGTCCCGTGGTGTCCAGGTGCGTCGCGGCGGAGAAGCCCTGCTCGTGGCCGTAGTGGAAGACGGCGGTTCCTCCGGGGCGAGCGTCGGCGTAGAGCCCCGGTCCGTAGAGGTAGGGCTGGTGGTCGCTGGGCCGGTAGTCGAGGTTGCGTTGCCCGGGGAGCTGATGTGCGTGCTGCCACTCCTGGTGGAGATGCACGAGCCACCGGTCGAGGTCGTTGACGGTGGTCCACAGGGTTCCAGGTCCGGGCAAGGTGACTGGTGTTTCGGTGTGCTGCCAGCCGTGAGGGGTGGCCTGGTAGGCAGCTGCGGCTCCGGGGATGACGTGGCGGGGGTCAGCCTTGAAACGGGTGTTTGCCATGCCGAGCGGGTCGAACAGGTAGCGCCGGGCGAGGTCGGCCAGTGTGGTGCGGTGGATCTTTTCGAGGATCTCGGCGAGGAGGAGGTAGTTGGTGTTGCTGTAGAGGAAGTGGCCCTCGGGTACGGCGCGCTGGTGTTGGCGGTAGGCGAGGGTTCGCAGGTCGTCCGCGGTGTAGTGGTCGAGGTCGCGGAAGCCGGTGAGCGAGAGCAGGGACTCGGCGTCGCGGATGCCCGATTGGTGGGTTACCAGGTCCGCGATCGTGACGTCGCTGATCTTCAGCCTGGGCAACAGGTCCGCGGCCTTCTGACTGAGGCGAAGCAATTCGTCTCGTGCGGCGAGCAGGACCAGGTGGGCGGTGATCTGCTTGGCGACGGAGCCGGTATTGAAGGTGGTGTTCGGTCCGATGGGCAGCCCGTGTTCGAGGCTGGCCAGGCCGGTCTGCAGGTGGACCGGGTCTTCGCCGGGCCTGCCGACCAGCAGGGACAGGCCCGGGGCCCCGTGGCGGTTCGTGCTCACAGGGCGAGCGCTTGCTGGTGAACGGCGGCCAGGCGGAGACGGAGGCTCTCGTCGCTGATCAGCTCCAGGACGCGGCTGTGGTCGGCGGCGGTGCCGACGAGGAGGCTTCGCTGCTGATCGAGGTAGGCGGCGAGGAAGCGGTGCAGGTCTCCGGTGGTGCCCTTCAGCGCTTGGGCGGTGTAGAGCATGGTGAGGGCGAAAGCCCAGCAGGCGTGGAGGAAGCCGAACGCGGGCCTGATCGTCCTTTTCCATGGTGAGTGGAAGCGCGCCCGGTCGTCGATCTTGCAGCCGGTGGCGGTGAGGGCGTCGTTGAGCCAGTTGTGGCCGCCCTCGTGGACAAGGTCGCGGGCCAGGACAACTGGGTCCCCGACGTGGTCCATGAAGACGGTGCCGGGCAGGCGCGTGATGGTCCAGCTGTCGAGGGTGTCGCCGAGGCTCTTGGTACGCAGCAGGCACAAGACGACGGCGTGGGCGGCGAGTAGGTCACCGAAGCCCGCGTCCGTGGCGGCGGTGTACGCGACGGCCGCGAGGCTGCGCAGGTTCGGCGGGGCAGGTTCGGTGCTGGGGCCGAGCAGGTAATAGGGGGTCTCGGAGATCGGGGAGCGGGGCAGGTCGGTGAGGTCCGGGCTGATGACGACGCGCACTCCGACAGCGGTGGGGGTGGCGTTCGCGGTGGCGTCCGCGTCGGGGTGTTCGGTGTACCAGTCGAAGGTGGTGGTGTTGTCGGAGCGAGCGGCGGCTTCGGCTCCTTCGAGGGCGTGATGGGCCAGGCAATAGCCAATGGCGCGGTTCATGCCGGAATGAGGCGGCTGTGTGCCGGGGCACATGACCGTGTGGATGCGACGGGTGCGCTCGTGGTGCAGGCGGGTGATCGGCGGGAAGTCGAAGAGAGCGCCGAGGGTGTCCACAAAAGGCTCCTGTTCGGTGGTCGAGCCTGGGGCCGAGTCGCAGGCGCTGCGGTCCGGCCCCAGGTGTTTTCACCGGCGGCGATCAGAGCGCCGGGCGGCTATGGGTGTTCAGGCGACGGTGGTGGTGTCCGCCTCGGCGGCCGGCCAGCCCTCGGCCGAGACGCTGGAGGTGTGGGCGGTGGAACGGACGGTGTCGTCCTCGCCGCGCAGGTCCTCGACATCGGCGAGGAAGTCGGCGATGCGGTCGTTGCTCATGGTTGTTCCGCCTTCGGTCTCGTTGTCTTCGGCTTGTTCTCTGGGCTCTGGTGCTCGGCTTAGGGACAGGGCGGGGATCTCGCCCTGGGCATGTGCGGCCTCCCTGGGTCAGTCAGCGCTGAGGGGCGCTGGCGGCGGTGCGGAGCCCGTCCCGCAGGTTGTCCATACGGGGGCGGTCGGCAGCCTGGTTGGAGAGCGCGGCGGCGACGAGTGCGCGCAATGGGTCGGGGATAGCAGTGAGGCTTGCGTGACCGCCGAGGCGCGGGATGTCCGCGCACAGGTAGCGATAGATCAGAACGCCGAGACTGAAGACGTCGGCGGCCGGTGTGGCTTCGTGGTAACCGGTCAAGTACTCGGGCGGCCAGTGGACCTCGGGTCCGCGGTGGTCGGGCCCTCGCGGGGTCGTGATGCGACGGGCGGCCCCCAGGTCGGTGATCAGGCCCCGGCCCTGGTCGATGAGGATGTTCTCCTGGTAGACGTCGCGGTGGACGATGCCCCGTTGGTGAAGGCTTCCTAACCCGTCTGCGACGTCGGCGAGCATGTTGAGGCCCTTGCTGGTGTCCTTCGAGGAGGCCATGAAGGCCCGAAAGTTCCCGTCGTCGCAGTGCGGCATGGTGTACCAGTCGAACCGCTCCGCGCTGCCCTGTTCCAGCAGGGGGACGACATGGTCGGCTCCGCCGGCGGCGGCGGTGAGCTCCGCTTCGTGGCGGAAGTCTTCGCGGGCCAGGGCCCGTTCCGCTTCGGTCATCTGCGCGTACCAGTAGAAGCCGTACGCGGCGGGCCGCTCGGTGGGCTCCAGCTCGCTCAGGACGTGGTTGCTGCCGAAGCCGGCCTTGAGGACGACTTCATCTTGACCGGGGCGGCTGGCTTTGACGAGGGTGCTGGCGCGGGTGAACGCGAGGAGGCCGCTGACGTGCCAGCCGTCCGCGTGGAGCTGGTCGAGGACCCAGGCTGCAGGATGCATCGGGTGCAGGCTCATCGGTTCGCTCCCGTGGTCGGGGATGAGGGGCGGTTGGCCGCACGGAGATGGTCCATGCAGGCGGCGGACAGGGCGTCGAGGTCGGTGGGTGTCGTACAGGGGTGGCGCAGCACTGGGAGGCCGGTGCTCTTAGCCCAGCCGTTGCCGGCCTCCTGGCAGAGGTCGGCCAGCCGGGCAGCAGCCTCGGGGTGCTCGGTGAAGCGGCGGGCGGTTGTCCGTCTGGTGATGCGGGCATGGCAGATGCCGGGCTCGGTGGTCAGCAGGACGGTTAGCTGGGGGCGGGCCCGCTCGTCTTCGGCAAGGCGTTCGACGTACTCGTCGACGGGCCGTTGGTGGAGCAGAGAGAGCAAGCAGGCGGTGGAGAGGGTGAGCCGGTCGGCGAGGACTGGGCCATGGGCGAGGGCGGGGGAGAGGTTAAAGCGGTAGTGAAGGGTCAGGTCCTGGCAGGCGGCACCGATGGCCTCGTCGGGGTCGCCCCCATGCCCGGCCCGCAGGCGGACCAGGGTGCGGGTGGCCGGGTGGGAGAGCCAGGAGAACTGGCCGATGTGGCTGAGGGGGATGCCTTCGGTGTGGGCGTCTGCCAGGAGCCGGTCTCGGAGGGTGCTCTTTCCAGCGCCGGCTATGCCTTCCAGGGCCAGGAGCATGCGCTACTCCGCCGTGGTGGGTTCGGCGACCAGCCAGCTGATGAACTTGGCCACCCTGCCCGCGGCGACGGGGAGGGTGCCGTGGGCGAGCTGGGAGCCGTACAGCAGGGCGGTCCCGGGAGCTGGGGTGACGCTCCAGCGGGTGCGGGGCATCTGCTGGAACCAGGTGGCGGAGTTGTCGGCTCCGTCGTGGGCCAACCACATGCTTTCCGCGTAGCCGTTGGCGGTGGCATTTGGCGCATGGCCGTTCCACAGGCGGTCGCTGGAGGCGGTCTCGACGTAGAAGCCGCCTCCGGCGTCGGCCTGGGTGATCACGACGCTGATGCCGGCGATCTGGCGGGGCCAGGCGAGTGGGTCGGGGGCAATGCCGTCGAGGTGGCTGGTGATGTGTTGGCCTACCCCGTATTCCACGTACGTCCAGGGGCGGCACAGGGTGATGGAGGGCATGACACGGGACAGGGCCGGGCGGGCGCGTTCGAAGGCGTCGCCCAGGAGCTTTTCGGCGGCCTCGGGGAGGGAGGGGATCTCGATGCGTCCGGCGGGCTCGTAGATGGCCATGGCCTGCTCGGTGCTGTGGCCGGGGATCTCGTGGATGGAGGTGCGGCGATCATCGCCGAAGCGCTCGGCCTCCTCGGCGAGAAGGAACTCGTCCATGAGAGAGGCAAGTTGAGAGCGCTCGTCGGTGCTGAGGAAATTCTCAATGCTGCCGACGCCGACGGTCTCGGCTATGTGGATCACTTCGTGGTCCCCCTTTGCTGGAGCACGCGGTGGATGTCGTTCAGGTCCGTGCAGTGGTTGAGCCAGCTGACGACCGGGCTGCTGGTCGCGGCCAGCGGGTTCTGCCACAGCGCGAGGAGTTCTCCGGTTAGCGGCAGTTCGGCGCTGTCGGGCAGCGGGCTGGCGTCAGCCGCCTGGGCCCTGGACAGGGCGGGGCAGCGGATGTCGTACTGCCGGGCGAAGACGCGGGCGAGGCGTGTGGCGGCCGTGGTGCGGCTTGCATGCCTGAGCCGGTCGGTGGGCGGGGGCCGGTGGTAGGCGCGGTGCTCGGTGATCGTCCACGCATGGGAGATGGCTGCGCCCGAGTCGGCGACCCGACAGGTCGCGCAGCAGTGGCGGTCGGACTTGGGGCAGGGCAGCAGGTGTCCGCCGAGGGTGCGGGCGATTTCGTCGAGGACTGTCCACGCGGTGCCATGCAGCATCGTGCCGACGTCCGGCTGTCCGGGCCCTGTGGTGTTCTCGTGGTTGCAGCATGGCTTGCCCGTGCCGGGCTGGTCGTCCGAGGCGAGGGCGGGTTCGATGAACAGCGCATGGAAATAGACAATGCGTCCCAGTAACTGGTGGACGGTCACCTCGTCACCGGGCTTCACAGCAGTACCGTTTCTGCCTCTGTGGCCGGTGCGGGCAGCGGGCAGGCGCACGTGGTGCCCGTGTCCGGGTGCTCAACGGTGAGGGCTGCGGTGAAGGTGGCGGCGGCCGTGGCCAGGTTGGCGAAGTAGGTGTCCCACCCGTGGCCAGGGCTGGGGTCCAGGGTCAGGTCGAGGACTGGGGTCGTGGTGCCCGAGTTCTCGCAGATGAGTTCCGAGCGGCCAACGCTGGCTTGGATGCCTGCGGGTAGGGCAGGGCTCGCGGCGGTGGCAGCCCGGCACAGAGCTGCGGCCGTGCGGGCGTACTCTTCCCGCTCGCGGACGAGTATGCCGACTCGTAGACCAGCAGGGGGGAGGTCCAGGCCGGTGTACGGGTGGCCCTGGCAGCTGTCGTAGGTGATCAGACCCCAGGCGCGGGTGATGGTGTCCACCAGCGGCCAGACGCCCGGCTCGATGGCTGCCCGCCACATGGGGTGGGCGGGGTCGAGATCGTCGGCCTCGTGGACGCCGGCGAGGCCGACGGTGTTGATGTTGCCGTGCTCGCTGGTGTGCAGCCTCACTTCCCCGCGGGCGGCGGCCGGGTTGCCCCAGCGGGTGAGGAAGGCGTTCACGTCGCGCATGCTGTTGGGGGTCCGCGGGCGCCAGCGCAGGCTCTGGCACCAGGCACCGGCGGGGTGCGCGGGCTGGGCGAGGAGAGCCGCGATGCCGTCGATCATCCGCATCCGGTAGTCGCAGTACGCGTCCTGATCGTCGGCTGGGTCCATGCGCCAGCGGGTGGCAATGCAGCCACCGCCGCACGTGTCGCGATAGCCGCAGGTCGTGCACTTGTCCATCAGCGCCTTGCCCTGGTTCAGCAGGAGGGAGCCCTGCTGGGCGGCGATCACCTCGCGCTGGTCGTTGGCTGTTTCGAGCTGGGTCAGGCGGGCCTGGGGCCAGGGCAGTTCGTCGCAACTGCCGAGGCGGCCATCGGGGTAGAGGGTGAAGACGTGGTCGCACTTGAGATCGGAAAAGTGGCAGAAGCTCGTCTGCAGGCCCTGTAACCGCCGGATCGTGGAGACGGCTGGTTCGAGTTTGATGCGGGCGAAGTGTCCGGCGGTGATCCAGTGGGCGGTGGCGGCGAGGACGAACTGTGCGTACTCGTCGGGGTGGACCGCCCAGGCGGGGCCGTCGGTGCCGTTCACGGCGGTCTGCTGGAGTAAGCGGCTGGCTGTCTTGCGTCGTCCTGGCAGGGCGGTGGAGCGGCGGATCGTGGAGTCGAAGCAGGGAACGAAGCTGATCGCGTTGACGGAACCGAAGCCGGCGAGATGGTCCAGGACCTCCTTGGCGCGGCCCAGCACCGCCGGGGTCACCGCGGCGATTACGCCAACGCTGCGGCCCCGTTCGGCCAGGAGACTCAGGGACGCGGCGGCGCGCGGGTAGACGGGTTTTCCGTCGTAGCCGACCCGCCAGGCGTTGCCCTGGGCGTCTCCATCAAGGGAGATGCCAATGTGGAGGTCCGGGCAGAGGTCGTCGAACATGTCGAGCCAGTCCGCGTCGAGCAGGACACCGTTGGTCTGCAGGGTGACGCGGACGACCTGGGGCAGGTCGGCCAGCTCCGTGAGGATCTCGGCGATGTGGTCGCGGCCTGCGGTCAGCGGCTCGCCGCCGTGGAGTTCGACGGCGAGCGGCCGGCCCCTGAAGAGGTTTGCCAGGCGCCTGATCTGGTCGGCACCCACCCGCGCCCCTCCGGGGGCCTCTTTGCGCTTCTCGTAGCAGTAGAGGCAGTCGATGTCGCACGTCTCGCCGCGTGTCTTGACGATGACCGACACCGCGGTGCCGGTGTCGTCGACGTCCAGGCCCCGGTAGAGCCCCTCGATCGGATGGCGCTGTTCTGTGCTGAGGTACATCGGCTGCCTCTCCTATGCTGCCGTGACCGGACGGGTGGCTAGTCGGACAGGCATCCCAGCAGGGCGCCCTGTCCAGACTGGAGAATGTGCGCGGCCTCCAGCGGGATCCAGAAGCACTCGAAATGAGTGGGCTCCTGCTCGCCGTCGTGGTCCTCCTGGCTCATCCACCGCTCGGGGGTCGGCTCGGTGAGTTCCAGGTGGAAGACGTGCCGGTGCTGGATCTCGAACCGGTACGGGCTGATGTCGTACTCGGTCTCGCCGAGCTTGCGCGCGATCTTGAAGTCCGACAGGCCCGTTTCCTCACGGGCCTCGCGCAGAGCGGCGGCCTCCGGCGTCTCGCCGGGTCGGATGCTGCCCGCCGGCACCTGGATGCCGACCTCCTCGTAGGTGTAGTCGGTGTGGCGGAACACCAGCAGCCGACCGTCGCGTACGACGTAGACGAGCACCTTTTCCTTCGTGACCTTCTCAGGCACAACAACCTCCACTTGGTCGGGAATGGGCAGAGCCGAGGCCCTGGCCCCGTTCGGACATGTCCCGAGGCCGACCCCTGCTGGGGCGGGCAGTCAGAGAAGCGCACGAGTCTAGAAGACTCCTGAAGATCTTGCTCGGACCGCCCGACTCACCCCGGATTGCCGGTAAATGTCAATCGGGCTGAACCGGTGCAAGCCGGGCGCGATTTCAAGATCTTCATCGGCCTTCTAGGCCCCCAACTGCCTGTCAAATCGGCCCCATTCAGTCGATGAGCTGGCTCGTTGGCGTCCCTGGCGCCGCCAGGCCCTCCACTCGGCCACTGTCGGGCGCCCTTCCGTCGCCTGCGTGTGCGAGGAGGACTGCTGCACCGACGGTGGACGAGACTCCGCGCCGCCTTGACGTCCGGTCTCCTCGGTGAGCAGGAGGCCCGTTGTAGCTCTCGGCCGCTGACCCGGTCCGCCGTCTGAGCCACAGCCCCGCTGGGCCACGTCGAACTCGGCCCAGCAGCGTTTGCCAGTCGGGGTGAGATCGGTTCCATGGCGGTCGGCGAGTACAGACACGAGGTGCAGCCCCCGCCCGGACTCGGCATTCACATCCACGGGGCCCGTCTCCGGGAAAGCCTGCGAGGTGTCGTGCACTTCGACGACCAGCGCAGCACCCGTTCGGTGGACCCCGACCATGACGGGGCCCGACGTGGCATGCAGCACGGCGTTGGTGACCAGTTCAGCGGCGACCAGCTCGATTCCGTCCAGTTCGTCCTCGCCGAGCTGTATGTCCCAGGCGCGAACGGAGGCTACGACGCGGTGTCGTGCCTGCTGGGCGGCGGCTGCCGTTTGGGCGACGGGGAATGCGAGCTGGTGGTGCGCTGCCATGAGCGGGCCTCCTGAGCTGCCTGGCTTTGCGTACCCACGGCGGGGAACGTGATCTCGAAGGGTGTGCGTGTTGCCGTGGCGAAGACCGCAGTGTGCTCCACCGTTCGTGCCTGAACGAGCCCCTAAGCGATGACTAACGCGGTCCCTTCATGCCTAACCGATGTCTATTGGCCGTGCGTCCGCGTATTCTTCCCAACGGGTCTGCACCTGAGCGCAGTTGCTGTCTAGCGTGGTGGCCAGAGGAAGGCGCCGGCGCGAGGGAGCGGCTGTGGAGCAATCGGGACCGACCCTCTTCCAGACCCTGATCAACCAGCGGGGCTGGCAGGACTACCAGGTCTTCAAGACGCGATACGAACAAGCGGCCAAGCAGTTAGCGGAGTTGGAAGGCCCTCGCTCGATCTCGACCGCGACGATCGAGAAGCGGCAGTTCTTCCGATACGCGCACGGAGAGGTGCGCACCCCGCAGACGGTCGCTCGTCGCGTCCTGGAGTTCATGTTCCCGGGCATCCCGGCCGCCCGTCTGCTCGGGCCTGCGTCGTCCGGACCAGGGCCTTCGCCGCTTCGTCCAGCGGCTGACGGGGGCCAAGCAGGGGATCCGTCCGAGTACGGCCTTGAAGACGTGGTCATGGCGGCGGCCAACGAGTCGGCGCAGTTCGCGGCCAAGGCAGAGAGCAGCAATGTGGGACCGCACACGCTGGAGCAGCTGGAAGCTGACATCCGCCGCATCGTCGTTTCGTACCCCAACCGGCCCGTCGGGCCCCTCTTCCGCGAAGTACGCACCCTGCGTGACCACGCCTTCGCACTCCTCGAAGGGCGTCAGCCACCGCAGTACACCTGTGACCTCTACGTGGGCGCCGGCGTCCTGTGCGGCGTACTGGCGAACGCCAGCTTCGACCTGGGCCGCTACGACGCAGCCGAGACGCAGGCCCGCACGGCTTTCCTGTTCGGGGAACTGGCCGGGCATAACGGCCTGCGCTCCTGGGTGCGCGGGCTTCAGGCCCTGATCTCGTACTGGGACGGCCGCCCGTCCGACGCCGTCCGCCTGGCCGAAGCCGGAAGCGTCTTCACACCGGAGTCCGGCACGGCTCAGATCCGCCTGGAGAGCATCAAGGCACGCGCGTACGGCCAGCTGAACAGGGGCAGCGACGCCCTGGCCGCCCTCAGCGCCGCTGACCGTCTGCGTGAACGTCTCGCGGAAGGTGACGAACTGCCCGGCGGGATGATGGCCTTCCCCGTCGAGAAGCAGCTCTTCTACGCCAGCAGTACCCACCTCTGGCTGGCCGGTACCCAGCATCTCAGCGACGCCGAGGCTCGCGCCGACGAAGCGGTGGAGATGTTCCAGGCCGCACCGCCGGGACAGGAACGGCTGGGGGAGATGTCCCTGGCCCGCATGGACCTGGCCATGGCCCGGCTGGGCCGAGGTGATATCGAGGGCGCCGCGACTCAGATCCACCCCGTCCTCGGCGTTAATGCGCGACGCCGCACTGAGAGCGTCGATCGCCGGATCGGTCACTTCAGTCGTCAGCTCGCGCTGCACCCAGGAGCGGGGTCGCCTTCCGCGATCGGACTTCGAGAGTCGATCATTGCTCATCAGGAACGCTCGCCCGCCCAGCTCCCTCCCGGAGGCAGCCAGTGACCACCGTTACCCTCTTGCACCCCGGCTCCATGGGTGCCGCCGTCGCTGCCCAAGCGGTCGAGGCAGGCCACGAGGTGCTTTGGGTGCCGGATGACCGAAGCGAGGCGACGCGGCGCCGGGCGATGGAAGCCGGCGCTACCGCATGCGACTCTCTCGGCGAGGCGCTGGAGAGAAGCGACGTCGTCCTTTCGGTCTGCCCGCCGCAGGCCGCGGAGGACGTGGCGGCGAGCGTCGCCGACCGTGCCTTCAGCGGGGTGTACGTCGATGCCAACGCGATCAACCCGCAGCGGATGCAGCACATCGCAGAGCGGATTCGGCCCGGGCGCACCGTCCTCGACGGAGCGATCTTCGGTCCGCCACCCGGCGGTCAGCGGAGCGCGCGCCTCTACCTCGCCGGAGACAGCCACTCCGCCGACTTGGTGGACACCCTGTTCAAGGACACCTGCCTGCACATCCGCCGTGCGAGCGGCAACATTGGATCCGCCTCCGCCTTGAAAATGGCCTTCGCCAGCTACCAAAAGGCCGCCCGAACGCTCGCCGGAGTCGCTCACGCACTCGCTGACGCGCATGGCGTCGGCGACCAGCTCACGGCGGAGGCCGAGATCATGGCGTCCAACATCCTGTCCGACCCCGCCTACCTGCCCAGCGTGGCGGCACGGGCCTGGCGCTGGGCCCCCGAGATGCAGGACATCGCCGAGACGTTGCGTGCGGCCGGGCTCCCCGCGGACATGGCCGAGGCTGCGGTCGCGGTCATGTCCCGCTGGGAGGGGGACAAGGACCGGTCCGACCTCGAGGTCGCAGACGTCCTAGCCCACCTGCGGAGGCAGGACGCCTGAGCGGCGGGCAGCATCGGTTCTTCTCACCGTTGCTACGGGCAGCTCGCTGAAGGATCTGCCCGGTACACGGCTGTGGGTGACCGGCCGGCTCAGGGCCGCCGAGGAGCGCAGAATGCGCTTATGAAACCGGGGCATGACTGCGACCGATGCCGTGAGACGGGTGAGTGCTGAGTCCCGGTTTCTCCGTTGACCGGCAATCGGCCCCGATCTTGCGACACCTGTCCGTGCCGCGCTGGCTCAGCCGGAATTTCACTGGCGGCTTTTCAGGTGGTTGTTGAGGTCCTGGAGATGTTGCCAGGCGGTGGGATCGGTGCCGTTGCCGAGGGTGTAGTGCAGAGCGGAGCGCGTTGCGGGGCCGAGGCGCGTCGGGCGCGGGCGCTGGAAGGCTTCGGCGTGGGTGCGGCCGACGGTGTGTACGGCGTCGGGGCCGAGGGTGAAGGAGAGCGGGACCGGGGGCGGCTCGTGGTGGGGCGGGGTGGTCAGGTCGGCGCGGCCGGGGCGCAGGTGCGTGAGCATTGAGGTGAGGTTGTGCCGGGCGGCGAGGGTCTCGGCCAGTACGGGAAGGGTGTCGAGGGGCGGGGTCCGGTTTGGGGTGTGGCCGACGGCGAGGGTGATGTGTTCCTCAACTCCGGCCGTAGTGCGGATGATGCGGCAGGTGGCGATCGCCGGGCTGTCGGGGGTTCCGACGGCGACCAGCCAGGTGGGGGCGGCCTTCTTGGCACGGGTGCGGGCCAGTTCGGTGAGCTGTCTCGGTGACCAGGGCTGGTTGACGGGCTCTGCGGTTGACCATCCGGCGGGTGGGGTGCCGGTGAGGGCCTGCCAGGCGGCTTCCAGAGCGCTGCCGAGGAGGAGGTCTTCGGCCGCGGGGTGGGTGGTGCGGATGGAGAGGTGAAGCTGCTGTTCGTCTTGCCCGCCGGTGCCGGTGCCGGAGCGGAACGCGTCCGCGATCGGAGTGCGGCCGTCCAACGTGAGGGCCTGGGTGAAGCGGCCTTCGTGCCAGTGGAGTACGGCACCGGTGAGACCGTCGTAGTAGCCGCAGTCGGGGTCCCGGACGATCCAGCGGGCCGGGACCTTGGTCAGCAGGGTGCGGACGGGCAGGGTCAGCCGCGTGCCGGGCGGGGTGACGATCTGTACTTCGCGTCCCGACGGGATGCAGGTTTGTATCAAGTCGGTTAGCCAGGTGGTTGCGGCGACAACAGGACGGTCCTGGAGGATCACGGCGGCCTGGGGCGTGAGGACGTCGACGGCAAGCGGGCTGTCGACGGGGCTGCCATTGTCCTCGGAGGACACGGCGACGACGTCGGTGTGCGCTGCGTCGGCCGGCCAGGTGGACCCGCCCAGCAACGCGGTCAGCCGCCCGGCTACCGATCCGGCCAGCCGCTCGGCTTCCGCGACCGCCGTGGTCGCCCTCACCTCGGTCCACCACACCGGCGCCTCGGCTCCCGCCCCCGCACCGAGCAACCGGCGCACCTCACCGGGCACTTGCACGAACAGCGGAACCTCGACCGTCACGACGGAGCGCCCGTCCTGCGTACGCAAATGGACGACAGCCCCTTCGGCGCTGCTGCTCACCCGAAGATCGGGACCACCGGCGTACAGCCCGGCAAGCACACTGCGGGCATCCGGCATCTCCGGGGTGAGGGCAATGACGTCCTGTGTCACGAAAATCCTTCAGCGGTGGTCGACTGCCGTCAGCGTCAGAGGGAGGTCGGCTTTGGTCGAATCAGAGCCTGCCTGTGAGATCGGGCCCCAAGCCATCGTCATACGCATCCGGCGTGGCCAGCCCTTCAGGCGTGGCGGCGCCGAAGTAGGTGGGCTCACCCGGTTCGGGGGTCATGCCGAGCAGACTGCCGAGCTCCTTCAAGGCTGCCGCGAGCCGTGGTGCGTTGTAGCGGTAGACCTCAGGATGCGGACGGCCCGAAAAGTCGTACCAGGCCCAAATGTCGTGATGCACGGACAGTTCCGCCGAGAGGCCGACAGGAGCTGGAGATACGGACAAATTAATCAGCTGCACCTCTTTTTGGGGCTGTCCTGTCGCGTCAAGCCATGTCCCTGCGCCAATGACGTGAAGGCCACCGATTTCCGCGGTGGGAAACCCGACGGGGCGACTGCCGAGCAGTCGTTCCGGAAGGCTCGGGTCTCCAAGAGATTTAGTGAGCTCAAGACTGCTCGTGATGCCGGTTGTGCCGACGCCCAATACGTGCCAGCGGTACTCAAGCTTGGCGGGAGTGAGCAGCTCAAGCCGAACAAGCACCTCAGTCATCCGTGCCGCCGTAGAAAACGCTGAATCCAGACCCGGTGCGGCAACCTCGGAGAGGTCCCAGGACCACGAACCGCATTCCCGCGGCGCGCGCATCAATTTCGACATGGTGTTCCTTACGGGAATGTGGGTCCGTTCGGCGTGCGCAGCTGGATGACAGCCCCGTCGTCGCTGCTGCTTACCCGAAGATCGGGACCACCGGCGTACAGCCCGGCAAGCACACTGCGGGCATCCGGCATCTCCGGGGCGAGGGCGATGACGTCCTGCTCTTCGCGCTCACTGCTTTGGCCATCCGGCGGGTCGTCACTCGCGTCCCGAGAGTTCCTGCAGATCCTCCAGTGAGGAGGCTTCTCGCAGTGAGGCGGACACGATGGTCCCGGTCTGTGAGTCGCCGGGCCATGGTGACAGGTCACGCAACGCCTGGGACGGAGAAAGCCCGCGCTTCTTTGCCTCGCTGAGGCGTGCCAGCCATGAGCATCCGGCGTCGAGCGCCTCATCGCCAGCAGGGGTACGCGGCTCGTACCCTGCGGCGTCGTCGCCGTCAGCTGCCCACAGGTAACCGACAACGCGACCGCCGACAGCCACTTCAAAAAACTCGACGGGTGAGTTGGTCTCCGTTCTGAATGACACCGCGCTCGGTGGAAGCTTCGCCTGAATCTGCTCAGTTCGGCGCGGGACCTCGAACATGTGCCAGGAGTCCAGCAGGTCCGGGTCTTCGTCCGGAAGGTCTTCGAAACCGTCTTCGGTTGGGATTCCGTACGAAGTGGGGTCCGAGGGAATGGTCTCAGCCTCTGTCAGCTGCTCGATGGCAGCGAGAGCGGACTTAAGGCGTGGAGCGTTCTCCTCCTGCACCTCGGGCTGCTTGTGACCGCGAAGGTCGTGGGACATCCAGGCATCTGAGAACGTGTGAAGTGTCAGAGTTCCCGCACCGCTCGCCCACGCGTCAACGGAGATCGTGAAGAGCTTTTCGACGTGACGCGGCTGGCCGGCTCGGAGGCAGGCGCCAGGCGTTGAGAGGTCGATCGTCACCACGCCACCACGATCCCAGTCGATGGTCGGCAGGTTGCTGAAGAATTGATCCCCGGAGAGAGCGCTCTGTAGGTCTACGCGCACTCTCTTCAGGCCGAGCAGGACGGTGTCATCATCCTTGGCTCGGACGGTGAGGTCGGCGCGCGCGTTGCCTTCGGCGAGACCGCGCGCGCGCAGGACCATCCAGGCGTTGAGAACCCCTTGTGTGCACCGTGTCGCAAGGTCATCGTCGGAGATCTGCGTTTTGGTCTCCCAGGACCAGCTTCCGACAGGGGTCGTCGTAATCACAGAACACCTCGTGGGTCGACCTTGGAGCCCGGCGGGATAATGATCGTACCGTCGTCGAGCCGGAGTACGAACAGGATGCCACGCCCCTTCTCACTCTTGAACGGGTGCTCGCCTCGGTGTACTTGTAGGAGTTCTTCCGGAATCCCTCGGGCTTCCCACTCGGCGACTGATCCCTGGCCGTCGATGAGCATGACTTTATGGTCGGCCACAGACTTTGACAATTGCCCCAGGTTGTCCGGCTTGGCGATCGAGTCGAATGGGTTCTTGGGATTGTTGAGCCGCTTCATCTGGTAGCCGAAGCTGTTTCCTGTGTCGTCTGTCACCCGCACATCGATGTCCGCCTTGATCGCAGGATTCTTGACTTCGAACTCGATGTGGCGCAGGCCGCTTCTGTAGAACTGGTCGCCAAGCCGGAGCTGGTCCACGGCCCGAGGAAATTGGTCCGGGCGACCGGAACCCAACATGGAGACGGTGTCCCTAAATCCGGGGGACTGTGACAGATGGCCGGAACTGATGATGTCAGCGATTTCACGCCCCGAAGGGGACTCCCCCAGCCTTTCCACGATCTTCTCGACCACTTTGGGCTTCATAGTGTTCTTGGGAATGCTGCGGATTCCCTCACGTAGCAGGTGCTCGGCATCGCCCCCTCGCTCCATGGGGCCTGAGGGCGTAGGGCCAGGGTCCTCACCGCCGCCGTGGCCGTCATTGGCATGCCCGGTGCCATCGCCGCCATCCGCAGGGGGTGTGGCGTCTGAGTGCCCCGAAGAGCCGGAATCCGGGGTCTCGGCTCCGTGCCCGCCACCGGAAGGTGACCCTGCTCCGGTTTCGTGACGTCCGTGCTGGTCACCTACGCCCGCGTGACCGCTGTGGGTCGCGGGACTGTCGTGAGAACCAGCCCCGCTGGACACATCGTGGCTAGCGTTGGGTGGCAGGTTGTCGCCCGTATGCCCGGTGGCTTCGGGTGCGCGCGCGCCCGCGCCGACCAGTTCGTGCCGACGGGGAACCTCACTCGAAGGCGTGCGGGTGCCGGCGGCCGGTTCGTGGGGGGCTGGCGTGGTGTCGGGCACGCCCTTCCTGCCGGGCGTGAACTGGCCGTCTTCGACGCGGAGCTGGGAGCCGTCAGGGAACTCGATGACACTGTGCGCCCTGCCCGCGGTTGCGGTGGCATCGGTGGCGGCGCGGACCCCTGCAGTGAGGTCGGCGACCCTCGGCAGGGTGCGAACGGCGACGCCGACCGTCTTGGCTGCCGCGCCGATCGGGTCCAGGACCTCGCCCACCTTGGCCAGGGTGCCGGCCACGCGGGAAGCCGCGCCCGCCTTGCCGGCCGCCGAGCCGACCTTCGAGGCCGCACCCAATGGTCCGGCGCCCAGGGTGAGGCCGTTGAAGATGATCGTGCCCACTGCCTTGCCGGAGTTGGTGCCCCAGTCGTCCCAGGCGACGAACGACTTGCCGAACTCCTTGGCGTGCGGCTTGCTGTCGTCCATGAGCTTTTTCATGAACGGCGAGAGGTCCTTGCGATCGCCGTGCGGGTCGAGGAGATAGCCCTCAGCGCCGACGATCACCCGGAACAGTCCCTCGCGGGCGGCGCCTCCCTCCTCGCCGGTACTGAAGAGATCGATCAGTCCCTCGACCGAGCCGGCAGCGTTGTCCCACACGCTGATCCCTACCTGCTCCAGGTGGTAATCGATCCCGAACGGCAGCATCTCGCGGTGCTCCGGACTGCCCCACGGAAGGGAATCGGCCTGGGCCAGCTGCTCGGCGCTGAAGCCGTAAGGGTTCTTCTGCTTGGGGCTGCCGTCGTTGATATGCCACTGGGTGCCGTCCACCAACGCGGTGATCTTGTCGGCGCAGGTCACCTCGGCCTGCTGGAACGCGGCGGTCGCCGTGTTCACCCCGTCCCAGATCGCCTGGTGCTCGGCGACCTTGTCCTCGTCCTTCCGCCAGTTCTCGAACGGGCCCTCGTCGTCCTTGACCGACTCCACGAACGCCGCCGCCCGCCAGCGCAGCTTCTCCAGCTGCTTGATGAGCCCGGCGACTTCGACCGCGTACGTCTCGAGCGCCCCGGCCACCGTCTCCAGTCGGCCGGCGAAGGTGCCGGAGGTGTCCTGCACCGCCTGCGTGGTGGCAAGCAGCTGCCCCGCCTCAGGCGCCTTGTACGAGGCGTTCAGGTGCTGGAAGCGGGTGTGGACATCGCTGCCGCGCTCGCTGATCGCATTCGCAGCCCGCCGCAGAGCGGTGACCTGCCGCTGCAGCTCGACTAGGTCACCGGTGAAGGTGGGTATCTTCTCCGGACTGATCACCTCTCGCCCGCCCGCCTGCGGGCCGCCTCCAGAAACGCCGTCACGTCAGGCGCCAGCGTCGCCTGCCGCTGGGCGTTCCACGCCTGCTCCAGACTCCCGGCGAGGTACGCATTGGTCGCCTCGATGGCGCCGTTCGCCGAGTTCCTGGCACGCAGCGGCAAGAACGCCACGTCAGTCTCCGTCCCCTCGACGAACTGCCCCAACGCCACCGCTACCAGCCCGGTCGCCCGGCCACCGCCTCCGGCACTCTCTCCACCGAACGCCAGCGTGCCCGCCGACTCCATCGCCCCCTGAACGCTTGCCCCGTACAGCCGGATCCCGGCACTCATACCGTCCGCAGCCTCTCTCACCTGAGAGACCACTGACTGCACCCCCGCAGGCGCGATGTCCCACCCCGTCACAGCAACCCCCGTGCATCTCTTGGCAGATACGTACCTGCAGCTGGGCTCAGCATCGCTCAGACCACTGACAACAGGACCTTCATGAGTATCAGCCCGCTGGTTGCAGCAGCAATGCTCTTCCGGCCAAAGTACGTGTCGACCTGGCACAACGACGCCTTCGCTGTGCATGCTCCTACCGTCGCCCCGTGAGCCGGCGATCGGACGAAGCGGCTGGACGTCCCACAGCCCTGTGGGAACCAGCAGATGCTCGACCACTCCTCGATCACCATCACGGCGGACACGTACACGACCCTGAACCGTTCCGGGTTTGATC